>CAMAVD010000249.1 GCA_945861575.1 Akkermansia muciniphila
AAAAGAGCGAGTGAAGAGGAGGCGCGCGGTCATCAGAATTGAAAGTAGAGAAATTCCTGATGCTGGGACGACGACGATGCGATCGCCATCACGGCGGCTGCGTATGCCAGTCCGCGTACCGGCCAGCGCCAATGCGTGTTCTCCATCTCATCCCGCGCGGCCCGTGTTGACCATTGAAGCAGGAGTAGCGGAGCTACGTGGATTGCGATCCAGAGCGTCGGGCGAGCCACAGAAGCGAGGCTGGGCAGCGTCCAGTCGCCGAGAGCTCCGAACCAGTGGCCAAGCTGAGGGAGACTTGTGCATCGGAAGAATACCCAGCCGAGCAGCGTCCAGAGGAACATCAAGCCCACCGCTGCCCCCCTCCCTATGCCGGACGGGGCAGTCTCCAGGGCAGAGAGGGGGCGGCACAGCCGGTAGAGGCTGAGGATTGCCGCGTGGTAAAATCCCCAGATCAGAAAGTTCCAACTGGCTCCATGCCAGATCCCGGCGAGCGCCATCGTGATCCATACATTGCGAAACTCCAACCCAGGCCCCTTCCGATTCCCTCCCAGTGGGATATAGACATAGTCCCTGAACCATGAGGACAGCGTTTTGTGCCAGCGCTGCCAGAATTCCGCCGGGCCGCGCGCGGAATAAGGAAACTCAAAATTGCTGCTGAGCTCGATCCCGAGCAGCCGGGCTGATCCTCGAGCTAGATCGGTATAGCCCGAGAAGTCACCGTAGATCTGAAACGCAAACGCGAGGGCGCCCAACAGGGCCATGGGGCCACCGATGGAATCTTTCGAATCGAAGGCGTAGTTCGCCACAACGGCGCAGTTGTCTGCGACGACGATCTTCTTAAACAGTCCCGTGACAATTAGACGCAGGCCAATATGGAGATGATCCATCCTCCAGATTCGTGGGGACTCAAATTGAGGAAGAAAACGCCCGACACGTTCGATCGGCCCGGCCACGAGCTGAGGAAAAAAGGCTAGATAGGCCGAAAAAAGCACATAGTCCCGTGCGGGTTCGCCTCTGCGGCGATAGATATCGACTGCGTAGCTGATGGACTGGAAAGTGTAGAAGGAGATGGCGACTGGCAGGATGACCGTGCTGGCCGGCCAGCCTGTTTCCCATCCCAGGGAGCTTAGAAGAGTCTGGAGTGAGTCACGGAAGAAATTAAAGTATTTGAAAAAGCCAAGCGTCACCAGATTGCTGCCGATGCTGAGCGCCAGGAAGGCTTTGCCGACACGCCCGTCTCCTTGTCTCCAACAGAGTATGTAGGCGCAAGTGAAGAGTAATGGCAGCGTCCCTGCCAGACCGATCAGCCGCGGGGTAACCTGTAAGCTCGAGGATAGAGGATTGCCTGGAATGCCGGCGGAAAGGGCGCATATGCCTAGCCAGAGAGCGGGTAGAGAGCAGGCCAGGATAATCTGCCAGATCGGCCTACGCTCGCCTGCTAAGGCTCGCCCGCAGAAGTAGTCGATCGCCGTCGAGGACAGAAGTAGTGCGAGAAACCGGGCGTCCCAGGTCGCGTAAAAGGCATAGCTGCTCAGCATGAGAAGCCACCAACGACCTCGCAATCGCAACGACCAATAGACACCGAAGATTGCGGCCAAAAAAAACGGGTATTCCCATCCGGTAAATGACATTCAGCGGTACGGATCGGATCCTAGGGTTCGTTGTGAGTTGAGTCAAAGTGAAACCCTGAATGTCTCGCTGCCGGACTTGCGTGGAGTGTGGGTAAACTCCTTAGGTTTTTGCATGTCATTGCTTCGTTCGTTGCGCCTGCTGGCTCGGATTCCGTCTGTCCTGTGCGCCGCGGTCAGCCTCGCTTCCTCCGTGCGAGGCGACGAGATGTCCAAGCCTTGGCCGGAGGATGCCTGGCGCCGGGAACATCGGATCATCGATCTCCATCAGCACATCGACTCCGGCACGCAGCGCGTGCAACGTGCCCTCCGCATCATGGACCGCGTCGGAGTTGGGGTAGGTGTGAACCTCAGCGGTGGGACGGTGACCAAGAAGCCGGGGGAGTCTTCCGAGTTTGACGCGGGCAAAAACAAAGCCAGTGAACGATGAGAGTGCGGAGATCCCCCCGACTCGCTAACGGAGGGTTACGCGTTCGAGGGCGCAGCCACGGTCACCAATCGATAACCGACCCCACGGACGGTTTGGATGATCGAGGAGTCATGCCCGTGATCTACGCTTTCGCGCAGCAGGTGGACCGTGACATCGATCACATTGTTCGTCGCGCAGCCGGGCTCGCTGGCCCAAATGCTTTGCGCCAAGTCCGCGCGTGTCACGACTTGGTTCGGATTCCGCATCAAATGCTCCAAGATGGCAAACTGCTTCGCTGGGAGATGAATCTCCTTGCCCCTTCGCGTCACATACTTGCGCCGTGCATCCAACTCGATATCTCCAAGGGTCAAGAGGCTAGAGCTGACGTCCAAGGGTGTGCGTCTAAGCAAGGCTCTTACATGCGCCAGCAACTCGACAAAATCGAAGGGCTTTGGAAGAAAATCGTCCGCGCCGAGCTCCAGACCTTGCACACGATCTTGAACGGTAGCACGTGAGGTGAGTAGCAAGATCCGGGTAGCGCGTCCTGCAGATCGGAGCTTCTTGAGAACCTCTATGCCATCCATGTCCGGTAGGAAGAGGTCGAGGATGATCAGGTCGTAGTCGGTAGAGAGAGCAAGCGCAAGCCCCCTCGCCCCTTCGGCAGCAGCGTCTACTAAGTAACCATTTTTTTGCAGTCCCATCGACATGAACTGCGAGATGCCGAAATCATCCTCTACGAGCAAAATGCGCACGCGGTCCAATCTAGCTCTAAAACGAGGAGTGTCCATGCTCAACTGAGTAAGGTAAGCATTTTCATAGAAAACGGGCTTTGCTGAATGAAAATTTAAGAATGCGGCATCAGGGGGTGCAAATCCTAAGGTACCTCAACAATCCGAAAGAATGCGTAGGCAGGCTGCCCTTGAAGAGGAAGTGTGGCTTGAGCGAGACCTCCGTTTGCCTGGATGGGTGAACCGACGCGATTCCAGTCTGCAAACGCGATGTCTGTGCTGACTTCGACCTGATAGGTGCGCCCTGGAAGCGATCTGAAACTGAGGGTGAAGGCCCTCGGTCCGATTTGGAATCGGGTCACGCGCAGTGGCTCCGGGGTGTCGGATTTGATCAGAGTGAAATGGTCATCCACGGCTCCGGTCTCGCGCAGAAATTGGAGATCCAGGCGATCTCCTTCAACATCAATGACCAAGGAGCCTGTTTTGAGCGCGTCATAGTACATCGCCGGATGGAATCCGGTTCGAAACGTTGCCCACCCGGAGCTCCCGGCCACGACGTAAACGGTTCCCTGCTGTGCCTCTGGGCCTGTGGTGGTCTTTCGGTAGGCACCCGTATCTGCCAGTTGACCGCTTCCAGAATCCAAGATCATCTCAGGGCTGAGCGTGGTGGAATCGCCGTAGTGGCCGTGAAGCAGATAGGACCTTTCGTAAATGTGGCTGTGGCCGCTGAGGACAAGATCCACTCCATGCGACTCGAGGACAGGGACCAACTGTGTTCGCGCTCGAATCAGCGCAAACTCATCATCGGAGTCGTGGGAACCTTTGGAGTAAGGAGGTGTATGCCAGAAAGCGATAACCCAGTCCGAAGTGTGGGCTGCTAGATCCGCTTCCAGCCATTTGACCATGGCACCCCCGGGTTGCCAGAGGAAGATTTCCGAGTCCAGACAAACAAAATGGATGTTGCCGTGATTGAAGGAGTAGTAGTGCTCCGTGCCGGAAGCTACCCCGCCTGCCTCAGCCTTGGCTGGAAGAGTGAAGTTTCTAAAATAGGGAAGGCCGCCTACCGAATCCTGGCTGTAGGTTTCATGGTTGCCAATGGTGGACCAGAGAACGGCACTGCGGAGCATCCGTGGATAGACGTCAAAGAATTGCGTCTGGTACTCATCGTCTTCCCCGTAATAGTAGGCATTATCCCCAAGGGCCAGCCAGAGATCGGCTGGACGCCGGTCTGCCCATACGTAAAAGGCGTTGCGAACCTTCTCCTGCCGGTCGACTAAGGCTAAGCCTTTCGTGCCGCAGTCCCCGATGGCCCAAATACGGATGGGCGCTCGGCTTCCGACAGGGGGTGCGGTGACAAAGGAGTGGTCCGGGCCGCTTGAGAGGGTTTCAAAGAGGGATCCAACACTGTAATGGTAGCGGGTGTGGGGCTCCAATCCAAACAGGCGGACCTCATGTTCTGTGGTGGGCTCGAGATAGCCAGCGAGCTGATACTGAAACGAGGGATCCTCTCCGAAGTACACCACGCTGGCCGTGGGCTCATCCGTGCGCCAGCGAACTGTAATCTCCTGCGGCGTGCCCATTTGCAGATACGGGCCTCGGGTGATCTCTGCCGCTGTAGCGCAGGTGGGGTTGACTGCCAAGAGCCACAGCCCAACGATCATCGCATGGTTCGGCCTGGTCCGTTGGGCTGTGCGAGGACAGATCATAAGGGTTATCTTCAGGCAGAGTAACCCCTACTTGTCCTGCTGTCGATCTGAAAGGGCTCGGTCACGCGTGGTGCCGCGCCCTGGACTACGCGTGCTGTGCTGCAGCGATCGACGTGCCTGCGATCCTCTCGTCCCTCGGACGCTGCTCCGGAGTCGGCGCGGTCGCATCGAAAGCGGCGTCGGTGGCGGCGGGACCGGTGAGCGTGCGATGGATGATCACCATGTAGGTGAGCGGGAGGCTGGCCGCGAACAGTACGATGCAAAACGGAGCGAGTGTTATCATAGCGTTTAGTTCAGGAAGCAGGTGCGGCATCGACCGCCCAATCCATCGGGATCTCCGATGGCAACTGCCGGTTAAACGCTACTGCGAGAGCGGACTCTCCGCTTTCCATGTTTTGCTCAGCATGCGCCCGTTTTTGCCGTACATCAAAACGCCGTGGCCTGGATGCTGCCACGGCGCTTGGGAATCTGTCGCGGCTTACCAGCTGGGTTTCTCAGGTAGACAGGCGTCGAACTCTTTCACCAGCTGAGTTTCGTAGTCGCCTGCATAGCTGCCCTTGTAGAAGCGGTCCAAGCCTTCGCCCAGGAGGCGTTCCCAAGAGGATTCCTCCTTGCCC
Organism: Akkermansia muciniphila; assembly: GCA_945861575.1. Lineage (GTDB taxonomy): Bacteria > Verrucomicrobiota > Verrucomicrobiia > Limisphaerales > UBA11320 > UBA11320. The sequence continues at coordinate 5,089 of CAMAVD010000249.1, forward strand.
GGGTTGATGGGGAAGAAGAGTGCGCCGTTCGATTTGGCGGCCTTGAAGTCGCCTGGGGCATCCCCGATCATGAGAATCTTTGTGGGAGCATATTTACCGGTTGCTGCGAATTTTAGATGCTCCGTCTTGGTGCCCATTTCCTGGCCGGCGATCATTTGAACAAACCCATCGATCGAATGTTCAGACCATTCGCGCTTGAGGGCGTCCGCCGGTGTCTGGGAGATGCACATGGCGTCGGCGAACCCCGTCAGCTTGACGAGAGTCTCGCGGACCAGGGGGAAGGGGGGGACCCCGTGGACAATATCTTCGACCGTCCGGTTGACGGCATCGCTCCACACCTTGATATGGGCGAGGCTGGTGTTGCCGTTGGCGACCTCGGAATTCAGGGTGGCGTTCCCGAGTTTTGTTTCACGCTTCATCCACTCCTCCAGTCCGGTGATGTTTGGAAGCGTCACTCCCCGCGCTTTCACTGGCCCGCGGGCGTCGAGAAATTTCACCGCGCGTGCCAGGGCGGGAAAACGGTTTGCTCCGCGGTCCTTGGAATACAGATTCACGAACTCCCAAACTTCGCGGGCATATTTGCTGATGGCTTGAAGGTGGAAGTGCTTGATGAACATGGGGGTGAAGCACTCTTTGTGCTTGATCTCCATGCTGTCGAAAATGCAGCCATCGGAATCGATGCCGATGAAAAATTCCTTGGACGGTTTGAAGTCGCGCAAAGCTTGGGCCGGATCACTCATGATGGGGGCGGTCGTTTGATTGTCGGTTTACTCTGTCTTATTCGGGGTCAGACTCTTAGGGAAGACCCGCATCCAGTCAAGCGGATCGAAGCCGGTTTACTAAGGAAAGAGGCCGCGCAGTCGTTTTCCCTCCTGGACCCGACGGATCCCCAGGCTGAGGGCTGCGAGGCGTAAGGGCAGCCCCTGCTTTCGTCCCAGAGTTAGCGTCTGGGTAAAGGCTCCTTCCAGGATTCTGAAGAGTTTGTCCATCACTTCGCTTTCGCTCCAGAAGAAGCTCTGGAGATCCTGGACCCACTCAAAATAGGACACGATGACTCCGCCCGCGTTGCAGAGGATGTCGGGGATGACGAAGATTTCAGGACGCTGCTGAAGAATGAGATCCGCCTCGGGAGTGGTCGGCCCGTTGGCAGCCTCCGCGAGGATGCGGCAGCGGATCTTTTGCGCGTTGTGCTCGGTGATTTGACGCTCGAGAGCCGCGGGGACGAGGATGTCACAGGGGGTGAGGAGCAGTTCTTCCTTCGGAAGGGGGTCGGCACCGGGAAATCCTACTACGGTAAGGTGCTTTTCCATATAGGCCTCCAATGCCCAGACATCGATGCCATTCGGATTGATCAGTCCGCCCTGGACATCGCTGACGGCGATGATTTTGACCCCATATTTGGCGAGAGAGAGGGCCGCCACGGATCCGACATTGCCATAGCCTTGGATGACCGCCGTTGCTTGGCTGGCGGTGATACCTATGGTGTCCATGGCCCGATTGATGAGATAAGCGACCCCTCGCCCGGTTGCTTCGCGTCGGCCTAGAGAACCGCCGATGGCGACAGGCTTACCGGTAACGATGCTGGGAACCGTGTATCCTACATGCATCGAATAGGTGTCCATCATCCAAGCCATGGTCTGCTCATTGGTGCCGACGTCGGGAGCCATGATGTCCACCTGAGGCCCGATGAACGGGATCATCTCCTGGGTATAACGCCGGGTGAGTCGCTCCAGCTCTCCACGGCTCATCTCGCGCGGATTGCAGGCGATACCTCCTTTGGCTCCCCCGTAGGGAAGGCCCGTCAGTGCGCATTTCCAGCTCATCC
>CAMAVD010000250.1 GCA_945861575.1 Akkermansia muciniphila
TGAAAAGGTGCTCACATGCAGAACACTCTCCGGGGCAAGGAACGCATTCAGTGACGGCAAGAGAACCAGCGCGATGAACGACAGAAGGACAATCCAGAAGCCCTCCCGACGAGAGAAAATCGACTTCATGAGTCAAGGCTCCTCGATCGCGTCGCGAATAGACCGGCTGGCCGCCATTGGAGGAACAGGATAATGGCGGCCAGCACGGTGATCTTACCCATCACGGCCCCCAGCCAGGGCTGGAGAATCTGGTCGGTAACCCCCACCCCAAGGGAGGCGGAGACGGTTCCAAGGGTGTTTCCAACCCCCCCGAGAACGACAACCATAAAGCAGTCCACGATGTAGCTTTGGCCCAGGCTGGGACCCACGTTTCCAATTTGAGAAAGGCAAGCCCCGGCCGTACCGGCGAGACCGCTACCAAAGGCAAAGGTGAGCATGTTCACCCGAGAGGTTCGCACCCCCATACAGGAGGCCATGGCCCGATTTTGCATCACGGCCCGGATCAGCAAACCAAGAGGGGTCCGCGTAAGGATGAGATAAGTTCCCAGCACGGTGAGGCCGGCAAAAACGATTACGAAGACGCGATTGTATGCGAAGGGCACATCGTTAAGCACCAAGCTCCCTGTCAGCCAACCCGGGGAGCTCACCTGAACATTGGCAGCTCCAAAGATGTGCCTCATCAGTTGCTGCAAAAGCAAGCTGACACCCCAGGTGGCCAGGAGCGATTCGAGGGGACGCCGGTAAAGAAACTGAATTACCCCCCGCTCCAAAACCAAACCCGCCAGACAACCCACGACGAAGGAAGCCCCCAAGGCCACCACGAAGTAGCAGTTGAATCCGAAACCGCTGGTGCCGAACCAAGTTGCGAAAAAAGTTTGCGTCACGTAGGTCGTGTAAGCGCCGATCATCATGAACTCACCGTGAGCCATGTTGATGACACCCATCAGGCCAAAAGTAATGGCGAGACCCAAAGCAGCTACCAGCAGAACTGCCGAAAGACTAAGACCCCGAAAGATCGTTCCCCATAGCGTTCCCCACCAGAGATATCTATCGATCTCTGCGAGTGCGATGCGGAGGCTGCGAATCGTTTCCTCTCCCGCCTTCACAGGCTCCTTGCGGGCCGTATCGAAAAGTGCCTGGAGGATGCTCACGGAGTTCACAGAGCGGAGTTTACCCAGCGTGGTGATGGCCGGGACCCGCACCTTCTCGTCAGGGTCCGATGCCTCCGTCACCGCGATGGCTTCCAGCAAGGCCCTTCTGATCTCCGGGGTATCCTGGTCTTTCAGACTCCCTCGAAAGTGAGGCAGGTAGCTCGGATCCTGTGCCTGCCCCAGCTTGATGATAGCATCACGCCTCATCATGAGATTGGAGTGACCCAGGGAATACAGATCAAGAGTGGTCTTGATGACCCGGCGAAGCTTTGCGTCGGCATCTACAGCCGTCAGGTCCGTCTGTGAGAACAATTGCGGCTTCCCCGCAGAATCCAGGACATACTTTCCATCAATGACTTGTAACCCCTTTGCATTGCCGTCGGCATCCGTCTGTGATTCCAGAAGAAAGGGAGTTTTTAGCGCGTTGGTTTCGTGAAGATAAAGAGAGCCACCCCGCCAGGCAATCAAACCCTGTTCCACCTGGGAGTCTTGATATCCGACCAGACTTCGAAGAAGAATCTCCCGTTCAGAAAAGCTTTCCGAAAGCACAGCCCTCACAAACTCTTTTCGTGCGTTCTCGGACGGAGTCTCAGCGGCCCATGAAAACGGGGTGAACAGGATTGCGGAGCCCAGAGAGACACAGAGCAACACGAGTCTAGGGAGTGTCAAAACGCAGGTGGAAATGGGCATTGTATTCGGTGAACTATTTTCAGACAAAGGGCAGGACGCGGGACGTCCGCACTCGCTGCGCGACGTCCCGCGCCCGCTTGAGAGCGTGCGGTCAGTTGCTCGCCGTTTTCGAGGTCAGGAACTTCGCACTAAACGGCTCGCCAGCGACACCAGTGAGGGTGCGGATAACCTTGAATTGTCCGGTAGCGAGTGTTTCACCGATGTACACATTATTCACCAAGTGGTGGTTCTCCTGCATGGTAACTTCACCTGCAGGGCCCTTGAACTTCTGGCCGATCAGAGCATCGCGCACCTTATCGACATCGAAAGTTCCGGCCTTTTCCACCGCCTGTTTCCAAAGATAAACGCCCATGCGGGACAGGTTCATCGGGCTGCAAGTCACGCGACCTTTGCCGTCAACCCCACTCACGGTGTAATCAACGCCTGTAACCACGGGAGCCTTCAACCAGGTCTGAAAATCCTTCACGAACTTGGTGTTCTCAGGAGTTTTTAGGCTCATGAAGTAGGTCCAGCAGCCGAAGTGACCCACTAGGTCTTTCGCCGGAAGTCCGCGGAACTCATCCTCCGAGATGGAGAAGGAGACCACCGGGCAGTTCTCGGAGGTCAGTCCAGCGTTGGCAAACTCCTTGAAGAAGGGAACATTGGTGTCCCCGTTCAGTGTGCTGATCACGCAGGCCTTGCCTGCTGCGGCGAACTTCTTGATGGAGGCAACGATGGTCTGATAGTCCGTGTGACCAAAGGGAGTGTAGATCTCCTCAATGTCTGACTCCGGGATCCCTTTGGACTTCAGATACTGCTTCAGAATCTTGTTCGTCGTGCGGGGATAAACATAGTCGGAGCCCAGGAGATAGAACTTTTTCTTCTCCTCACCCAACATGTAGTCCACGGCAGGAATCGCCTGCTGATTTACGGCTTCAGCTGTGTAGAAGATGTTCTTGGAAAGCTCCTCTCCTTCATACTGCACCGGGTAAAAGAGCATCCCGTTGAGTCTTTCAAAAACAGGAAGCACCGACTTGCGGCTCACCGAGGTCCAACAGCCGAAGACCGCGGATACCTTGTCCTTGGCAAGCAGTTGCTCGGCTTTCTCGGCAAAGAGAGGCCAGTTCGAGGCAGGATCCACAATAACCGGCTCAATCATGTAGCTCTGGCCACCCGCCTTGATGCCGCCGGCTTTGTTAATCTCGTTGAAGGTAAACAGCAGGACGTCTTTTAGGGATGTCTCACTGATCGCCATGGTCCCACTCAGGGAGTGAAGGATACCCACCTTGACCGTGGAGGCAGCCTGGGATTCAGGAGAGACAAAGGCAAACGCCGAAGCTAGAAGCAGAGAGAGTGATGTTCGAATTTTCATGTCAGTGAAAAGCTCTGAAATGGATTTATAAGTGAGAGAGTGATTAGAATGCGTAGGTAGCACCCATGCCGATCAGGAAGCGCTTGTCCTGACCATCAAAGGCACCACTGTAGGTGGTGGTGTCGTAGCGGATCTCAGGCTGGATCTTAACATTGGGCATCGGCTTGAGGTTCAGTGTCAGAGCAACGCTTGTCAGGTTGCCGCTGGTGTCGGTCGATGCGAAGGCACTGCCCGCACGACCTCCCACATCGATTCCCTTGAGTCCACCGCCATCAGGATCCCGGAGATGCTCAGCACGCAGCGCCAATCCCACCTTCTCGGTGAAATCGTAGCCGAACCAGCCGCCCACGGACCACAGATCAGCATCTGCAGCACCGAAATGTTTGTTGAACTTGAAGTAGTCGAATTCGAATCCGGTGGTCACCTTCTTCCCGAAGGTCCGCCCAGCCAGCATCGAAGCCCCCATCACGTTCATCGCAGCGCTTTCGTCGCCACCAAAACCAATCAGGCTGATCCAAGTCTTGTCATCGGGCTTGATGCCAAGCGCAGCAAGAACGGTCTTAGCGTTGTTTTTGTCAACGGGACCTGCATAGAGGCCGTTTTGAACCCGGACCTTCAGATCGATCGATTCGGTCAGATTGTAACCCGCCTGCACGCCCGCCGATGGCCCGTTTCCGGTGTAGTACCATTGATAGCCCTGCGAGAAGTTTGCATTGGCGGCGCCGCCATCCCCCGACTCGTAGTTCAGCAGAGAGATCAACTGTCCGGCCCGGATGTTCAACCCAGTGCCGATGGGCGCGTTCAACTCTACGTAAGCCTCACGGACATTATTTAGTCCCGTCACACTTGTGCCCGTGTTGACGGCACCGGAATCCTCACCAAAGATGAGTGAAGTTCTGAATCCGACATCCCAACTCTCACCAGTCCGCTCGACTGGCTTGCTGGCCAGCGTGAGCTTAACCTTGTTGAGCGAGAAGGCGTTGTGGCTATTGTTCCACAGATAGCCGTTGGAAACTCGGTCACCGGGAACGCTGCTGTCGTAAAAGTAGGAGGTGGTCACGAAACCGGACAAGGTGATGTCAGACATCGCCGAGACTGCCTTCGTCCCGTCGGCGGAGGTCATGATCCCTTCCTTTTTCGCCAGGTTTTCAAGAGCCTCGAGACGCTTCTTGAGCTCCATATTCTCCTTCTCGACCTTGTCCACTCGGGTTGCGTCCTGGGCCAGAGCCGACCCAGACGACAAACCTATACCTGCCAAGGCCGCAGTACCAGCCCAGCCGAGCTTGATCATTCTTCCGACTGCCGTCTTACGTTTTGTTCGTTTCATTCAGTGTGGTTGGTTGAGGGCGACCGCTGATTCACGGTTGCGCCCATGCAATGGCATCGGGGGAGCCTACCGGAGGCGAAGCGTCACCACCGACGTTGTTGCAACACTTGCATGCAGAGGGTGTGCCAGACCCCAAGAAGCGGGTCTGGCGACGGTTGGTTTAAATTCACTGCATAGATGAATTATCTTCAATAGATGCATTTCGCTCCGTTGATACAAGTCGTCGAGACGAGGCCGGATCAGGTGGCCTCAGTCTTGCGACAGTCCCGTTGATGGCCGAAAGAGGCCTCCACAAAGCACCCATTGAATAGAAGCCACCATATGTTCTGCAGAAGCTTGCCCAACCTGAGCAAGACGATGCATACCATCTGAGCACCCGCTCACCAAACACCTCCGTACCCTGAAGCATGGATACACGTCTCTTGAAAGTGTTTCTCGCAATCGCTAAGAGTGGCGGCCTCGTCAAAGCCGCCCGATCACTCCACCTCACCCCCTCCGCCCTCAGCCACGGCCTGAAGGCCTTAGAGACAGAGCTGGGTTGTCGTCTTTTTGACAGAAGCGGGAGTGGCATGGCGCTGAACCAAGCCGGAGAACAGTTAATGGCCGGAGTGGAAGGACCCCTGCAGGCCATCGAGCAAGCCACGCTATCCGTCAAGGAATTAAGCCGCTGGGGAAACACTTGGCTCCGGATTGGAGCGTCCACAACCCTCTGCCAGCAGTTTCTGCCAGCGGTCTTCGCCGCCATGACCAAGGAGTTTTCCAAGCTTCAGCTGGTTCTCGAGAACGGAGACATGCCGGAACTGGCCCGCCACCTCAGAACTCACCGTATCGATCTGGCCATCGGAGTGGAGGATCCAAAGGAAACGGACCTAGAAAGCCGAGCACTCTTCGAGGATGAGCTGCTTTTTACCCTCTCAGACAAACATCGCTGGAATTCCAGTCAGCCGTTGTCCAAGGAAGAAATCCGCAAACAGCCCCTTATTCTCAACCAAAGAAACAGTCCCTGCGCTCAACGGGTGCTGCGGTATCTTGAAGGTTATGACATCAGCCCCGCACTGACCATGGAGGTGGGGAGCCTGACGGCGATTAAAGAAATGGTGCGGCTAAACTTAGGGGTGTCCGTATTGGCGCCTTGGGTGGCGGATGTCGAACTGGCTCGGGGGCAGTTGAAGATGAGACCCATGGGTCTGAAGTCACTTCGTCGCCAATGGGTGGTTGCGCATCTCAAGACCCGCAAATTGAGCCATACTGAGGAAACCTTTGTTCGCACCTGCCGCAACCAGGCCACGGCGCTCCGCAAGGACCGCAAGGACCTTCCTCGCGCATAGAGACCCTACCTAGCAGCCTGTCGGACTTACCCCCCCACCGGATGTACGTCCGGCTGTGAAGCTCGTTTGTGCTGAGTTATCTCTTAGGAATTGTCGTGACAGGCTGCTAGATATTTTCCTGCGGAAAAGAGCCGATCTGGAGATGGTTTTCTTGAAGAGGGAGAGGGACAATGCCGTCAAGTTGTCATGGGGCTCCGCGTAGGATGACGCGCGAAGTCACACCCCTTGGGAGCGCGTGCGAGCGCGCACCCTCAAAAACCAGGACAGCATCCAGGCCGCCAAGAAAATCCCGCCAGCCGACACCGCCATCATGGCTGCAGAGCTGGTCGAGCCGATCGCAGGCTGCCCGAGCAGGCGTCCCGCCATGCCTGGCAAGGTAATCGCCGCAACATGGCCGATCACAGCGCTAAGAGCAGCGAATAGAAGTGCGAGCGCGAGCAGCCAGTGCAGCTTCCGGGTCAGTATGGAGGCGGCGGCTGCAGGCACCACCAGCATCGCAATCACGAGAATACTTCCCACGCTCTCAAACGCCAACACCGTGGTGACCGAGGCGACCAGAGTTAGACCGAGTCGGATCATGTCGGCGTTAAAGCCCAGTGTGGTCGCGAGTGCCGGATCGAACGCGGCCAGTCTCAACTCCTTGTAAAAGAGCAAAACCAAAAGACCATTGAAGAGAAGGAGCCCTCCGCTGATCCAGGCCACCCGGGGCACTCGCCCCACATCCACCACCGCCGTCTCTATGGATCCATAGAGCACGCAGTCCGCGTCAAGATCGACTTTGTCCGAGGCGACTCGAATCAGAATGAGGCCGACCGCAAAGAGGCCGCAGAAGACCACACCGAGTGCGGCCCCACTTTCCACTTGCCCCAAACGTTGCACCGCCTGACTGAGAACCGCGGTAAGCACACCCGCGATCACCGCGCCCAACACCATGGGAAGGATGTCGCGTGAACCCGTCATGAGAAAAGCAATAGCGAGCCCTGGCAGAACGGCGTGGCTAATTCCATCACCCAACATGCTCTGGCG
>CAMAVD010000251.1 GCA_945861575.1 Akkermansia muciniphila
TGATCGACCGGAGCTAGTCCGCTGGAGAGACGAAGGTCGCGCACGGCCAGATTGCGGGTCGCTCGCTCGTTTACGAAGACGAGATGGGCCTGCACTTCATCGCGGGCTTTCTCTAGTCGACTGCGAATGTCGGCCAACCCATGCCAGCCCACGAGCTGCCCGTCGGTAAAGAGATAGATCTCGCGGCGCGCACCGACGCGGGTTTTGAGCACCTCGATGGCTCGGCCCACGGCTCCGCCGAGATCGGTCGCGCGGTCGGTGAGGGTGGCCTCACGGATGGCCTTGCGCGCCAGATTGAGATCGAAGGTGGGCTCGGGGATGACGTCTCGCAAGGTATCCGAGACGAGCCAGACCGCCATGGAGGAGCCTGTGGGGAGGCCGTCCAGCGCTTGCTCAGCGGCTTTCCTCGCCTTGTCGAAACGACTGCTGGTGCCGTCGGACATTCCCATGCTTAGGCTGTTGTCGAGCAGGATCACCCCCGTGGTGCGTCCTCCGCCGAACAGCCCGCTCACCGCGTCGCGCCAGGTGGGACGAGCCAAGGCGAGGGCGATCAAAGCCACCAGGAGGCAGCGAACCGCGAGGAGGATCATATCCTCGATTTGCAAGCGGCGTTGGTTCTTCTCGATGCTCGCCTGGAGAAAACGCATGGCGGCCCAGACGACTTTCTGAAACTTCCTCCGGTTGAGAAGATGGATCACGATCGGGATGCCGATCGCGGCCAATCCTGCAAGCATGATGGGGTTTAGGAACGACATGCTTCGAGAGGGAGGAGTCGGGACTGTCCGCGAGAGAGGCGCTGTGCCGGAAAGCGATGCTGAAAAAGACGGGAGGCGACGCTCATCGGGTGGTGCGGAGCCGGAAGCCCAGATAGGCGGTCAGGACTTCGTCGAGGGGTTGGCTGGTCTTCACCTGAAAGTAATGGCATTGGTCACGCTCGCAGCCTTCGCGCAGGCGATTGAGAAAACCCTCCAGCTCGAGATGGTAGCTGCGACGGATATCGGCAGGGCGGGCCTGAAGAACCCCCAAGGATTCCAGGCCTTGAAACTCCACCATCCCTTGGAATGGGAAATCCAGTTCGTAGGGATCCAGCACGTGCAGCAGGATTACTTCGTGGCCGCCGAAGCGCAGATGCTGGATCCCCTCAAGGATCTTTTGCTCGTCGTCGAAGCAGTCGCTGATCAGGATCACGATCCCCTTCCGCCGGACCTGTCGGGCCACGTCATGCAGGACGGTGGCGATCTGCGTGCCCTTCTGGCCCTGGAAGGCGGCGAGCCGGCTTATGAGGGAGTGGATCACCGATTTGTTATCGCTGCGGGGAGCGTAGTCCCGCATCTCCGAATCGAAGAGCCCCAAAGCCACGGCATCGCCCTGATGCAGGATCACGTAGGAGAGGCACGCCGCGATCATCTTGGCGTAGTGCAGCTTGGTGACCTTGCCAGATCCATACTGCATGGACTCGCTACCGTCCACCAGGAGTTGGGCTACGTAGTTTGTCTCCTGCTCGTACTGCTTGACGTAATACCGGTCGGTGCGCCCCAGGACTTTCCAATCTACATGACGCAGATCATCGCCGTGGGAGTATTCCCGATGCTGTGCAAACTCGATCGCGAAGCCCCGGTAGGGGGATTTATGCTCGCCCGCCATGTAGCCTTCGACGATGTAACGAGCCTGAAGTCCCAGCGACTCGGCCCGCGAGATCGCGTCCGGATCGAGGAAATGTGTGGGCGCTTCGGACATCTTGCAGCGATGGGGTTTGGCGGCGGCAGGGGCGGTTGCCTAGAGCTTCTGATCCTTGGGAATGGACTCCAGGATCTTGCGCGTGATGTCGTCGGCCGTAACCCCTTCGCTCTGGGCCGCGAAGTTGGGCACGAGTCGGTGGCGGAAGATGGGCAGGGCCACTGCGGCGATGTCGTCGCAGCTGACATAGGTCTGGCCTTGAAGCATGGCGCGCGCCTTGGCGGCGAGGATCAGGTTGAGTCCGGCGCGCGGGCCTGCGCCCCAGGTGAGCCAACGTTTGCAGAAATCGAGCGCCTCTGGCGTTTTGGGGCGAGTCACCCGCACGAGCTTTTGGGCGTAGGCATAGACATGTGGCGCGGGCTCCAAGCGGCGCACCACCTTTTGCAGTGAGAGGATATCCTCGGCCGAGAGGACGTGCTGGGGCTTCGCGGTGTTGGAGCCGGTGGCCATCTTCATGATCTGAAGCTCCTCCTCGGCGGAGGGGTAGTCCACCGCGATCATGAACATGAACCGGTCGAGTTGCGCTTCCGGCAGCGGGTAGGTGCCCTCTTGCTCGATCGGATTCTGGGTGGCCAGGACGAAGAAGGGATCCGGTAGGGCGTGGTCGGCCCCCCCGACGGTTACCTTCCGTTCCTGCATCGCTTCCAGCATCGCGGCCTGCGTTTTCGGAGGGGTGCGGTTGATCTCATCCGCCAGCACCATGTTCGCGAAGATGGGTCCCCGCAGGAACCTAAATTCCCGCTCATTCGTGGTGGGATTTTGGTAGATCACCTCGGTGCCCGTGATGTCGCTGGGCATCAGGTCGGGGGTGAACTGGATCCGTTTGAACGATAGATGGAGGGTCTGGGATAGGGTGGAAACCAGGAGTGTTTTCGCTAGGCCAGGCACGCCCACCAGCAGGGCATGACTTCGGGTCAGGATGGCGATGAGCACCTGCTCGACCACCGCCTCCTGACCGACGATCACCTTGCCAAGTTCGGACTTGATGCGGCCGCAGGCCTCCTTGAGATGGGCGACGGACTGCAGATCGGCGTCGCCTGGGGGCGCGGCTATGGTGTCGGCGGTATTCATGCGTTACTTGGCGGATGCGAACCTGTTCTGCCCCTTTTGAGGCCTAGAAGGCCTGAACAGGGCGTTCTGTTCATTCGACAATAACCTACCCCGTTAACGCCACCAAAATATAGGAGAAGTTCGGGCTCGCGGGGGGGAGGGGGGAGTGAGGTTTCACGGGCGGGGGAGTCAATGAACCGCCGCGGGACAGGTGCAGGGCGGTTCTCGGCCTCGGTTTCGTTCTCTAGGAGCCGAGGTAAGGAGGCTCGGCTCATTGCTGTGGGACTCGAGGTTTTGGACTAGAGCAGCTTTTCCTCCAGCCGCTTCAGTTCCTTCTTAACCAAACCACCGACGCGGTGGCGGATGACGTGGATGTTGATACGGGTGATGGTGAGCAACCAGCTCTTGAAGCCGCCTTTCTCCTTGTCATACTCGAACTCCTTCATGGCCTTGGCCACTGAGAGGACCGCCTTCTCACTGTAATACCCACTGTCTGAGAGCACGCTCTCCACAGGGCCTGCCGCTTTGGCGATCGCTTCCACCTTCAAGGAAACCTTCAGCACATCGACTCTTCTTCCGCAGGAAAATATGAGCAGCCTGTCGCGACGATTCCTGGATTATAGTTCGGCACAACCGGGCTCCACAGCCGGACTCACGTCCGGTGGGGACAAGCCCGACAGGCTGCTAGTGGTGCACAAAGATAATTTTGCTTCCTTGCGGCTCAAAGCGGAACTGGATGCGACGGAGATCGGAGAGCGCCCGGCCAATGGCCTCATGCTTGTCGAAGGGGGCACAGAACATCAGAAATCCACCGCTGCCCGCTCCCAGGAGCTTCCCTCCCTGGGCGCCTGCCGCGCGTGCTTTGGCATACCAAGCGTCAATTTTTGGGGTGCTGATGCCTTCGCTCAGGCTGCGTTTCAACTCCCAGTTTTCATGGATGATCTCTCCGAGCGCATCCACGTTGTTCTTTTGAAGTTCAGACTTGAGCTCGTCGGCCAGTGTGACCATCCGCTTGAGGGCGTCCTGCTTCTTCCGCCCTCCGCGCATGGAAGTCTGTTGGCGTCGGAGAACTTCCGAGGCGCTGCGGGTCAGGCCGGTGTAGAAGACCAGGATTTGATCCTGCAGACGCGACAGGGTCTCGCGCTTGCAGATGATGGGCTCCACGATCACGGAGTCGTCCGGCAGGAAACGGATATGATTCAATCCGCCGTAGGCCACCGCATACTGGTCCTGCTTGCCGATGGGCTCTTTGCAGCGCTCGAGCTCAATCTCGCAGCACTCGCGAGCCAGCTGCTCGGCGGAGGCATGTCGTTCGGAATGCGCGTGGAGCGCGTGGAGAAGCCCGACCGTGAAGGCGCTGGACGATCCCAACCCGGTTCCTTTGGCAGGGATGTCGGCCACCGAGGCAATCTCGATGCCGCCGTGGATTCCGGTGAGCTTGAGAGCCTCACGAACTAGTGGATGCCGGATCCGTTCCACATTTTCGACCTCCTCGGTGCGGCTGTAGCTGACCCGAATCCCTTGATCAAACTTGGGATTCACGGTGAGGTAGACGTACTGATTGATGGCGGTGGAGACCACCGCCCCGCCATGCTTGCGGTAGAAGAGCGGAAGGTCGCTGCCTCCGCCGACGAAGCTCATGCGAAGTGGGGTGCGGCTGATGATCATGGGGTCTTAGGGGAAATCGACTGTTCAACGATGAACTGGGCCGCTTCCAGCAGGGTGGAAAAGCGGGCCTCTGGTTGAGCCGGAAAGCGGCCATCCCGTCCTCCATGGCCTGTTTCGACGAGCAGGGGGCGAACCCCGGCATTTCGTGCACATTGCATGTCCACCGTGGTATCGCCCACCATCCAAGATCTCTTGAGGTCCAAGTCCAGGTCCTTCGCTGCCTTCAAGAGCATGCCTGGGGCCGGCTTGCGGCAGTCGCACACACTCTTCAACTCCGCCCTCTCCCCGGGGAATCCCCCATCGGGGTGATGCGGACAATGGTAAATCCGGTCCACGAAGGCGTGCTCGAGTCCGAGCAAGCTCTCCAACTTGTTGTGAATCTGGTGAAGTTCTTCCTCGGACACGAAGCCCTTCGCAATCACAGGCTGATTGGTGGTGATCACCACACGGAAGCCGGAGCGATTGAGCAGTTGAACGGCCTCGCAGACGGTGGGGAGGAGTTCGAGCTCGTCGATGGATCGCAGCCCGTCCGCTTCTTTGTTCAGAGTGCCATCGCGGTCCAGAAAGACGGCGGGTGCCGGGGTGCCGTAGGCGCTCCGCTCCGCCACTCCGTTCGCCACCTCGGCACAGACTTTGTCGTAGCGCTCCGGAGTTCCGATGTCCTTGATGTACTCCGGCGTATTGTAGCCCAGGACGCGTCCGCCGTTTCGGAGAAGCTCGGGAAAGACGTCCTTCCCGAAGTCGATGATCCCCGGTTTCCCCTCTTTCACCCAAGCGCGGAAAGGTTTCAGGGCCTTCCGATTCAGTACGTAGAGCCCGGCATTGACCAAATTCTGGTAGTAGCGGCCGGGGGGATGAGGCCGGTTGTGGAAGGTGCTCACCCATCCCTCCGAGGTGCATTCGACGAGGTCGGAATCGAAAGGATGGTTATTTGGATGGAGCACTAAGGTGGCGTCGGCCCCTGCGGCGAGATGGGCTTGGGTCAGTCGCGTGAGGTCAAGATTGACGAAGGTATCGCCGTAGAGAACCACGAAGGACTCCTGCAATTCTTCCCATCCGGCGAGGACGGCTCCGGCCGTTCCTAGCGGCTCTTTCTCAACGACGTAGCGAAGGCGCACCCCCCACTGGCTCCCATCGCCCAGTTCCTTCTGGATAAGATCGGGTCGGTAGCAGACGAAGAGGGTGATGGTATCGAAGCCATGCCGTTGAGCCAGCTCGATTTGATGGCGGAGCAGGGGACGGCCGCAGATCGGGATCATCGGCTTGGGCAGGTCCCCGAGCCGGGCTTTGAGGCGGGTTCCCATTCCGCCCGCGAGGATGATGGCCTGTTTCATATCAGGCCGGGTTCTCAGCGGCGACCTCGCGGATGGCCTGCTCGACCGCCTGGTTGGAGCTGAGGCGCGGCGACCAGCCGGTGGCCTGCAGCTTGGCGATGGAATAGGCGAATCGCGGCACATCTCCGACCCAGCCACGATCCCCTCCGGTGTAGCGGATCCGGGCGGAGGGGGAGACCGCCTTCACGGTGGACTCCGCCATATGACGCACCGTTGTGGCGGTGTCGGGCGGGGCGATATTATAATAGTTCAGCCGATGGGGCGCCGTCTGCCACAAATGAATCATGGCCTCAATCAGCTCGCTCACATGCAGATACGGTTTCTCCTGGGTGCCATCCCCAAGAACCACCAACTCCTCCGGTGTTTTGCGCAGTTTTTTAACGAAATCATGGATGGCACCATGGGTGGAGCGGCTTCCCACCACATTGGGGAAACGGAAGATCCAGGCACGTTTGAGATGACGTTCCAGCGCGGCGGTGAGGGCGGCCTCGGAGGCGAGCTTCATTGCACCGTAGTTAGAAATAGGGAACCAGGGGCCTCCGTCTTCTGTGAGCAATCCGGATTGCACCCCATAGATGGCGGAGGTGGAGGCGAAGAGTACGTGGGGGATCTGGAGAGCGTGGGCCAGCTTGAGAGAGTGGAAGGTGGTGAGGAAGGTGGAGCGCAGGTCGATCTCGGGATTCTCCCCCCCCGCCTGGATGTCTGAGTTGGCGGCGAGATGCCAGAGGCAGTCGATGGGATTCTCTTTGTGGACCTGTTGAGCGAAGGCTAGAAGCCTTTCGTAGTCGTTGACATCCCCCTCATGAAACTTGAAGCTTCCGCTTTGCATGGCGCTCTCCAAATGGGAGCGACGTCCGAGCGACAGGTTGTCGATGCCGATCACCTGACGCCCGGAGGCCAGCAAGCGATCCACAAGATGACTGCCGATAAAGCCCGCGGCGCCCGTGATGAAGCAGGAGCCGCTCATAAATTGAGTGAGGAAGCCACGTGCGAAGCCAACGCAAGGCTGAGGGGTTTGTCAATGACGAGGTCGCAGCGTCCCGCTTCGTCGGGACAGCTCGCTCAGTCTTCAGACTCCATTTT
>CAMAVD010000252.1 GCA_945861575.1 Akkermansia muciniphila
GAAGGATCTAGGACCCATTCTCAGCACGCTCGACCACTCTCCGCGCACACCGAAGGATGCGGATCCTATTTTAGTAACGGTTCGGGTGCAGCCGAGCTTCGCCCCGCTCGCGGAGGTGACCTTGAAATATCGGGTCAACTACGGCGTCACCAACAGACTGTCCATGTGGGATGACGGCCAGCATGGCGACGGAGCGGCGGCCGACGGCATTTACGGCGTTGCGATTCCGGCCTCTGCCTCCACCAATGGCCAGTGCATCCGCTATAAGGTTGAGGCGTTGGACAGTTCTGGGCGCCTTTCTCGATGGCCGCTCTTCGAAGACCCATTGGGCTCGCCTGAGTATCAGGGGGCTGTAATTCAGGATGCCCCCTTCAACTCCAATCTTCCCGTTTGGCAGTGGTGGGCTCCTACCGTGAGCGGCAGCAGATCGCGAACGCGCGAAGGGGAGCGGGTTTCGGTCTACTTCAATGGAGAGTTTTTTGATAACGTCTTCGCCCGAGAGCGCGGAGGAGCCACTACTCTGGGTTCACAGAAGTTCGACTTTAATCGTGGATTCCGCTGTCACATGTCCGAGGAGGTCGGGCGCGTGGATGAGGCCAATCTTAATGGGAACGGGTCGGACTCCACTTATGTCCGTCCTCCGCTCGCCTTCGACACTTATCGTCGCGCTGGCAATGCAGCCTGCGCGGCCTTTCCCGTGCTGATGCGGTTGAACGGCCGGGCGGACCGGGTGGCTGTCTATATCGAGCAGGTGGATCCTTTGTTCGTGAAGCGCTTCGGCTACAACGACCGGGGGGTGCTTTACAAGTTTGCTCAGCGCAGCCAGATCAGTCCGGTCTTCTCCGACTCGACCGATGGCGTGGAGCGCGAAACATTCCGCAACGAGCCCAACACAGAGCTTCAGCAGATCGTGGATGCATTGAAGCTTCCCACGGCGGCCCGCAGGCAGGCCTTTTTCTTTGATCAGTTCAATATTCCCCAGTTCATCAACTTCCTGGCCTGTCGGTCCCTGATCATGGATGCGGACGATGTGAGGAAGAACTTCTACCTCTATCTGGATCGAGAAGGAACCAGGGAATGGTCGATTTTCCCATGGGACAAGGACTGGACCTTTGGAGTGACGGGGGATGGAGGGGACTGGCTGCCGCACCCGTTTTTTGGAGATCCTGCGCACTCCAAACCCGACACCCAGGCGAACCTTCTTTGGCAGCTCTTTTTCACGGACCCAGTGCTGCGAGAGATGTACGTTCGTCGGCTTCGTAGCGTCATCGATCAGCAGCTCCAACCTCCCTGGACCCCATCCGAGTTCCTAACCTACGAAGCCAGGGTTGACGCATGGTCGAGCCTCCTTCTTAAGGATATCCCTTCGGCAGCCGCCGCTACGGGCGAGCTTAAGGGCTTCTTCCCTCGGCGACGGCAGGATCTCTATCTCGGCTATAATGTTCTTGGAACCACAAATCTGTCTCGAGGTGTCGTCCCCGATGCCCAGCCCAGTCGCTTTGGAATCGCCTTTGCTTTGATGGAGGCCAATCCGAGCTCGGGCAATCAGGCCGAGGAGTTCATCCAGTTTATCAACACCAACACTTTTGCGGCGGATCTCTCTGGCTGGCGGCTTTCCGGCGGGGTTAAACATGTGTTCTTGCCCGGAACGGTCCTGCCCCCCGGCCACTCCCTCTACCTCTCACCGGACGTGGTTGCTTTCCGCGCTCGGACGAACGGTCCTCGCGGAGGGCTGGGGCTTTTCGTCCAGGGTAATTACGAGGGTCAACTTTCGGCGTGGGGTGAGGATCTGGTTCTAACGGATCATGTGGGACGACCTGTCTCCTCCGTCCGCTCGCCGTATCAGCCCAGCGTCGCTCAGCAGACACTTCGCATCTCCGAGATTCTGTTCCACCCCGAACTCCCGTCCGTGGGAAGCCTATACCGTCAGGAGGCGTTTCAGTTCATCGAGTTGTGGAACTATGGCTCAGCACCCGTGGATCTGACAGGCATTAAGTTTGTGGACGGCGTTTCCTTTGAGTTTCCGCGCACGAGCCCTCGATTTCTCGCATCGCAGGCTCGCGTCGTCCTGGTGCAGAATAGGGACGCTTTTGTCTCACGCTATGGGAATGCCTTGGACATTGGAGGGGTCTTCACGGGCCGGATCGATTTTGAGGGCGAGAAGCTGCGTCTGGAGGATGAGAATGGTGAGGAGATCCAGGAACTAACCGTCGAGGCTGGCTGGCAACTTTTGGCCGACGGAGAGGGCTTTTCTCTGGTGGCCTCCGAGACGCGTCAAGGAGAACGGGAACAGTGGGGGACCGGAGACTTCTGGAGAGCGAGTTCGAGACTTCATGGCTCTCCGGGTGCGGCGGATCCTGAGAGGATCGACCTTCACGTCGTTGTCAACGAAGTGGTCAGCCGAGGCGGAACGCCTGCGAGCGATGCGATCGATATCCGGAATCAGGGCGAAGCAGCGGTCGATGTCTCGGGGTGGTTCGTCTCCGACGATCCCCATACCCCTCGAAAGTATCGTATCCCGGCGGGCACTGTCCTGGGCCATGGCGGAATCCTTGTTTTGAATGAATCCCAGTTCGCGGGCTCTTCCGCGCTCATTCCGTTTACCCTTCGAACCGCCGGTGATGAGGCCTTTCTCTACTCCGCAGATGCGGCGGGGAATCTGACCGGCTACGCCCACGGCCTGCGCTTTGGGGCGACAGAACCCGGCGGGTCCATCCGCCGCTGGGTGACAAGCGATTCCAAAGAGTGGGCCAGAGTGAGCCCGATTTCGAGCCTTGGAGTCGAGAAACCTGAGCCGATCCGTAATCGCGTGGTTGTCGGCGAGATTCACTATCACCCCGTTGACCTCCCCGGAGGCCTCGACAACCTTTCCGACGAATTCCTTGAGATTCGCAACGTAACCTCTGAACGGTTGCCTCTGTTCGATACGGCGGATCCGCTCACGACCTGGGCCGTGCGCGGTGACATCCGCTTCGATTTTCCGACCAATGTTTTCCTGCAGCCGCAAGGCACTGTCGTTCTTGTGAACTTCGACCCGCGCACGGACCCGACTGCCGTTGCGAATTTTTGGGCACGAGCGGGCCTGGCGCCCGCCGCACGGCTGCTGGGGCCCTATGCGGGCAAGCTAAGCAACAGCGGCGGTCATGTGCGACTCGTGAAGCGTCAGCAGATTCTGGATTCCGGCGATGCTGATCTAGGCCGTATCGTGGAGATCACCCTAGATGAGGCTGCTTTCGAGCAGGGCGGCAGATGGTCGTCGTTGGCGGACGGTCAGGGGGCTTCGTTGTTGCGGAGGGATCTCAATGGTTTCGGTGCTGACCCGGCCTCTTGGATCGCCGCCGCACCCACGCCTGGACGTCAGACGCTAGATGGCTTGCCTCCACAGGTGACCGTGCAGCCATTGGATCGTGAGGGTCTGCTGGGTAGTCCCATTTCTTTGAGTGTTGCGGCAGAAGGCGCTGGGCCGCTCCGCTTTCAATGGGAGTTCCAAGGGTATGCCATCCCGCTGGCCACCAACGCAACGCTCTCCCTTCTGAATCCTGTCCCGGATCAGGAAGGGGAGTATCGCGCTCTGATCCTAAACGGCTTTGGTGCCGTCTACAGCCGCAGTGCACAGGTCCGTTTTGAAGTGCCTCCCATTATTACCATGCAACCTGCCAATCAGGTGGCCCTCCTGGGCGGGAGAGCGGTGTTTCGCGTGTCCGCGCTGGGAAGGGGTGGGCTCCAATACCAATGGCGGCGCAATGGAGTTGATGTCTCAGGCGCGACAACCACGAATCTCACGCTCAATCCCGTTTCTGCATCTGACTTCGGTGCCTATAGCGTCGTGGTGTCGGACAAGAATGCATCCATCCAAAGCGTTCCTGTGACTCTCACTCTGTCCACCGCCCCCGTGGTGCGTGCCCCTGTGCAAAGTCTCTCGGCGGTGCTAGGTGAGTCGATTGTCTTCTCCATCGCTGTCGACGGGCCGCCGCCGCTGACCTACCGCTGGCGCCGAGGTACGACTGCCCTCGGCACCGTCGTCCCGGTGAACGCCAACGTGAGCTTCTTATCCATTACAAACGTGAGAGCCGCTGACCTGGCGACGAACTACAGCGTGGTGGTGACCAATCTAGCTGGAACCGTCAGCAACGCGTTCTCCCTCACACTGCTGGCGGATCTTGATAGGGACGGGATGGCCGATGTGTGGGAACAGCAGTTTGGTCTCAACCCGTCAGACGCCTCGGATGCTTCGCAGGATCTCGACCAGGACGGGCGAACGAATCGCGAGGAGTACTTGTCCGGCACGCATCCCAGGGATGCGATGGATGTGCTTCGATTGGAGATCTCGGGCGTGTCGGTGCAGGGCGTGCCAGGATTCCGATTCGTCCTGCAGCCGCAGAGAACCTATGGACTCGAGGTCCGGTCGGCCTTTGGAGTGGGTTCATGGATCAAGGGAATGGAGATTCCAGCCGAAGCCGTTCGACGCGATTTTCAATTCCATGGAGCAGGAACAGGGCAGGAAGGCTTCCTCTACCGTGTTGTGACTCCAAGGCAGCGTTGAAGCTCAGGTCTTGTCAGGCGATGGGTCGTAGAACTCTTGGCCATCAGGGCCTGGTGAGATCCAGAGCTGCAGCAAAATTGGGTGCATGTGCAGCAATTTTCGTGAGGCATCTCTGGCTGCCGCCCATAGTTTGGAGTGATCATGACACCACGATTCTTCATCATGCTCCTGGCAGCGACCCTGCTCCAGGGGATCTCCACCGGCGCCGCTCAAACCGCCCGGCGGCCTGTTCAGGAGTTCATGCGAGCGAAGCTCGAAGTCTCCAAACGGCTGATGGAGGGCTTGGTGACGGGAAACTTTGAGCTGATCACCTCCGAGGCAGGCAAGCTGAGCGCCATGAGCAAGGCGGAAGGTTGGCGCGCATTCGAGAGTCCAGACTACGAAGAGCAAAGCGCCCAGTTCCGCCGTCAGGTGGACTCTTTGTTAAAAGCAGCAAAGCAGAAGAGCATTGATTCCGCGACCTTGGCTTACATGGGCATGACCCAGACCTGTGTGGAGTGTCATAAATACGTCCGCGGAAGGTATGCGGCGTCTCTCGACCGGCCTGCGGAGTTCCGAAAATTCCTAACAACTGATGAAGAGCCGGCTTCCATGCGCCTCCGGAGCCTTGCGCTAAACGAAAGACAATAGTCCACCCCTAACCATCCCTAAGACTATGAGCGCTGCGACACTATGGAGTGAAGAAATTACGACGCACCCGCTGTTTCAGGGGATGGAACTCGGGCATCTTGAAGCGCGCGCCCCCATTGAGCCAACGTCCGCGCTGATGCTCAACGAGGCTTGCCTGCTGGTCGCAGCGGAGCGGGATCGCGAATTCGGATTTGAACTCATCAAGCGTGTTTCCCAGATACTCATCAGGTGCCTTGAAAGCTCCCGTGCACGTCTGATAGAAGTTCAGACCGACCGGATCTCCCGCCAGTAGAGGCTTCACTCCAGCCTGGAATTAACACATCACTATCCGGCGAGTTTCGAGCTGAGTTGGTTTCCAGAATGGGGGTTCTATCGGGCGGCCGACACCGAAACACGGTGAGACGATTCCCAAGCTTCCGGTGAATGAGGTTCTGACTTGAGCAATCTTTGTGTGTCTACGCGCAAGGGAAGGAGAGCCGGTTCTGAGAAGGACCCGTATCTTCGCAGCGTATGATTCATCACGTCACAGGCGATATCCTTCTCAGCAGAGCTCAAGCATTGGCGCATGGCGTTGCCCCCAATGATCACTTCGACACCGGTCTGGCCCTGAGTTTGCGTCAGGACTGGCCGGCACTCCACAAAGACTTTCGTCACTACCTTCACACGGCGCACCCAAAGCCCGGCGGCCTTTGGGTATGGAGAGGGACCGACGGACGACGTCTGATCAATTTGTTCACCCAGGAGCCTGCACCGAGCGAGCATGCGCACCCGGGCAAAGCGTCCTATCACAACGTCACTCTTTGTCTTCGCGAGCTACACAAGCTGGTGGTGTCAGAGAGTATTCCCAGCCTGGCGCTTCCGCGCCTAGCTACAGGCGTGGGCGGTCTTGATTGGGATCAGGTAGAACCGCTGATCGTGCAGCATCTTGGCAGTCTGCACATCCCTGTCTACCTTTACACCACCTACCAGAAGGGGGTTGCGGCGGATGAGCCCGTCCAGTAACGAACGGCGGTTCCAACCCGTATCGATAGTCCTCAGCAAGGGGCGGATGATCCTTGCCAATTCCGGTGAGGCGTCATCCAGAGATCAGCCCCACCTTGTGTCCATCCGCAAACACGATTAACAAAACAACCATCACAGGACTCCCAATGCTCCCTAAATACACCGTCGACTACACCACCCGGTTCCGTCGTCACGCCCAGGTCAACCACTATCACACCGATGACCCTATCACCTGCCAGGAGTTCGTGACCGAGCTTCTGGAGCGGGGCTTTGGGATCAGCGCCGTCAAGCATGAGGGGGTCGAGCTTCCCAAGCCCGAGTTCGATCGCATTGTAAAAACCGCTGCCAGCATACTTGCCTCGCGGCATATCTGCGCCTCGCTGGAGCTGAAGCCGGAGGAGGAGAAGTATCGGTTCGGTTTCACCGCTTGAGGTGGGCGGTGGTTGAGTCTAGAAAACTCAGCTGTTTCGCTTGCGAAGCCTCGAGGGATGCGCTGGGAGGAGTGGATACAATGCGACAAGGCATTGATCTCCGCTTGCTCCCAGCGTGTGTTTGAAAATGACTCGCGACGGGGATGCCCACCGGCATCCTCCGCGGTTCGTTAAGCCGTAAACACACATCCGATCATCGGCTGATCTTGCCATTC
This sequence comes from Akkermansia muciniphila, assembly GCA_945861575.1. Taxonomy (GTDB): domain Bacteria; phylum Verrucomicrobiota; class Verrucomicrobiia; order Limisphaerales; family UBA11320; genus UBA11320. The sequence continues at coordinate 6,822 of CAMAVD010000252.1, forward strand.
CAGCGAAGGATCAGATAGATACCTGATGACCGCCACTACCAATCGCACC
>CAMAVD010000253.1 GCA_945861575.1 Akkermansia muciniphila
GTCCTATTGATGGACAGAACCTCTTCGAACGTCCCTGGTTGCGCGTGGGAATTGGGCACTTCTTGCCGGGAAGTGGGGTGGAACGCCCGGCAGACGAAGTTATTCGGCGGCATGTCTTTGCAGAGTTTGGAGCCTTGCCGTAACTTGAAGGGCAGCCGCTCGGGATGTTCAGGGTCCGACACGGCGAGGGATTCAGGTGAAAGGCATGTTATGGCAAACGCAATGGTAATGGGCATGGGTGGGGTGGGGTCGGTGATCGGGCAGAAGTTGCACGACTTCGATTGCTTCGATCGCATTGTCCTGGCGGACATCGATACAACCTTCGCACAGAAGCTCCACGAGAAGACCAAGCGAAGTCGTTTCGAAGTCAGCCAGGTGAACGCCATGGATGTCGCGAGCCTCGTCAGCACGATCAAGGAGAAGAAAATTGATATCATTCTCAACGCCTGTCCGTGCTTCGTGAATCACTCCGTGCTGGAAGCGTGCGCGGCCGGTGGGTCTCACTACATCGATATGGCCGCCGACATTTATTCCCCGCCTGGAGTAAAGAGGCCTGGGAAAAATTCCTTCGAAGCAGAGATTGAACGTTTCAATCATCCCTTCCTGGACAAGAACGTCCTTGGGCTTCTCTGCATGGGTATGGACCCAGGGGCTGTGAATGTGTTTGCCCGATGGGCGATGGATCGGCTCGACACCGCCACGAGCATCCGCGTGCTCGACGCCGACAATGCCGAGGTTAAAGGCTATCGGTTCGCCGTTCTCTTCAATCCTGAAACTCTCTTCGAGGAGTTGGGCGCTGTGCCCTATTATGTTGCAGACGGTCGGGTTTCTTCCGGTAAGCCTTTGGAAACCGAGGTGGAATGGCATCGCTTTCCGGAGCCGATCGGCCTGATGAAAACCTACGCGGTGGCGCACGAAGAGGGAGTCAGTCTGGGAACCTATCCACCCTTCGTGGAGAAGGGGGTCAAGTATTCGGTTTTCAAGTACACCATCTCCGACAAGGTGTATCACCTGGCCAAGTCGCTTGCGCTGCTCGACCTCGACACCTGGAAGAAGGTGAAGGTGGATGGAGTGGAGGTGGCCCCGGTTCGCGTGGCCACGGCCAATCTTCCGAAACCCGCAGCCTTGGGCGCGACGGTGGATGGCTACTCCTGTGTCGGAACCGAGGTTCGAGGCACCAAGGATCGCAAACGGGTTGAGTATTTTGTCTACACGATGGACAGCCATCGCGAGACCTATGAGCGCTATGGATACTCTCTTACGGAAGTGCAGACCGGTATTCCACCTGCGCTGGCTGCCAAGCTGATTGTGACGGGCAAGATCAAAGAGAGAGGTGTGATGATGCCCGAGGCGGTGGATCCTGAGGCCTTCATGGACAGCTTCTCCAAAGAAGGGCTTCCCATCTTTGTAGAGAAGCGCGAGGTGGAACGGTTGTAGCCGGCGAAGACGGTGACGGCTGACTCAACCTGCGCTTTCCGGCAGTGCAGGGGAATGGACGGGATTTGAGCGATGATCGATGGAAGGTTCAATCGGGGATTGCCGATCGGAGGGCACTGGGTGCCTGTCTCTGGCCGACTGCCTGTGATCAACCCGGCCACGGGCACTCTGCTCGCCGAGGCCCCGCTGGGTGGCGTGGAACATCTGGAGATGGCGGTCGCTGCTGCCGCCGCTGCCCGTGAAAAGATCCAGAGTCAAGCGGCCTACGAGCGCGCGGAGCAATTGCTCTCTGTGGCCCGGGAGATCGGCCAGCGCCGCGATGAGTTCTCCCAATGTATCCTCGCCGAGTCAGGTAAGCCGATCCTGCTCGCAGAGGCCGAGGTGTCGCGAGCCATCGTCACTTTCACTGCCGCGGCCGAGGAGGCTCGTCGGCCGCAGGGTGAGACCCTCGCGTTAGATTCCTTCCCAAGTGGCCGAGGGCATACCGGGTTTACCCGGCGGTTTCCTATCGGAACCGTCTACGGTATTACTCCGTTCAACTTCCCGCTGAATTTGGTCGCCCATAAAGTGGCTCCCTGCCTCGCGGTAGGAAATGCCATCCTGGTGAAGCCAGCTCCCAAGGCCCCCCTGACTTCTCTGCTCCTTGCGGAGGCGCTTGAAGCGGCAGGAGTCCCTGCGGGTCAGGTGTCGGTGGTGATCTGTTCCAACCAGGATGCCGCTCATTTGGTGGGGGATCCCCGTGTGGCGCTTACCTCCTTCACGGGAAGCCCCGACGTGGGTTGGCGAATGAAAGAGCGCTGTGGACGCCAGAAGCTCCTGCTCGAACTTGGTGGAAACGCGGCGGTGGTGGTTCATGAGGACGCGGATCTACAGGCTGCAATTGGTGGCATCATCACCGGTGGCTTCGGCTATGCCGGGCAATCATGCATCAGCGTTCAGCGGGTGTTCGTTCATGAACCGATCTACGCTCGCTTTCGGGAACGGCTCCTGGATCAGATCCCACGGCTGGCGATCGCGGGGGATCCAGCCGATCGCAGAACACTGGTCGGACCGCTCATCGATCACGCATCGCTTGATCGCGTTCTGGCCTGGATTGGCCGGGCTGTCGATGCAGGTGCCTCGGTGCTGATCGGAGGAAGGGCGCGGGGTTTGATTTTAGAGCCCACGGTATTGGAGGGCGTTTCCGCAGACATGGATCTGTGGACGAAGGAGGTGTTCGCACCGGTGATCTTGCTCCAGCCCTACACACACTTCGAGGAGGCCCTCTCGCGCGTCAATGACTCGGTGTTTGGCCTTCAGGCAGGCGTCTTCACAGCCGACCTACGCCGGGCATTTCAGGCCTTTGAGCGGCTGGAGGTAGGAGGAGTTATGATCAACGAAGTCCCCACCTTCCGTGTGGAGACCATGCCCTATGGCGGCATCAAGCTCAGCGGCCTGGGTCGCGAAGGCATCCGCTATGCGATGGAAGAAATGACGGAGCTACGTTCGATGGTGATGAACTGGCGATGATACGAAGCTCGGGCATTGGACCCGGTTCGATGGAATCGCCTTTGAAAGGATATTGGGTTATGAAAGCGGCTAATCTGTTCATTGCGGGAGAGTGGAGATTGCCCCTTGAGGGTGGGAGGCGGGACATTCACAACCCCGCCACGGGCGAGTTGCTCGCGACCGTGGCTGAGGGATCTGCGCGCGATGCGGACGCGGCCATCCTGGTGGCGCGAAAGGCGTTTGACGATGGACCCTGGCCAAGGATGAGGGCGCAGGAGCGAGCCTCGCTTCTCTTTAAGCTGGCAGACCAGATCGATGCCAGCGCGGAAGATCTGGCGCGACTGGAGACGCAGAACAATGGCAAGCCCTTGCGGGAGTCGCGGGGCGACGTCGCCGATGCTGCCAACTGTTTCCGCTACTATGCAGGTCTCATCACCAAGCCCCTGGGGCAAACCTACGAGGTTTCGGATCCGACCATTCTGGCAATGGTGGTTCGGGAGCCCATCGGTGTTTGTGCTCAGATCATCCCCTGGAATTTTCCACTGCTGATGGCAGCATGGAAGCTCGCGCCGGGTCTGGCTGCAGGAAACTGTTGCCTTCTCAAAGCAGCGGAGGCGACACCCCTGACCGCCATCACGCTCTTCGAGATGATTGCTGAGGTAGGCTTTCCACCTGGAGCAGCCCAGCTCTTGCTCGGGCCTGGCGATACAGTGGGGCAGGCACTGGCCTCCAGCCATCTCGTGGACAAGATTGCCTTTACGGGCGGCACGGCCACGGGGCGCAAGATCGTCCATGCTGCAGCAGGCAATCTGAAGAAGGTTACGCTCGAGCTCGGTGGGAAGAGTCCAAATATTGTCTTCGATGATGCGGAGTTTGAGGTGGCCCTGGAGTACGCGCTCTTCGCTATTTATGCCGGACAGGGGGAGGTTTGCAGTGCCGGATCTCGGCTGCTCTTGCAGCGGGGTATCGCAGAGCGATTCCTCTCCTGCCTAACGGAGGCTAGCCGACGGATCGTGGTAGGGGACGGGATGGAGCCCGAAACCGAGATGGGGCCTTTGATCACGCGCGCGCATTTGGATCGGGTGATGTCGTATGTGACCGTCGGTAAAAATGAAGGGGCGGAGCTGCTCTGCGGAGGACAGCGGCTCACGGAGGGGCGGTTCGCGCAGGGCAATTTTATGGCGCCCACGGTTTTCGCCGCCACGCGGCCCGATATGATGATCGTGAGAGAAGAGATTTTCGGTCCAGTATTGGCGGTGCAGATTTTTGACGACGATGCCGATGCCGTCCGCCTCGCCAATGAGTCCGTTTACGGGTTGGCCGGGGGCGTGTTCACCAAGGACACCGCCAAGGGGCTTCGGGTGCTCCAAAAGCTGCGTGCGGGCATCACCTGGTTGAATACGTATCATCCCACCTTCAACGAGGCTCCCTGGGGTGGTTACAAGCAGTCCGGGACCGGTCGAGAGTTGGGGACGTTTGGCTTGGAGGCGTATCTCGAGACCAAGCAGATCAACGTGAATCTGAATCCACAGAGACTTGGCTGGTATCGCAACATTTAGTGAGACTGACGCGCTCGCAGTTGCGGTCTTGGTCTGGTTCCAATCTGCGGAAATCCTGGCGCTCATCTGCGGGTGCGCCAGTGAAGGTGCAAACCTCGTGGGTGAGAGTCCCACCGGTCGAATTAAACGGTTCACGACCGAAACGCGGTATCCAGGAAGAAGCCGTGAGGCTGAACCTCAAGCGGGATGCCGTTGGAACTGTTGGGCCGCAATAAAACTGAACCTCAATAATGAGCTCCGAAATACTATGAACCGGAAGCCGAGACGCTCCGCAGACGGCGAAGGCTGCCAAAGGGGGTCCCCCAACCGTGAAATGGACCTCCTTCACTCCGGCGGAGTTTGCGAGGACGGCACGACAGGAAGGGTAAGCAAGATAAGCTGGGAGATCTCCGGCCGCGTGACGGAAGCGTCACAACCGCCTGACCCAGGAGGAACCCCCTCCAAGGCAGAACGGGCGGTCGGAGAAGTCGGAGCCCCTTGTAGTAGTGTCGATCCGGCGTATAGCAAAAGCGACGGGGAGCGAAGAGGGGGCACTTGGATCAACGCGTCACAAAGCAGCGAGGGATTGGAAGATGGCCGATCGGCAGAGTTCGCTCTGTTTGAACGGATAACAACTTCCCCAAAGATTCAGAAGCTGCAGCGAACGCTCTATCGCAAAGCCAAGGCTGAGCCGAAGTATCGGTTTTACAGCCTCTATGGAGAACTGCTCCGCCCGGATCTGCTGGAAACAGCGATGATCCAGGTGGCGCGAAACAACGGCGTGGCTGGGATAGATGGTGAAAGCTGTCGTATTCTGATCGACGACGTAGAGCGGGAGGGTTGGAAAGCCCGGTTGCTGGAGGAGTTGCGAGCGCGAACGTATCGGCCAAGTCCGGTGCGGCGAGTTTACATCCCCAAAGGCGACGGGAAAGAAAGACCCTTGGGTATTCCAACGGTGAAAGATCGAGTCGTCCAAGCGGCGGTGGCGCTGGTGCTGCTGCCGATTCTGGAAGCCGACAGTCACCCTAACAGTTACGCCTATCGACCGAAACGAGGAGCGCACCAAGCGATGAAGGCTATCACGGATGCCGTAGTCAGAGGCCGCTGGGAAGTTATTGATGCGGATCTGAGCGGCTACTTCGATAGCATACCGCACGGGAAACTGCTGCGGATCGTCAGCCAAAGGGTCAGTGATGGAGCGATCCTGAAACTGATCAAAGGATGGCTGAGAGCGCCGATAGTGGAACGGGATCCCCAGACGGGGAGAACGAACCAGAAGGACAACGACCGAGGCACACCGCAAGGCGGAGTGATCTCACCGTTGTTGGCTAACGCGTATCTAAACCGGCTGGATTGGGAGGTCAACGAACGCTGCGAAGGCAAGCCCGTGATGGTGCGCTACGCAGATGACTGTGCTCCTCAGCCAGAAGGGACAGGGGCCCAGACTGTTGGAACGGCTGAAACGGTGGCTAACGCATCGGGGACTCACACTCAATGAAACCAAGACCCGGCTGGTGGACTTGCGCCAGGAAGGGATCAAGTTCCTAGGGTTTGAGATGATGGGGAGGCGCTCTACTCGGAGCCAGAAATGGTATCCGCACGTGGAACCGCACCCTAAGAGCCTGAAGAAGCTGCGGGAGACGATACGGGGCAAACTCAACCGGAGCACGATGGGTCGTGCGTTGGAAGAGGTGATCCCGGAACTCAACCGCACGCTGAAAGGGTGGAGCCACTACTTTCACTATGGCAACAGCGCACGAGCCTTTGGGCAGGTGAACCGCTATGTAGTGGGACGTCTGAGCCGATGGTGGTGGCGCAAGCATGCCTGCCGATATGGTCAATGGAATACACTCACCGCTCAGGATCTCTATGAACGCCACGACCTCTTCCGGCTGCCGTTTCAGCCAGCATGGAAGAGGGCACCGGGCGTAGAAGCGAAGCGATGAATGATCCTCGGGAAGCTGGATGCGGGAAAACCGCCCGTCCGGTTTGATGAGGGGTGGAAGCCAGTGTTTTGCAGATGACAACTACGGTCTTCATGCAACCCTTCGCTGGCTTCCGCCTACTCCACATCAAAGGTCTTCAAATTGGAACGGGGTTGAAGACGAGTCGGTCCAGCACGGCATCGGCCTACGTCTCCAAGCGGTAATCCACTCGATCGCAAATAGAGGGACAGGTCAGCTGTCGCCTTTCGCAAAGTGTGGCTGTCTCGCGACGGGGTCATAAAAAAGCTAAAGTATTTTGTGGACAAGCGGAGGTGATCGCTGATACGTCTTCGAATGTGTCCAGGGAAATTCGAGCTCACAAGGTATGGCCGTCTCATCAAAGTGGAAGCGCGTTGTT
>CAMAVD010000254.1 GCA_945861575.1 Akkermansia muciniphila
CCCAGCTCATCAAGTCCGTGCCGTCTTAAAAACGCCTTGTCCGGCTGTTCGGTGAATAGGGTAACGCTATGAAACTTTCCATTCTGCTCTAAGCGCACCGGAAAAATCTCGGGGGAGGGAAGCCCGGAGTCCAACTGATGCTCAGACACGAGCATGGCCCGGACATACGACTTGTCGGTATAGGTGGTGTTCCAGTCAAACTCCGTGACCCGACCGACTCCCTTTCGGATGCGGAACTCGTGGTCGTCGGGGAGTTCTACTTTGTGGCTGGTCTTGGGCCAACTGCGCGAGGTGCCGCCGCGAAGCCGCACCGTGGCATTGTCGTAGAACTCTCCGTCATAAAAGAAGGAGCAAAGCGTGCCCGGATCCATCTCGGCTCCACTCACGTTCTTCACAAACCAATGCATGACCGGAAGCGCGTTACTGAGTGCCGGGTTGGCCACGACGGTCCCATAATATTCCTCGGTGGTCACTCGATTGGGGAAGAGCGGAAGTCGATTGGTGCGTTGAGCCGCATCGCTGGCGAAGAGGGCGTATCGGATCATCTGCCCAGGGGCAGCGGCGGCAGCAGGGATGGAGGCTCCATAGACGGTGTCTCCCGCAGCCCCATCGCCGTGCAGCCCGTCATCCAACATGACCACGGCCACTTCATTTGAATACATGACCCGATAGCGCAAGGTCACGGCGGCCACCGGACCAAAGGTGGGGGTCACTCGGGCTGTGACCAGCAAATCCTCGGCATCCCTCGGCATCAAGGGGGAATGAGCCGCACTGGACACAATCGGCCCGAGCGCTGTGGATCCATAGCGATTTTCGCCACCGGGAGTTGGACTTATGAAATAGGCCGGCTGATTGGTGGTTTCTACGGAGGAGAACGCTTCGAGACGCAGCTCTGCAAGCAGGTCGTGATCCGCCAAAGAGCTTTTCAACACCTGAACCGCCAGCACATTCGTCCCCGAAACTAACGCGCCTACAAAAGAGTCCAGCTTCCATTCCTCCAACTCCACGGAGTCACTGGCGAGCCGGGCCTCGAGAGCAATCGAGTCCCAGGCCACCGGATCCGGCGCGTTCCGGTGGACGATCTCATCCCCATTCAACCAAACCACCAGCCCATCATCATAGCGCGTCGAAAGCCGCCAATTGATGAGGGCTGACGGATTTTCCACCACGAACGGAAGTCGGAGATATGCGGCACTGCCCTTCAGGTAGGCGTCCGCCTTCACATCGGATTGTACCCGTCCTCCAAATCCGTTCCCAGCCTGGGCGATTGCGATCAGTTCCTCCTCAGTGAGCGCCCGGTTCCAAACAGCCAATTCGTCGATTCGACCACTCCATTGTCCCGGAGCCGCAGAGTCGGTGCTGAGCGCGGAATCATTCAAACGAGCTCCAATGCCCAGGGCCGGAGCGCTGCCCTGAACGAATGTCCCTTGATAATTAGTCCGCGCCACCAAGACCCCGTTGCGAAAAAGATTGAGCGTGGAGCCGTCCGCCGTAAACGCGACATGCTGCCAAACCCCGGTGGTGATGGGCAGACCTTCCCGAACAGTGAAGACCCCTGCGCTGGTCCGAACGGACAGATCAAGATCGCCCGCCGTGTCACGTAAACCGAAGTGGAACTGCCCCCCGGAGCTGGACCAGTTCTTCGCGATGGAGGCCCAAAGACCGCGGCCATCCGCAAAGACCCAGGCAGCGACCGAAAGCGCGTTGGAAGCTTTGGGATAGTCCGCAACCCGACCCACCGCGCGATACGTCGCCCCGCGAAGCCGGAGGGATCGGCCACTCAGCCCGTTGGTCCACGGGGGCAGCGTGGTAGGATATCCCAGCAAGACGCCATTGTTCGCCAGGCCCGAGGAGTCCAGGAAATTGGTACCGGTGTTTTCATCGAGCTTCCAGTAGCCCGCCATTCCCGAAAGCAATCCGGGAGGCTGGAGCCTGTCGAGGGGGACTTCGGAAAACCCCACTGCTCCCGTCACGGAACGCCAACCCTCAGTGCTGAAGCCCGGCATCCGCCAGGTGGAGCCCAAGCTGGCATCGGTCGGCACGCTGAAAGCTCCGACGCTATTGGTCGAAAGAAGCACGACCGATCTCAGCCCCGTATCCAATCCGTAGGACACATCGTTCACCTGTGCGGGATAGGCCGGTGAGAAGGCACTCGCCACGGTGACCCCATCCGGCCGCACGAGGCCCAGATACTCCCCCGACGCGGAAAGCTTGAAGTTGGTATGGAGCGGCACCCCGGCCTTCCGACGATCCTTGGAGGATGCAAAGACCAAGAGCCGCCCTCCCGGGGGCATATTGGTTGAAGGGAAACGCCATTGGGTGAGGCGTGAAGCGTCATCGGTCAGAAACCAGTTGTCTAGTTCGACAGCGTCGGGCCCGCTATTGTGAAGCTCAATCCAATCGGAGAAATCCCCATCCTCATCTACCACCCCCCGTGTGTTGGAAGCGACGAACTCTGAGATCACGACCTCAGCACGAGCGGAGAGCAAGACCGTCAGTGCCAAAACCAGGGGCAACTGCCACGGGAGGAATGAGCGGGAGATCACAACGTTTTTAATTAGGTTACTAATCACCAAACTAATCGATCGGCGGACAAATCCAATCCAAAAGAGGCAGAAGTTGCCCCTGACATTCTCCCAAACGTTGCTAATCTCAGACTCATGAGTCTCGCTCGGAAGAACCCGGTCTCCTGGTTGCGAAAGGTGTCGCTGGCTGAAGGCGTTTCCTACCTGCTGTTACTGGGCATTGCCATGCCCTTGAAGTATTGGGCTGGAATGCCTTTAGCCGTGAAAATCGTGGGATCTGCTCACGGAGCCCTTTTCGTAGCCCTTTGCGGCTCCCTGCTCTGGACGCTGCTCGCCGCACGATGGCCGCTCGGCAGAGCAGTCCTGGTATTCCTCGCCTCGCTTGTCCCCCTGGTTCCCTTCTGGATGGATCGCCACATGCGCGCCTGGGAGTCGTCCTTTGCAAACAAGGACCGCTAGCCCGCAACGCGTTGGCAGGACTTGCGATGACAGGAATGGCTGCGGACGAACTTCTATCCTGTTGCGGGCTATGAACTGTGCGGGCTAGCCCAAAGAAGATTTCGCTCGCCCTCGGGGCCTAGGATTGTATGTTCCGACTACTTTTTCTGATTCACAAATAACATGGAACCTACAGGCGACATTGCTTTGATTGGATTGGCCGTGATGGGCCAGAACTTGATTTTGAACATGAACGACCACGGTTATACCGTGGTTGCCTATAACCGCACGGTGTCCAAGGTAGACGATTTCCTCGCCCGCGAGGCCGTCGGCACCAAGGTCCAGGGCGCTCACTCCATCGAGGAGTTGGTCCGTAAGCTCAAGCGCCCTCGCCGGGTGATGATGCTGGTCAAAGCGGGCGCCGCAGTGGACGAGTTCATCGAGCAGTTGATCCCCCATCTCGAGCCGGGCGATATCATCATCGACGGCGGCAACTCGCTCTTCGACGACACCAACCGCCGAGTTAAATACGTGGAGTCCAAGGGTTTACTCTACATCGGCACCGGCGTCTCCGGTGGAGAAGAAGGTGCGCGACGCGGCCCATCGATCATGCCAGGCGGATCGCCCAAGGCCTGGCCTGCGGTTAAGGATATCTTCCAGGCCATCAGCGCGAAGGTCGACGACGGTGCTCCCTGCTGCGATTGGGTCGGTGAGCAGGGCGCCGGGCACTACGTGAAAATGGTGCATAACGGCATCGAATACGGCGACATGCAGCTTATCTGCGAAGCCTATAACCTCATGAAAACAGGTCTCGGAATGACACCCGATGAAATGCATCAGGTGTTTGCTGAGTGGAACGGGGGCGACTTGGACAGCTTTTTGGTCGAGATCACTCGCGATATTCTCGGATTCAAGGATACCGATGGTCTGCCGTTGGTGGAAAAGATCTTGGATACAGCCGGCCAGAAGGGCACGGGCAAGTGGACCGTGGTCAACTCCCAGGACTTGGGAATCCCTATTACCCTCATCGCTGAGGCTGTCTACAGTCGCTGCGTCTCCGCCCTGAAAGAGGAACGCGTCAAAGCGTCTCGCAAGCTAAAGGGCCCCCGCCCCAAGATCTCAGGGGATCGCGCCAAGATCATCAACGACATCCGAGACGCGCTCTACGCCTCGAAGATCATCAGCTACGCACAGGGCTACATGCTCATGCGCGCAGCGGCGGCGGATTACAAGTGGAATCTCAACTACGGCGGCATCGCCCTCATGTGGCGCGGCGGCTGCATTATTCGCTCTCGCTTCCTTGGCAAGATCAAAGCGGCCTATGACACCAATCCGAAACTGAGCAACCTGCTCCTCGACGACTATTTCCGGGGCGAGATCAAGCGTTGCCAGAAGGGGTGGCGAAACATCGTTGCGACGGCTGCCAAGAAGGGCATCCCTGTGCCGGCCTTCAGCACGGCACTCTCCTTCTACGACCAGTACCGCAGCGCGGTCCTACCGGCCAACTTGCTTCAGGCGCAGCGCGACTATTTCGGTGCGCACACCTATGAAAGAATCGACCACAAGCGTGGCGAGTTCTTCCACACAAACTGGACCGGCCGAGGCGGCACTGTGTCCTCCTCCACCTACACGGTTTAAGAATTCCCCCGGCACGCGGGAACGAGCGCCGTCGGCCGCCAAGGCTGACGGCGTTTTCATTTCGTGAGCACTCGAGGAGCGTCGCGCAAAGAAAGTCTGCGATTTCCCGGCAACTCTGAGCCTTGAAAGTTCGGACGGAAGGACGACAAGAACAACTAACGTTCGGAATTCTCTGCTGTCAGATCGGCCACCTGCTTTTCAAGCTCACGCAGCCGTCGAATCATCTCGGGAAGCTGCTGCACTCCAACCCATTGGCGTTTTGTCTGGCGGTCGGGCTGGGCTGGAATACCCAAAACCACCCCTTTGGCGGGAACGTCCCGCATCACGCCTGACTTGGCGCCCACCATTGCCTGGTCGCCCAGGGTGAGATGGCCGGCGATGCCGGACTGGGAAGCGACAACACAGTAGTCGCCGAGCCGGGTGCTCCCAGCAAAGCCCACCTGCCCCATGATCAAACAATGACGTCCCATCACCACGTTGTGGGCCACGTGAACCAGGTTATCAATCTTGGTTCCCTTCCCAATAACAGTGGCCCCCAAGGCACCACGGTCAAGGGCGGCGTTGGCCCCAATCTCAACGTCGTCATGCACCACCACATTCCCCAACTGAAGCACCTTGCGATGAACCCCGCCATCGAGAACGTAGCCGTAGCCGTCGGATCCAATGACCGTGCCCGCGTGCACCACGACACGATTTCCTAGGACGGTCCCGGCATACAGAACCGCGTTGGGATAGAGGCGAGAGTCCTCACCCAGTCGGCTCTGACGGCCGAGATGATTTCCACCCATGAGCACGGAGCGAGCGCCCACGGTCACGCCCGCCGCAATGACGCAATGGGGCCCCACCTCAGCACTGGGATCGACCGCTGCACTGGGATGCACGACAGCCGTCGGATGGACGCCGGGCACCGGAGCTTCGGAGGGAGCGAACAGGGGGAGCACCCGTGCGATAGCCACGCGGACATTCGCGGTACGAATCGCCACCTTGCCAGGGCAGGAGGCTTGGGCTGGGATGATCACCGCCGAGGCGGATCCAACCTGAGCAGCCTTGAGATAGATCTCGGAATCAGCGAAGGTCAAATCCCCCTCGCGAGCAGCGTCGGCCGGGGCGATTCCACGTAGAAGCAGCGACCCATCTCCGATCACTTCTCCACCAATGTGTTGGGCAACCTGATCCACCGTATACATTCCAGAAAGCTGCGAATCAGAATTGGGCATAGGCGCTTTCAAGTAAGGGGATCCAGAACCAAGGATAGTTCGCGGACGGAACCGGCTTCAGCCAGGTTCACCTCCCGTTCAAACCCACCATTCTCTGCGCTTCCGCATCCCAAAACTTCAGGCGCAGACAGCGGCGGATGTCGGAAAGTCGGAACGAAGTGTGTTTCGGAGCCTGGAGTTCGGGGATCGCCCTCATCGTCTCGGGCAGACGATAGAAAGGGATCTTCGGATTCAGGTGGTGCACGTGGTGGTAACCAATATTCGCCGTAAACCAGGCCATTATGGGACTGATCTTTAGGAAGCTCGACGACTCCAGGGCCGCCTTCTCGTAGGTCCACCCACCACTATCCGCCAGCGAGACATCCACAAAGTTGTGCTGAACGTAAAAGAGATAGGTTCCAATCGCGTAGGTGATGAAATGAGGGAGGGTTTGAACCAATAAGACCGCCTTCCAGCCACCGAAAAGGAAAAGGCCCACCCCAATACAGGCATGCACCAGGAAAGCGACCAGACAGTCCCAATGCCGCCGCGGACTGTTCATGAAGGGTCGAAGGCACATCCCATAGAGGAACATGAATATATAGCCAAATAGGATCGTAAGTGGATGCCGGATAAATAGATACTGCCGTTGCTCCCCCTTGGAAGCTTTGAGGAAGCGGGCGCGCGTCATGATCGGGAAGGACCCGATATGGGAGCCAAACAGCTTCGAGTTGTGCTTGTGGTGATGATCGTGAGAACTCTTCCAAATGCTCGTTGGGCTGAGCGCCCAAACACCAAACAAGCTCATTAGACCCTGCGCTACCTTGGATCGAGCTAGAATCGCCTGGTGCTGCTGATCGTGGTAGATGACAAACAGACGCAGAAGGAGCAAACCGCTCAGAATACTCGCAAAAACGCGAAAAGGAAGAGGAACATCCAACAGCGCAAGGGTCAGAGCGCTCGCCAGCAGGGTGGATGTGGACAGTAAATGCCACCAAC
>CAMAVD010000255.1 GCA_945861575.1 Akkermansia muciniphila
CAGCGTTGCAGGGTTATCGGTCTTGGATGTCCGAGCATGGTTACGATGTCGAAGTGACCAAGGGGTATCGTGAACACTATTTCAGTTTTCTAGAGCCGTTCTATCGCGCATCGCTTCTCTACGTGCTCATTTTTGTGTTCGCCTGTATCTCATGGTTCAATCGCTCCACCGCTTTCAGTGGCGCAGCTTACCGTCTTCTGCTTCTCGCATGGATTGTTCATACTGCAGGCTTGATCTACCGGATGGTCCTTGAGGGGCGTCCGCCGGTGACCAATCTCTATTCCTCGGCCATTTTTATCGGCTGGGGCATTGTGGGGTTGGGAATCTTGCTGGAGAAACTTCACCGCAACGCAATTGGAAGCGTCGTCGCCGCCATCGGTGGAGGGACTACTCTGGTGGTGGCCCATCATCTGTCGATGGATGGTGATACGATGGAGATGATGCGCGCTGTTCTCGATACCAACTTTTGGCTCGCGACCCATGTGGTCACGGTCACCCTTGGATACTCGGCGACCTTCATGGCGGGCTTCTTGGCGACCCTCTATATTCTCCGAGGCGTGCTGACATCCTCCCTCACCAAGGAAATGGCTTCCTCGCTCTCGCGAATGGTCTATGGCATCATCTGCTTCGCCACCCTGCTCAGCTTCGTTGGGACGGTCCTCGGTGGGATCTGGGCGGATCAATCTTGGGGGCGTTTCTGGGGATGGGATCCCAAAGAGAACGGTGCCTTGATGATTGTGCTCTGGAACGCCTTCTATCTCCACGGGCGATGGGGGAAGGTCTTCTCCGAGAAAACGCTCATGGCAGTCGCGGTTTTCGGCAATATCATTACGGCCTTCTCCTGGTTTGGCGTCAATATGCTAGGGATAGGGCTTCATTCTTATGGCTTCATGGGGGCGGCTTTCACCTGGCTGATCCTTTTTGACATCTCCCAACTTCTGATCCTGGGCCTAGGCCTACTGCCCCTGTCGTGGTGGAGGTCATTCCGCCCAACCATGACGGGTGGAGCCTCCACGCTTTCCGGGCGGGGTGCCGTCCCCAAGGTCACCTAGTCGTAACTTCACGTGGCGCGTTTCTAATTGTCTCCCCCGAAAGTGCCGATTACTTTGCTGGTCCTTTGGCGGAGCCAAGGCTCGACAGGCGTCGGGCCTGGACCGTCGGCAGGCCTGTGAATATCGATCGAGTCAACGTGTTGGGCGTGGGTGAGAGCGGCGTTTGATTTTCACAGCGGCCGGATCAAACAGGCACCGCGCTGGATGCAACGGTCTGGGCTGGAATGGTTTTATCGAGTCTGCAGCGCGCTCAAACGCTTGGCCTGTCGCTATGCTCGTAATAACCGGCGATTTCTATTTTGCTTCCTCTTGCAGAGCCGCGGCCTGAAACAGTTTGAACTCCAAGGGAAATCCCTTGGTCAATAGCTCGATTTCTCGTTGTTAACTGTTATTATATCATATGCGGCAAACTGATCTGGTAGTGGTAGGCGGCGGCGGCGGATTCATCGGTGGCACTTGGTTGCTGACCTGATTCGCCAGGGTGTCAAACGCATCCGATAATGGAAAAGACCTATCGTTGGATCCATGACCAGATCACCTCGGGTGCGAAGCATACCTAAGTCCGCGTAACTCGCGTCGCGCATGCTCACCTCCCCCTCATCAGAGACGTCCGACGGCTATCGCCCCATCCGCATCGCGGGGGGTGATACCGCCACACCCCTGTGTCTCGCACTTTCCGTTGCATCTCTGCGCCCGACCCCATAGGGTTTTCGGGAACACAAACTATAGCTCGTTATTCTATGCGCATGACTGCACCGCTTCGTTGGGCCCTCCTTCTGGCCTTGGCCCTGGCAATGCCGATGCTCGCGAGAGCCCAGGATGCCGTTCAACTTGGAATTCAGACCTGGACCCTCCGCAACCTGAACTTTGATCAAGTGGTCGAGTTTGCGGTGAAGCATGGCATCAAAAACCTCCAACTCATTGGCAATCATCTCAATCCGGAGGCTCCTGCTGAGGAGTTGATGAAGAAGAAGGCCATTCTTGAGAAGAATGGCCTGCACGCCTACACCTTTGGAGTTGCGGGAACCAGCCTGGAGAAGGAGAAGAACCGCAAGCTATTCGAATTCGCCAAGATGTTCGGCATGAAGCTCATTATCGTTGAACCCGGCGACTTTAAGATTCTGGATAATCTCGAAGAGCTCGTTAAGGAATATGATATCCGCATTGCCATCCACAACCATGGCATTCGTTCCACTTATGGCAATCCTGCCACTGTGAAGAACCTTTTAAAGCATCGCGATTCACGCATGGGCGTTTGTCTAGACGCGGGATGGATCACCGCGGCCGGTTTTGACGCAGTGAAAGTCTTTCGTGACTACCAGGGTCGTGTCTTTGACGTGCATCTAAAGGACAAAGAGGTCAAGCCTGCCTTGGGAGAGACGATTTCGGTCGACGCCCACATTGGGAAGGGCAATGCCAATCTGAGCGGGCTCATTGAGGAGTTGCGTAAGACGAAGTGGAATGGCGTCATGGCCATCGAGACCGATAGTCAGCAGTATGCCTTGAATCCTTCTGAGTTTGTCACCGGCGCTGCGGACTGGTTCCGCGCCCATTCTAAGTGAGTATTCCCCGTGCTTGACGTTGCGCGGTGTCTGAGGGACTTTGCCAACAATGTATCGCTTGCGCGGTGCCCATGGCCTGGCTGAGGGGCCCTATTCTGTAGAGCAGCTCCAGGTCTGGTTGCGAGAGGGGCGCGTCCTGCCCTCTGTCGATGCCTGCAGGGAGGGGGAGTCGACGTGGTTGCCTTTGAGTGAGTGGCCTGACTTTCGGCCTGTCAGCCCTGAGCCATCCGCCCTTCCACCGCCTCTTCCCTCTCGATCCACCTCTCCGCCGCCCCGACCTGCGATCCCGTCGGCGCGTCCAGCTTTCAGCCGGCTCGCCATCGTCTCGGTCGTTCTAGGTGTCGTCGGATTTCTCATCGTGCCAGGCATCATCGGGATTGTCTGCGGCCTGTCCGCTTTGGTTTCCATCCGAAGACATCGGGGCCGGATCCGCGGTGCTGGCTTGGCGGTTTTGGGTCTGGTCCTTTCCTTTGTCACAATGGCGATAGCTGTAGTGGCAGCTCTCGTCTTCATCCGACAACAGGAACAGCAGCAGCAACCATGGCGCACGGCACCTCGGCAAGCGTCTGCGGGTTGTTGGCAAAACCTGCCCAAACTAGGTAAGGCCGTGATGCTCTACGCCAATGACCACGGCGATGTTTTTCCGGCGAGTACTAACTGGTGCGATGCCGTGAAGGAATATGTTCCTTCGCTGGGGGTCTTCACTTGCCCGGGTGCGCCTGTTACGGCCACGTCTGTTTTTGCCTTCAATCAAGAACTCTCCGGAAAAACCCTCGATGATACCCCTCCCGACACGGTGATGTTGTTCGAATGCGCACCGGGATGGAATGCCACCGGAGGGTTTGAGGCTGCGACACCTGTGGGCCTGTCCCCTGGACTGGTCTATGTCTACACCGTGGGTGGGCAGGTCAGCCTCGTTCCGCTCAACGGCCTGAGCCATCTGCGGTGGAAGCGCTGAGAAGAAACCGATGCCTTCCAGGTCATTCCCTTCCGGTAGACTTTTTGCCACCCACAGCAGGCTCCCCGCCAGAGCCCGGTTAGGGATCCTCCCCCGCTCAGCGGTCGGTGCGGAACAGGTTCACCGGCAATCCCTCGGCCGTGAACAGGTTGGGGATCGCGTCGCAGGTGAAAGCGAAGCGAACGGCGGCCGGACTGGGCACCTCCGGACTGGAGACGACCACCGACTTGCCGTCGATCACGGCCCGAGCCTCGACGAACCGGCCGTCGGAACCGGCCACCTTGAAGTGCGTGGGCGATCCACCACGCGAGACCAGCGTGGTGGGAACCGGATTCAACTCCACGCGGATTGAGGATCCCTCCACACGATGCGAGCGATAGGTGGGGCTCCGGTGTTCAGGTCCCGGAGCGGCATAGGTCTCGGTCAGGGCGTAACGGGCCAGTCGATCGGCTACCTCGCGCTTCATCTGCGGATGGATGTCCTTCACATTGTCCACCAGGTCGCTGGTCACCACCATGCCCGTCTTGGGGTGCGCGGCCGCCTGGGTCTGCGCCTCACGCAGGAAGGCCGCCCGGGTCGGGTCATCGTAGGTGTAAGGGGCGATCTGCGCGAAGTAGAAGGGCAGCTCAGCTTTCCACGCCGCGCGCCAACCGTCTATCATCCGGGTGAAGAGCTTTCGGTAGGTGCCGTGCGTCGAAACGTTGCTCTCGCCCTGGTACCAGATAACCCCGGCGATCCGGAACGGCGTGATGGGGTGGATCATGGCGTTGAAGGCCAGCCCCGGCTCATGAGGCCACCAGGCAAACGGCTTGAGCTTCGCCGCCGCGGCCCGCAGGTCCGGATCTTCCTCGATGATCTCGCGCGGCGTCCAAACCTCGGCCGGGGTTCCGCCCCAGTTGCTGTTGATGAGCCCCACGGGCACCCCGAGCTTTTCGTTGAGGCGTTTGCCGAAGAAATACCCGACGGCGCTGAAGTGCAACATCTCCTCGGGCGAACACACGACCCAACGGGCCGACAAATGATCCTGCGGCGTCGCCGAAGTGGTCTTGGGGATGTAGAAGAACCGGATCATGGAGTTCGTGGCGTGCGGGGCCTCCTCCTTGGACTGGTTCAGCCCTTGGTCGCCCGACCATTCCATATTGCTCTGGCCGCTGCAGACCCACACCTCACCCACCAGCACGTCCTCGAGCACGATTTCGTTGCCTCCACGGATGCGGATTGTGTGTGGGCCCGCGGCCTGCGGGGTCTCGATGTCGGTCGACCAGCGTCCACCGTTGGATGCCGTGGTCTTCCAGGTGTTGGTGGACCAACTGACCGACACTGTGACAGTCTCGGCCGGTGCGGCCCACCCCCACAGGGCGGCCTTAGGGCCCCGCTGCAGCACCATGTGGGAGCCGATGACCGCCGGCAGTCGGACGGCGGCGGCGAGCGGGGTGTCCAGCAGGACCAGGGCGGCGAGGGAGATGAGCAGTCGATTCATGGCGTTGGGGCAGAGGGCATGGACGGATCATTGATGGAGATTTGGGCGTTCACGCCCGCTGCGAATAGGGAAGCTTCCACGGCTTCCGATACTCGACGCCGACAAGGCTGTCGGCCTCAGAGCTGTTTGTCACGCGCTCCTTTTGGGCATCCCAAACCAGTTTGGTCCCCGAGCGAAACGCAATGTTGCCCAGATGCGCGAGAGTGGAGACATGGTGTCCTAGTTCGGCATCGAGCACGGGACGTTGACGAGACCGGACGCAGTCGAGGAAATTTCGCACGTGCGCCGGATGAGCATTGCCGGTGCTGGGACGTTTGAAGGGCTCGAGGTTGGCCTTGCGCCGTTCCACCAAAAGTTGCCAGCCCTCGTCGTTCATCAGAACGGTGCCTTCGGTGCCGCTCCAGGACACGCCCCATGAGCGGCCGTTCAAGCCCAGGCCGACCCCGCTCTTGTGTTCCCATTGGAGCATAAAGTCCGGAAACTCATACAAGGCGATTTGCGAATCCGGCGTGTCTCTCATGTCGGTCTGGACGTACGTGCCCCCGCTTGCACACACGGTCTTCGGAGAAACGACTGGCACACCCATCATGGCCATGTTGATCAGGTGCACGCCCCAGTCGGTCATCAACCCGCCTGCGTAATCCCAGAACCAGCGGAAGTTGTAATGGAACCGGTTCTGGTTGAACGGGCGTTTCGGAGCCGGCCCGAGCCATAAGTCATAGTCCACGCCAGACGGCGGCGCGCTGTCCGCCGGACGCCCGATCTCCGGTTGCCAATCCAACCACGCCCAAGCCCGCACCATGCTGACTTTCCCCAGTCGGCCTGACTTCACAAACTCCGCCGCGTCGATGATGTGCTGGCAGCTCTTCCACTGCGATCCCATCTGCACGATGCGCTGGTGCTTATGAGCTGCCGTAACGATGGCCCGCCCTTCGTCGATGGTCGAGGCCAGTGGCTTTTCCACATACACATCCTTGCCAGCCTGGCAGGCCATTACAGTAGGCAGGGCGTGCCAGTGGTCCGGCGTGGCCACCAGTACGATGTCGACGTCCTTGCGTTCCAACACGCGTCTAAAATCGCGGACGGTTTCCGGCTTAGCCTTCCGATGTTTAGCCACGATCTCCGCTCCCTTGGCGGCCCGCGCATCATCGACATCCGCGATGATGACACAGTCCACTTCTGGATTGCGCAAGAACGCATCCAGGTCACCCCCCCCTTGGCCCCCGCAGCCAATCACACCGAGGCGCAATCGGCTGTTCGGTCCGGGCTCGCCAGCGCGGGCCAGGTGGAAGGACGATGGCCCGACCAAGGCGATTCCCCCGGTGGCGACTGCCGCAGTCCGAAGGAACTGACGGCGATTGGGAGAGGGATCTTGGATGGCTCTTTGGGTGAGACGCGGGATGCTCATGTGCTGATTGATAGCCGACCCAGCCACGACTAGAAAGGAGAAAGGGAGCCTTATCAGCTCAACTTCCAGCCTGTGGGTGGCAAGATCATAGTCAAGCAGCCGCGGGCAGCTCAAATAGGCTATGGCAGTGGGCCTGCCAACCGTAGTGGCTGAGGTGGATCGCCTGAGGAGGCGATCCGAGAAGCGGAGGTTCGGGGCACGTTGGCGCGCCCGGCGGAGAATCAAAAGTTGATGTCTCAGAAGAAAGTTCTCAGCTACGAGGGCCTTGGCTCCTCCCGGCTTGAGCAAGC
>CAMAVD010000256.1 GCA_945861575.1 Akkermansia muciniphila
CCTCTCAAAATCGGATCCGATGGACGCGTTCCCATCGGCACTCAACGCATTCGTCTCGAACACCCCAAGGGGTCCTCCGTTGTCCTCTGCCTCCATCCCTCAGGCCATCAATCCGTCCTGGTGGCCGACCCAGACAAAAAACTCAAACCCGCCCTTCTGTTCACCAATCGCCAAAAATGAGACTGTCCTGCTTTGCTAACTACAAAAAAGTCCTGCTTTGAAAACTACGCGACACGAATCGGACGCTGGCTTGACTATTCCCGCCCAAACCGGTAGTCGATTTGGGTGATTCAGAGCTACTCATCGACTCGACAGCTTGGCCTCAGCCGAAACCCTCGGGCTCTGGCAAGATCACCACTCGCGTAAGCCACTCTTTCAAAACGGCTTCCACCCAAGATGGCTCATTCGATTCAGCTCAGGACAGTCGGCGCTTTGCCACCGTCGACCTCCGACGCTCCGACACGTTGGCTCAGGGCCTACCACGCCATGTTGGCCGCCCGTCTGGTGGATGCTCAGGAGGCCTCGCTAATCGCGCAAGGGGAAGCCTCGTTCCATGTGTCAGGCAAAGGGCACGAAGGAACGGCACTGCTCGCTGAACATCTCAACCAAGCGGACTACCTCCATCTGCACTACCGCGATAAGGCCCTGATGGTCGCGCGTGGCATGCCCTTGGCTCAGTTCTTCCATAGCCTGCTGGGCACTGCGGCATCCCATTCCCAGGGCCGTCAGATGTCCGCCCATCTCAGCGACCCGGCCCGCCATATCCTATCCCTCGTGGGACCCGTTGGAAATCAAGCACTACAAGCTGTGGGCGTGGCCGCGAGCCTGAAAGAGCGACAGCCCGGAGCGCTGGTTGTCTGTTCCCTCGGAGACGGAACCACGCAGCAGGGCGAGGTGTTGGAAGCAATCGCGGAGGCCGTGCGAAGCCAACTCCCTGTACTTTTCTGGATCGCCGACAATCAGCTGAGCATCTCAACCCGAACCCGCGGCCGAACCTTTTTCTCCAGGCCAGAGGGAGATGCCACCGAGTTTTACGGCCTGCCCATACAGCGTCTCAACGGCCGTGATCCAGTCAGCTGCGAGGACGAGGTCGTCCGCACGATCAAAGCCATGCGCTCGCGCCCAGGCCCAGCGCTCATCCTATTTCAGGTCGATCGTCTCTCCGACCACACCAATGCAGACGACGAACGGGTCTACCGCTCAGAGAATGAACTCCAAGCTGCAAAGCTGGCCGGAGATCCGCTACGAAGGCTCGAGGAAAGACTCCTCGGGTGGGGTGTCGACCCGGCCGTACTCAAAGCCATGGAGACGAGCCTCTCGGAAAACATCCGGCACGCGGTGGAGGAAGCACGCCGTGCCCCATCCCCGGTGGCCGTCTTCGACGCCAAGCGCCCCCTGTCGCCCCCTGCCCTGCTTCACAGAGCAGCAGGGACCGGCAGCCGCATTGGCTTGAGCTCTGGAGAAGGTTCAAATTTGTATCGAGGGAACACCCGCGGCGTTGTCTCGGAACTCGAAGGTAACCTCACCATGGCTGAAGCCATCCGTGGTGTCCTAGAACGTCGCCTCGCCGAGGATGACAGGGTAACGCTGCTTGGCCAGGACATCGAGGACCCCAAGGGGGACGTCTTTGGCGTGACGCGTGGACTGTCGACCGACTTTCCCGGCAGGGTACAAAACGCTCCGCTGACGGAATCGACGATTGTGGGAGTGGGCATCGGACGCGCTCTAGCAGGGGAACGCCCCGTGGCCATGCTCCAATTCTCGGATTTTCTTCCGCTGGCGCTCAACCAGGTCATCTCGGAAATGGCTACGATGTACTGGCGCACAGCAGGCGGGTGGGAAACCCCCTTGATCCTGATGGCCCCCGCGGGCGGATATCGGCCAGGCCTGGGGCCTTTCCATGCCCAAAGTTTCGAAACGCTTGCAGCACATGTTCCCGGGCTGGATGTCCTGATGCCGTCGACGGCTGCGGACGCCGCCCGACTGCTCAATGCGGCATTTGAGTCGGGCAGACCCACCCTTTTCTTCTACCCCAAGGCGCTGCTTCACAATCGCGAAGACTTAGCACCAAAGCAGGCCATCCATGACTCTGTCCCCCTGGGCAGCGCCCGATTGGTCAGGAGCGGGGAGGATCTCACACTGGTGTCATGGGGTAATACCGTAGGCCTCTGCCTGCG
Source organism: Akkermansia muciniphila (assembly GCA_945861575.1). Classification (GTDB taxonomy): domain Bacteria; phylum Verrucomicrobiota; class Verrucomicrobiia; order Limisphaerales; family UBA11320; genus UBA11320. The sequence continues at coordinate 2,178 of CAMAVD010000256.1, forward strand.
TGCTGCGAAGGCGCTCGAGGCGGTAGGCCTCACGGCCGACCTTCTGGATCTACGATCCTTCTCCCCCTGGGATCGGGAGGCGGTCCTACAGTCTGCGGCCCGCACGGGTCGCCTATTGGTCGTACACGAAGAAAACCTGACGGCAGGATTCGGCGCAGAGGTATTGGCCACCGTAGCAGAGACACTGGCTGGCCCCATCCAGATGCGCCGTGTCACACGGGCCGACACCTTCATCCCCTTCGACTACCGCAACCAGACAGAGGTGCTTCCCTCCTTCCAGAGCGTCCTAGAGGCTGCCGCATCCCTGCTGGATGTCGACGTCACTTGGGCTAGCTCTAACAACGACGAAGGCGATTCCATCGTCGTCAGAGCCCGTGGAGCAAGCCCTACGGACCAGGAGACCATGGTTGTGGAATGGCGCGTCGAGGTCGGGCAGTTGGTGTCCGAAGGAGAAATCCTGGCGGAGCTCGAAAGCGACAAAGCCATCACCGAATTGGCCTCACCCACATCAGGAACCGTGGTGGAGATTCTGATCCCGGCTTCAGAAAAGATGCCGGTAGGCAGCCCCATCGCACGGATCGCTCCCACGGTTAAGACAGATGCGAGAACGCCGCACCGCGGCATGGTCGAGCGACAGCCCCGCCTTTCGCGCAAACGTGTGCAGAAACGCACTCCGGCCCGCCCCGCTCTGGAATCCGACAAGCGGCGCGATACGGTCCAGATATCGCAACCTGCGACCGCAACGGGGTCATTGACTCTGACAAACGCTCTGCTTTCGGAACGGTTTGCGGGACGTAGCGCCGATGAAATCAAACGACTGTGCGGGATCGACTCACGTAGACGTGTCGCCAGTACCGAGAACGCGCTCACCATGGCCGTGTCTGCAGCAGCCCGTGCCCTGAGCAGAGCCCGCCTCCGCATCAGTGATTTGGATGCCATCATCTGTCATACCACGACACCGCTGACAGTGACCCCATCGATGGCCTCCCAGATCCAGGCCGCGCTGTCGGCCGGCGAAGTGCACACCTCCATGGCGGCTTACGATGTGCACGCCGCCTGCTCCGGGTTTCTCTACGCGATGCAGATCGCATTCGATGCGGTCCAGACGCGACCGGCATCGAGAGTCCTGGTAGTAACGACGGAGGAAATGTCGCGGGTGGTGGATCCCAGAGATTTCGATACGGCCATCCTCTTCGGCGATGCCGCCACCGCCACCATCGTTGGTGCCCTCCCCGAAGGAGGGGAATCACCGGGCTATGACATGCGTCGGCCCGTCTTGTTTGCCCGTCCAGACGACACAGGAGCGCTTGCGGTGCCGAACCCCGGCAGCGGTTTCGTCTCCATGCGAGGCCGGGAGGTTTTCAGTGAAGCCATTCGTTCGATGATCCAATCGCTGACCGTGGCCTGTCAGGAAGCTGGCCTGGATTTGAACCAACTGACACACGTTGTCCCACACCAGGCCAATGGTCGTATCTTGGAAGCCATGAGCACACGCCTGGGCGTCATTGGTAGCCGGGTTATTTCCAATATCGCGACCCACGGCAATACCTCCTCCAGCTCGATCCCGCTCTGCCTGGCTGAAACCGCGGCCCGCATGAATCAAGGCGAGAAAGTAGGCCTCTGCGCGTTCGGCGGAGGCTTCACCTGGGGAGCGGCCATCCTGGAAGCGCGTTAGACGGCGCGGTCCGAAACGACGATCGCCGAATGCCTTGGAAGCGCGAACTGAGAGGCATCCAGTGCGCAAAAACTTAAGTGAGCATGGCTTGAGCCGAAGCGCCTTGTCCTCGATCGCCTCCTTGGACGGAGGCAGGCGTATCTCAGGGCGATACAGAGAGGTTGGACGAAAATCATGCGCCAAGATCTTGCTTCAGATCAGTGCCGGGCAACTCACGTTTCTAGGTTCACCGTCTGCGTTTCGGCTCCTCTCCAGCTTTAGAAAGAGAAAGGGCGGTGCGAAGATTCGCACCGCCCTTTGTGAAAAGAGAGGCCCTCTTTCGTCAGAGCGTATCAGCTCAGCACACCCTGTTCTTCCGGAGTGGGAGCCCCGGTAAGCCCAGGCGGCAGCTCCTCGACAGGGGGCGGGGGCAGCTCTTCAAGCTCAACGAGAGGCTTGAGACGCACGTCGCGGTGCTCATTAAAGCCAGAGCCCGCAGGAATGATGTGACCCATGATCACGTTCTCCTTGAAGCCACGCAGGTAGTCCACGCGGCAGGTGGTGGCGGCTTCCGTAAGAACACGCGTGGTGTCCTGGAAGGACGCGGCGCTCAGGAAGCTTTCCGTCTCGAGGGAGGCCTTCGTGATTCCCAACAGGACGGGCTGGGCCTCTGCTGGCTTTCCACCCATCTTGTCCACGCGCGCATTCTCATCCTCGAACTCGGTACGCTCGATCTGCTCACCCCAGAGGAAGCTGGTATCACCTGGCTCCGTGATGCGAACCTTACGGAGCATCTGGCGGACGATGATCTCGATGTGCTTGTCGTTGATGGTCACACCCTGCAGGCGATAGACCTCCTGCACCTCGTTGACCAAGTGCTCTTGCAGCTCCTGGGGTCCATTGATGTCCAGAATCTCATGCGGATCGATCGGGCCTTCCGTGAGCTGCTGTCCCTTGCGGACAAAGTCGCCCTTGAAGACAATGACGTGCTTTCCGATCGGGATCAGATGCTCTTCTTCCACACTCGTGAGCGGATCCTTGATCAGAATGCAGCGCTTACCACGGACGCTTGCACCGAAGTCCACCACGCCGTCGATCTTGGAGATCTCCGCGGCATCCTTCGGGCGTCGAGCCTCGAACAACTCGGCGACACGCGGAAGACCACCGGTAATGTCCTTCGTCTTCGAGGTCTTGCGGGGTGTCTTAGCGAGCACCTCACCAGCGACACAGGAGGCGCTTTCCTTAACAACGATATGCGCCCCAGCGGGAATCGGATAACTCGCAATCAGCTCATCATCGTCATCGAGAACGTTGATCTGGGGATGCAGATCTTCCTTATGCTCGATGATGACCATGGCTTCCTGGCTCGTGGTCTCATCCAGCTCCTGCTTCATCGTAACCCCTTCGATGATGTCGTGGAACTTAATGTTACCCGCCTTTTCAGAGATGATGGGAACGTTGTAGGGATCCCACTCAACAATGGGTTCACCCTTCTTCACTCGTCCACCATTCTTGACCGAGATAACGGAGCCGATGACCAAGGTGTGCGTTTCGAGCTCACGGCCTTCGTCATTTGAAATAACGATGGAGCCGTTCTTGTTCAGCACGACGCACTTATTGTCCTCGAGCTCCACGGTGCGAAGCTCGACGAACTGAACGAGACCGTCGTGCTTAGGCTTGATCTGCGGCTGCTTGAACGCAGAGGAAGCGGCTCCACCGATGTGGAACGTACGCATCGTGAGCTGGGTTCCAGGCTCGCCGATCGATTGAGCTGCAATGATTCCGACCGCTTCGCCCCGCTTCACGAGGCTCGCGGTAGCGAGGTTGCGGCCATAGCAGGCCACACAGATACCCTGCTTCGTCTCGCATGTGAGCACGGAGCGGATCTTCATCTTTTCGACACCAGAGCTGTCGATCGCCTTGGCCTTAACCTCGTCGATCTCCTCGTTCGCGCGGATCAGATAGGTCTTAGGATCGCTCGGGTTCGGAATGTCATCGCAGGAATAGCGACCCACCAACCGCTCGCTGAGCTTGACCACTTCGTCTTCACCTTCGTAGATGGCCTGCACCCAGATGCCGTTGGAGGTGCCACAGTCATTGACCGTGACGATAACGTCCTGGGCAACGTCGACCAACTTACGGGTCATGTATCCAGAGTCAGCGGTCTTGAGCGCCGTATCCGCCAATCCCTTACGAGCACCGTGCGTAGAGATGAAATACTCGAGAACCGTCAGACCCTCGCGGAAGTTCGACAAAATCGGTTTCTCGATGATGTCGCCGGAGGGCTTGGCCATCAGCCCACGAACACCAGCAAGCTGGCGCACCTGCTGACGATTACCACGCGCACCGGAATCCACCATGAGATACACCGGGTTGTACTCCTTCTTGCCCTGATTGTTTTCCAGGGTTCGGAGCATGACGTTGGAGATCTGGTCTGTGGCGTGCGTCCAGATGTCGATGATCTTGTTGTAACGCTCGCCCGGAGTGATCAAACCCTGTCGATACTGCTTCTCGACATTGGCGATCTGCTTCTGAGCAGCCTCGATCTCCTGGTTCTTTTCCTTTGGGATGATCATGTCATCAATACCGATGGAAACACCTGCTCGAGTCGCCTCGCGGAAGCCGAATTCCTTCAACTTGTCCAAAGCCAGCACGGTGGCCTCATGACCGCAGACCTTGTAACAACGCCAGATGACGTCGCCCAGCGCCGACTTGTTGACCACCTTGTTGGGGAAGCCCAACTCGGGGGGCCAGATCTCACTGAACGTGACGCGACCTACGGTTGTCTCGATCACCCGACGATTGGCGTCGCCAAATTCGGTCTTGCGGCCGAAGTCAGGGTTGGCCAAGCGGATACGATCGTGAGTAACCAAAGTACCGTCC
>CAMAVD010000257.1 GCA_945861575.1 Akkermansia muciniphila
ACCGATGTCTATGCCGTTCGTCTGCCTCTGCCCCCTGGCTCCATGCCCATCGTCCTCGGCCTTTCGATGAATCGACGAGGACCGTTTCAGCAAAACGACGCGTTTTTGGGCATGAGATCCACCGACACGGAGGTGGCCAGCATCGCTCACAACCCTACTGCCGACCGTGGAGAGGACCGATACAATCCCAACGATCCGCCACTGCCTGTGGCTTGGACAAAGACCTACCAAGTTCAGGACGGTCGGAGAGGGAAAGCTTTTGTCACGACGATGGGATCCGCGACGGATCTTGCCTCCGCCGGGACCCGTCGCATGCTGGTGAACGCGGCCTATTGGTGTGTGGGGTTGGAAAGGAAAATTCCCCGAGGTGGAACGCGTGTTGAGCTAGTCGGCGACTACCAACCGACTGGATATCGCTTCCTTGATAACGATTACTGGAAGAAGCAAATGCTCAAGCCTTCTTCGTTTGCATTGCCTTGAGTGGACCCGTTACCTCGACCATGAAATCGATCCATTCGGAAGAGGTGCGGGGCAAAGTGTTCGCACGGCCGTTCCGCCTGCACTGGATCATGACATCGGTTGTCGTTCTAATCAGCAGCGGCGCCATCGCTCAAGCGCGTCCCGCGCTGAAGAATGTTGCGGCTCTCACCACGGTCTATCGGCACAACTCTCACGCCGATATCATCATCAGCCGTCTCTTGCTCACCGATATGTTGGACGGAACGGGCAAGGAGTCCCCATTGAAGCTGGTCTCTCTTTATACGGATCAGAGACCAGCGAATGATATCAGCCGTCTCCTCGCTGCATCGCATCGATTTCGTATCTACTCCAACATCGCGGACACGCTCACGCTGGGGACGGGGAAACTGGCTGTCGACGGAGTTCTGCTCATCGCTGAGCATGGCGATTACCCGAGATCGCCTACCGGTAACACTCAGTATCCGAAACGGAGGTTCTGGGATGAGATGATCCGGGTTTTCCGTGACAGTGGACGAGTCGTGCCGGTGTTCGTCGATAAGCATTTGGCGGATAACTGGACGGATGCGAAGCACATTTACGACACCGCTCGAGAGCTCAAGATTCCCCTCATGGCCGGATCTTCAGTGCCCGGTTCGTGGCGGCATCCAGCGGTGGATGTGGGCAGGGATGCTGATCTTAGCGAAATTGTGATCATCAGCTATGGATCTACCGACCACTACGGGTTTCATGCGCTGGAGTGTCTTCAATCGGTCGTGGAACAACGGCGTGGCGGGGAGACCGGCGTCAAGGCGGTTCAATGCGTTACCGGGGATTCCGTTTGGAGGGCTTTGGGAGAGAAGCGTGTGGATCCTGAATTAGTTCAGTCGGCTCTCGGTCGAGTCTCATCTGAGAACCAGAACTTGCCTCATCTTCGTGAGCGGGTGAAGCAACCGATACTCTGGCTGGTGGAGTATGCAGAGGGTCTCCGCGCCTCAGTCTTGGAGCTGAACGGCGTTGCGACCGGATGGGCTGGAGCCTGGCGGTATCGCCAAGGTGGACGTATGGAGTCGACGCAGTTTTGGACACAGGAAGCTCGTCCAGCGGCTCACTTTACCCTGCTCCTCAATGGCATTGAGCGAATGATGCTGACGGGCAAACCCTCGTGGAACGTGCAGCGAACCTTGATGAGCAGTGGCTTGTTGGATGCTCTGTTGCAATCCTGTAGCCAAAACGGCTCACGTCTGGAGACCCCGCGTTTAGAGTTTAGGTACCAGCAGAATTGGCGTTGGGTTGATCCCCCGCCTCCCCCTCCGAGCCGCCCTTGGGGTGAACAGTAGATTTTTCAGTAGCAGCTCCCCCAAGCCATTCCTCGTGACGCCTCTCATCCCTGCTGATCACAAAACCCTAGGCGACCAGCGCCGGGCATGTTAGGTGGAATGCGTGCCGCACAATCTGGACCTGATTCTGACGCTCACGGGGGGGCTGACGGCTGCCCTCGTGCTCGGTTTGATGACCCAGAAGCTCCGACTCTCTCCGATTGTCGGCTATCTTCTGGCGGGCATCGCCGTGGGGCCGTTCACTCCTGGATTCGTGGCCAATAAGGATCTCGCCTCTCAAAGCGCCGAAATCGGCGTCATCCTTCTGATGTTCGGGGTCGGGGTTCATTTTAAGCTGAAGGACTTGATGGCGGTACGTCGCGTCGCGATTCCAGGCGCTCTGGTACAAATCGCCATCGCCACCGCGCTCGGCGGAGTGGCCACTCACTTTCTGGGCTGGTCCTGGAGCGCAGGGATGATCTTCGGCATGGCGATCTCTGTCGCCAGCACGGTGGTGCTCACCCGCGTGCTCGCGGACAACAGGGAACTGCACACCCCCACGGGCCATCTAGCCGTCGGGTGGCTCGTTGTTGAGGACCTCTTCACGGTCATTGCCCTGGTCCTACTGCCCGCTTTAGTCGACAACACAACTGGTGGGATGGCCTCGAGTGGAGCGGTCTGGGAAACCCTCGGCATCGCCATTTTGAAGCTGATTGCCTTGGTCGGTTTCACCTTCGCCATAGGGGGGAAGCTCATTCCCATCCTGCTCAACTACGTGGCGCATACGCAGTCGCGCGAACTGTTTACCCTCGCCGTGCTGGTGCTCGCGCTCGGGATCGCGGTGGGTGCCGCCACCTTCTTTGGAGCCTCCATGGCCCTGGGAGCCTTCCTCGCCGGCATGATTGTGGGGCAGTCCGCCTTCAGCGCACGGGCCGCCTCGGATGCGCTCCCCATGCGGGATGCGTTCGCTGTGTTGTTTTTTGTCTCGGTAGGTATGCTGCTGGAACCTTCCTCCATCTTCAGCGGGGGACGACTCATGCTCGTGACCTTGGGTATCATCCTGGTTGTGAAGCCACTGGCGGCCCTGATCGTGATGCTGTCCTTTCGTCGCTCGCTTCGGTCCGCCTTGTCCATCTCAGTGGCCCTCGCTCAAATTGGGGAGTTTTCCTTCATTCTGGCGACCGTGGCGATCGGGCTGAAGATCCTACCCACTGAAGCAATGAACGCCTTGGTGGTCGGCTCCATCGTTTCCATCACTCTAAATCCCCTACTCTTCCAGGCAATCCCACGACTCACGCGGTGGCTGGAGAAAAGGACATCCCACCCTGTACCGGGTGATGCAGGCAAAGCCCAGGTCGGCGAAGGAGACGAGCCCCAGGACCACGTAGTGCTCATCGGCTATGGACCCGTGGGGAAAACGGTCCGGCGGATTCTCTCCGACAACGGGATCCGGGTTTTCGTCATCGACCTGAACATCGATACCATCCAGGCGCTTCAGGCGGAGGGAAAAGAGGCGGTCTATGGAGATGCCAGCAACCGGGAAATCCTACTCCATGCCCACATTGATCAGGCCAGTGGCCTGATCATTTCCGCGATGGCGGTACCAGCCACAGAGGTAGTGCAAGCGGCCCGCGAGCTCAACCCCCGACTTCGCATCCTGTCGAGGTCCAACTACTTGGCCGAGACCCCCGCGCTCAAAAAGTCCGGGGCGGACGCTGTATTCTCCAGCGAAGGAGAAATCGCCCTCTCCATGGCCGACTTCATCATGAATCAACTGGGGGCCACCGCCGAACAGATCGAACGAGAACGCGCACGCGTTCGGCAGGAGCTTTTTTAAGAACCCCCAACAGATTCCAGCCAATTGTTTTCGGCTATGTAACAAAATCTGAGAGTGACGGTCGAAATCCTAGGCCCGTCGACGATCACCGGAGATGCGACTCGGTTACAACGAGCCGTGGCATTGATCTTAAGCAATGCCATCAAGTTCACGCATTCGGGAGGGGTGAGGATTAGGCTGCTTCCAACGGAGGGGACAACACTGAAAGGCTTGCGCATCGAGGTGGCCGATTCCGGCACGGGCATCCCCTCTCACCATCTTCCAAAACTCTTCGTTCCGTTTACGCAGGCAGACGATGGAGACTCACGCCAACACGGAGGGGTGGGTCTTGGACTGTGCCTCTGCCGCCACCTGATCGAACTGATGGGGGGAACGATCACGGTGATGAGTCGCCCCGAGGCAGGCACCACGGTTTGTATCGATCTGCCAAGCAGCATAGTGGAGCAGGAGCTCCCGGCCAGAGCGGCATAAGCGGGGACGTTTCGTCTATCAGAAAGTGCCTACCCCCCGCTCCCGATCCTTAGATTCGCCACAGAATCTAAAGCAGGGAGCTAAGCCAACCACGAACCAAAACGGACCGACGCCGCTGGGCCCCGTCCCCTAATCTGCGCAAATCTGCGGATAAACGGTCTTGTCTTGTCCCTGCCTTTCAAAGCTGTGCAACTGCATGAGCTGCGTACGATCTAGTCAGCAGGCGCGTTGAGGAACTCAAGCGCGGTTGCCCACGGGAGCCAACTGCAACTCAGACAAGGCCGCCCCACACTGACAAAGCGCCCCTTGCGAATGCCTTAGGGTTGCGAGATCCCCCTCGACTCCAATCTCGGTGTAGCTAACGGTCGCAGCATCCGCTCGGTGCATGCAAACAGAATACGGCCCCCTCTCGGGGCGATGAGATTGATGAAAGCGACGTAGCCAATCGAGACTGCCCGAATCCCGCTCCTGACAGGCCTGCTCAAAGCAGAGCCCTCGTTCCCGTTGCGCTCCCGCCTCTTCCAAGCCGGAGGAGATCCAGACCCCAGTTCGCCATCCCATGGACTCCATCGCGAGCCGCTCTCGATCCCAGCGCCATTCAATCACCTCCAATTCGGAAAGACCTTCTCGGTAATGGCAAAGATTCTTCCCCGGCTCTCGTCTGGAAACCGATAGTAGAAGACTCCCACCTCGCCAGGGCCGGGTGCGTAGCGCTGCAGCAGAATGAGGCCGTCCGTCTGGGTCAGGACAGCCGCGGCTTGCTCCTCCGATCGAATGAGCTTCACCCCCACCCCACGTTGACCCACATCCGGTTTTAGAATGAACGGATACGACAGGCCGTGATTCGAACAGAGTGTCCGCAGCTCGGCCAAGCGCTCTGGAGCGTTGCGGCTCTGGATGGGCCAAGTCGTGGCCGTAAAGTCCGGACTGCACTCTTGCAGCGCTCGGAGTGTCTCCCACTTCGATTCGCCAACAATCCCTCCTGAGAAAATGCCTGGATTCGCCTGCGTCGGGAGCCGCAGCCCGCCGTATCGCAACGCCATCCACAGATAGTACACCGCCACGGGAAGATAGAAGACGCTCGGGGGCCAGAACTCCCAGTGTTGCCACTTTTCGACGGCCCGCTTCATCCATTGCCCGGCTGCGGTCTGTGGAAAACGCAGCAGGAGCCGTAGCACAAATGCAGCGGCCACAACCACTCCAAGGAAGATCCACCCCCCGTGCCTCCACCCGCGAAGACTCTCGACCAGGGCGGGTCCGAGCAGACGCGCCAAACCGAAGATGCCACAGCGAGCAACTCAGCTCCGCCCGTCAGGTAACGTCCCCAAGGCTCAACGCCTAAGGTGGCGAAGATGTAGCGGGACTCCTCGGCACCACTGAACTTGAAGAACAAGGTCTGTCCCAGGATCGCAGCGCAAACGATCTGCGGCGACCAGACCACGATTTTATGTTTTGTGCAGGAAGTCATAGGTCAAGGGTATGAAACTTATTCACCCGCGATTTTCTTCCAATTCGCGTCTGCCTTGACCGTCAGCTTCACCTCATCCTTGTTCCAATCCTTGATCGCGTTGGCATAGAACGCTTTGAAAAAGAGGAAGAGTCGGCCGTCGGTGATTTTGAAGTTTGTAGGATCAATTTCAACCTTCTCACCCTTGGCCATGGCCGTAGCGCACCATCCGCCATAGGTGGGAACATAGGTCTCGGGGGCAGCTTGGAACTTAGTTCGATTGTCCTCGGAGGCGAACTGGTAGACCACTCCACGGTATTCAAACCTGAGATCGGCGCGGCCTTTCGCAGGTTTGGGAGAGGTGAAGTAGGACAAAGGATCATAGCCAGAGATCGCCAATTTGTCGGCGCCCACATTGTATTCCTTGATGGGAACAGGCGCGGACTTGACCTCCGCCAACTTCGCGACCAGTTGAGCCGAACCGAAGCGGTCGCCGTTATCCTTACCCACGTAGCGGAAGACCTCCTTGCCTTGTGGATTCAGAAGCACCAGCGCGGGATAGTGGACCGTTTGCCCATGGAACGCGTAGCCGCCCGGGATCCCGAAGGACTCCGCCAAGGCAGCGTCCGGGTCCCTATGAATGGCAATCATGGAGCTGCCGCCCCCCTCATTCAGCTTCCCAGCCCAGCTACGAATTTCTTCCTCGCTGTCCGGCTTGATAAATACATGGAGGAGATCCGGGGTCTTGGAGGCGCTCATCCCATGTTCTCGGGTGTAGCGCAAACAAAAGGGGCACTCCGTCTTCAGCAGGAAATGAAGCGCCACGTACTTCCCTCGCGCCTCGGAAAGCCGGAAGTCGGAGCCGCCTCCAGCAGCCTTCAAGGTGAAGTCGGAAGGCGCTGCCGCGACTCCGACGAATGGGAGCAGGAGGAGAGCCACGGTGATGAGGAGCAAAGGGAGGCTTCCCGCTCCGACAGATTGAGAAGATGAGTGTCGCAGAAGAATCGAGGGTCTTCGTGTACTTGAGTGGGTGATTTTGGACGTTTTTAAGCATTCGATCGCCAGCTAAACGAGCAGGGGCGCGTGCTTTGAGCCA
>CAMAVD010000258.1 GCA_945861575.1 Akkermansia muciniphila
TGCTCCTTCATGCGAGCCACCATCTTGCGGGCGTGGCCAGGATGCACACGATCATCGCGCGTGGACGTGGTGAAGAGGACGCGCGGGTATTTCCGGTCCTTCGACAGGTTTTGATAGGGTGAGTACTTCTGGATATACGCCCACTGCTCAGGCTTGTCGGGATCCCCGTATTCATCCATCCAGCTGGCACCTGCCAGCAGCTTATTGAATCGGTGCATATCCAGGAGGGGAACCTGGCAGACAACCGCTCCAAAGAGATCGGGCCTCTGTGTCAGCATGACTCCCATAAGGAGGCCACCATTCGACCCACCCTGAATACCAAGATGCTTCGGGGAGCTTACCTTCCGGCTGATCAGACTCTGAGCCACAGCGATGAAGTCGTCGTAGGCGCGCTGGCGGTTTTCCTTTCGTGCGGCGTTGTGCCAATTGGGGCCGAACTCCCCGCCGCCGCGAATGTTGGCTAGCACATAGACCCCACCGCGCTCCAGCCAGGCCACACCAGAGCCAGCGCTGTAGTTCGGTTGGAGTGCGACCTCGAATCCGCCATAGCCGTAGAGCAGGGTGGGGTTCTTGCCGTCCAGCTTGACGGCCTTACGGCTGACCTGAAAATAGGGCACACGAGTGCCATCCTTGGAAAGCGCCTCGAACTGTTGGATCTCCAAGCCCTCGGTATTGAAGAACGCCGGAAGACTCTTGAGACGCTCACGGCCCGATTCTCCCGCGCGCCCGAGATGGAGGCTGGAAGGGGTTAGGAAATCTGTGACCGTCATGAAAAAGTCGTCGGACTCGTCCGCGTCAATTCCACTGACATTCACATTCCCGAACTCGGGCGCGTCGATCGGGGATCGCGTCCAGCGTCCGTCGGTGTGGCGGAGTAGGGCGGGGCGGCTTCGAACGTTTTCTAGCTCATTTAAAATGAGGTAGTTCTTGGTTGCGCTGATGCTGGGCAGAGACTTTCTGTCGGTGGGCTCGAAGAGGGCAATTAGGTCCCGCGCTCCTCGGAGATACGCTTCAAAGTTTGCAGCCAGGAGTGTTCCGCTTTTGTAGGTCTTGCCGTTCAAGGTCCAATCCAACTTGGGCTGCAGGAGCAGCCATTCATCGAAGATATTGATCTCGACGTCTGCTGGCTTATCAATGCGGACGAACTCGTCTCCTCGGCGCACGAAGGCTTCCGTGGTGAAGAAGCTAGGGGAGCGCTCCGCGACTTCATAGACTCGGCCGTGGTCATGAGTCACCGACACGCTCGCACTGACGTCATCTACCAAGCCTTCAAAAACCACCCGTGCGGAGGAAAGCGGGGTGCCGCGCTTCCACTCCTTGGCAATGCGCGGATACCCGGATTTGGTCAGTGAGCCGGGACCGAAGTCCGTGGCCACGTAGAGCGTGTCGCGATTTCTCCAGTCGACTCTACTTTTAGCCTCCGGCAGCGTGAAGCCTTCCTTGACGAACTCTTTTTTGATCAGGTCGAATTCTCGATAGACAGAAGCGTCGGCTCCTCCCCGAGAGAGTACCACCAGGCATCGATCACGGTCGGGCTGCAGCACAGTGTAGAACTTAAAAACCCAGTTCTCCTTCTCGGTCGTTGCGAGTTGATCGAGGTCGATCACGGTCTCCCAAACCGGTTCCGGTTTGCGATACTCGTCCAGGGTGGTGCGTCGCAAGAGGCCACGCACATGTTTCGCATCGCGCCAGAAATTATAATACAAACTCCCGTGCTTTTGGACGAAAGGGATTCGCTCCTTGGAATTGAGAATCTGGATCAGCTTCTCTCGCAGTGGTGCAAAATCGGGCGACGCCTGCAGTTCCTTTGTGCTGAGGGCGTTTTGCTGCCGCACCCAGTCCAGGGGCTTTTCGCCGGTGACCTCTTCAAGCCACAGGTAAGGATCGGTCGTGCTGTCCGTGTTCATGGCGATGGAGGGTTGCGGGCTCTCGGGAGATTTATGGGGGTGTTGCGCGCAGCTCTGTGTGAGCGCTAGGGCGGTGCCTAAGATCAGCGCCATCAAAGTGGAGTCGAGCAGGCGTCGTGTATTCATAGTCGGCTCCGACACGTTGAATGAGGCCAAGGCTGTGGGGCAAGGCAGATCTTGCAAGACATGGGGCTACTCTCCTCGCGTTCGCTGAAGCACGATCCCCTCTGACTCACCATCCAGCTGCTGGCGGACCGACCGAGCTCGCGCTTCGAAGAAGCGTTTGAGCTGATGCACCGGGCGATTCACGCCCTGCGGCTCACCTTGTGTCGAGCTTGGACCGGGACCTGTGCCAACCGCGACCTCGAATCGCTTGGATCGGAAGTCCGACTCAGCTGCCACTGGACTCCTGAGGATCTCTGCGAGCTCATCCACTCGTTGACGGAGTCGCTCCGGCACGAAAAGCCGAGTGAGTAGGCTCTCAAGCTCTGCACGATAGGTTTCACGGAATGCACGGTTCTGCAGGACACGCTCTAGGAAGCGGTTCTTGCCTACCCATGGATGCCAAATGCTGGCTCGCTCGCGGTCGCGAGGCGTCCCCATCAGAAAAAAGCCTCCCCAGGCCATGTCCATATCCCATGGAATAAATCCGAACCGATTCGAACGAGGATCCAGGTACAAATAGTAGTTCTGCCCGTTCGCCAGGATGCTGTCGTAGCAGGAGAGCATAACGATTCCGGCAAAGAACCGGGCGGTCCCTTCCAGATCCAGGAACTCGGGCAGCCGAGAGTCGAAAGTCTCCGGGCTGGCGTGCGATACCAATTGGGAGAAATCGACGACACGCTGGAGTTGATTCGAAGTCGCCTTGGTCTTGAGATCATAGGGCGCTGCGTAGTCGGTCCATGAAAGCCCCAAATCTTCGAAGAGCTGATACGTCACTGGCTTGAACAGCGGAACGTTCTTGGTTCCGAAGCGATCCAAGAGAAAGCTGCCATCGACCGGTTCGATCATGGCGAAGAGCCCAAGGGGCTTCTTCTGCGAGCCTCCATCCACCGACACTTGCAGCCAGGCGTAGGCTGTTCGGGGGGCGGGGACGCCAGCGTCTCGAAAGAATTCGTATGCCAAGGCATCGCTCATGTAGGAGCGGTCATCGAGTAGACTGTGAAAATTGAGCTCCTGGATACCGTCCCACCGGCGGCCTTGGTTGTATTTGTCTATACCCACTTTCAGGGAGCGTTTTCCGGAGGCTAACGAGGAAAGATAGGTGCCATTGCCCTTGATCCGCACACCCACGTTCGTGATCGCGCGCCCACCGATTGCGAGGTCGGCACTCGACCAGTTAAAGTCGAAACCGAGCACGCCAGCCAATCCGCTTCGCTGTGCCTCGGGATTGCGAAGAAGGATACTTCCGTCTGGCTGAAAGAAGTGCGGAAGCGGATGGATGCGCTTGGGCTCAAGGGCCTCCCACGCGTCCGGCGTAAAACGCAGTTCTGCCCGCCAGATATTTGTGGTTCGGTAGAAGTCGCGTGAATGGGCGATGCCTGTCGCATCCATCGGGGGCGGGGACATGTCCCCCCATGGCCGGGCTTGTCGACGCACCTCAGGATACTTCTTTGCCTCCTGTTGTGACGCCCAAATGATGAACGCTGCCACCGAATGGCTGTGTCCGGTGCGCGCGTCGAAATGCCAGAGCGTGGCCAGGGTGCCGATGATCGATAAGAGGCCGAGTGGGATTCCCCAAGTCACCCGCCGCCGCCAGCGCTGCCATGCCAGGCTGGCGAGGGTTCGGCGCGCCAGAGCTAGCCTGGGTTTGCAGTGCACGCATTCGGTCATGCCTTCCAAAAGCGACGACTCGAAGCTTTCGGATCCTTCACCGGCGCACTCTTGCATGCCGAGTAGGCTATCGAGATCGGCACTATCGATAGATATGCCTCGAGAGCGAAAATACCTTTGCAGCTTGGCTGAACCCTTCTGATGTGCGCTGAGCCATCGCGCTGGAGAGCAGCGCATACTGAGCGCTGCCACCTCTGGTTGCTGTCGGAGCAGGCTTCCAAGGAGCACCGACTGACGCTGTTTTGTCGAGAGTCTGGTAAGGGCACGGTCTAACTCGTGGGTGATGGCTGTGGAGAGTGCAGCGCTATCGAGCGAGGGCGCCTGCGCACGGGCAAAGAGCCCGCTTTTTCTCAGCCGCGTCCTGTGTCGGCCTAGCTGTTTGAGGCAGGCCAGTTTTGTCACGTGATGAAGCCAATCCGCGAGGACAGTTCGCGAGCTGAGTTTGCGAGCTCGACGAGCGAAGGTCAGAAAGACGGCTCGGGTGATCTCCTCCGCCATAGCCAGGTCCGAGGTGCGGCGCCTGACATGCGCGTAGACAAAACGGAGATAGCGGCTAAGGAGTGGGTGAAAACTCTCAGCCCCAGGCCAACGCCGACACGCGATCAGGAGACTGTGGTCTGTCCTGGGCTCGAGGATGGGTGCTCTTATGTCCACGGTTAAGTTCCCATCACAGCCAAGTTACCGTGCGGTGTCAAAGATCGAGTGCCAGCAGCCGTTCATGGAAAGAACTGCTGGACTGCCAGCCAGGAGAATTAGGAAGTCTCGGGCTTCACGTATCTGCCTGTGTGCTGGTCGAGGCCGCTGCTTTTGTAGGTGCGATTAGGCCTTGGTCGTTCCGCGCCGGGAAGGCGGAGGGGAATGCTCCTCGGTGGGGGATCCATCCTTGGCGGTCGAGCCTGGAAGACATTCGCGGAACACCAGCTCGTCGTCCGCGGCGGTGACTTCCACTCGGCATCCCGGTCGGAAGCTTCCTTCCATGAGTTTCATGGCCAGGGGATCCAGCAGATATTCCTGCAGAGCGCGCTTGAGCGGGCGAGCGCCGAATTGAGGATCGTAGCCCTTCTTCGCGAGGAACCGCTTGCCTACCTCATCGAGATAGAGATCTATATGCTGGGTCTGCACGCGCTCGACCAGACGCTTCAGCTGGATGTCCAGAATGGAAAGGATTTGGCGAGCATCCAGGCTGTGGAAGAGAACGATGTCGTCCACGCGATTGAGGAACTCGGGGCGGAAATGACCCTTGAGCTCTGCGTGTACGCGGCGCTCCATTTCCTTCTGATCCAGCGCAGAGGGCATTCCGTCTTGGAAATAGCTCTGGATGATCGGCGAGCCTAGATTACTGGTCATGATGATCACCGTGTTTTTGAAGTCAACGGTCCGGCCCTGGCCGTCGGTGAGCCGACCGTCATCGAGGACCTGAAGCAGAACGTTGAACACATCCGCATGTGCCTTCTCAATCTCATCCAGTAGAATCACGCTATAGGGCCGTCGACGCACTTTTTCGCTCAGCTGGCCTCCTTCCTCGTATCCGACATATCCTGGAGGGGCACCAATCAGGCGGGAGACGGAGTGCTTCTCCATATACTCGCTCATATCGATTCGCAGCAGCGCCTCCTCGTCGTCGAAGAGAAACTCTGCCAGCGCTCGTGCGAGCTCGGTCTTGCCTACGCCGGTAGGACCCAGAAAGAGGAATGAACCGGTGGGTCGGTTCGGGTCTTGAAGCCCGCTTCGTGCTCGCCGCACCGCGTTGGCGACGGCCTTAACGGCTTCCGCCTGCCCGACGATGCGTTGTTGTAGCCGCTCCTCCATGTTCACCAACTTCTGTCTCTCACCTTCCATGAGCTTGGTGACCGGGATGCCAGTCCACGAGGCAACCACTTGGGCAATGTCCTCCTCCGTCACCTCCTGTTTAAGGAGTCGGAGCGGGGTGTCCGAGGATTTAAGAGCTTCTTCGGTTGTCGCCAGTTTCGCGATCAAATCCGGCAGCTTGCCATAGCGTATCTGGCCCGCAAGATGCAGATCTTGGCTCCGCTCCGCCTGCTCGAGTTCCTGTCGCACCTTCTCGATCTGGCTGTTGATGATGCTGACAGCTGAGATGGATGCCTTCTCGGTCTCCCATTGGTGACGAAGTTTGGTCGACTTCTCACGCAAATTGGCCAACTCCTCCTCCAGGCGTTTCAATCGCGCCAATGAGGGCGCGTCTTTCTCTCGCTGCAGTGCACTCCGTTCGATTTCGCGCTGAAGAATCTGGCGATCAAGCTGATCCACCTCGGTCGGCTTTGAGTCCAGCTCGATTCTGAGCCTCGCAGCGGCTTCGTCCATGAGGTCGATCGCTTTGTCGGGCAGGAATCGATCGGCAATGTAGCGTTGGGACAATATTGCAGCCCCGACGATCGCGGCGTCTTGGATTCGGATACCATGATGCACTTCGTAACGTTCCTTGAGCCCTCGAAGGATCGCGATGGTGCTTTCGACAGTGGGCTCTCCCACGGGAACAGGCTGAAACCGGCGCTCTAGGGCAGGGTCCTTCTCGATGTGCTTGCGATACTCGTCCAGGGTCGTTGCCCCAATGCAGCGGAGTTCGCCCCGCGCCAGCTGGGGCTTGAGAAGATTGGCTGCATCGGGTGACCCTTCGGTCTTTCCAGCACCAACCAAGGTGTGCAACTCATCGATGAAAAGGATGACTTTTCCCTCGCTGGCCGTGATCTCTTTGAGGAAAGCCTTCAGGCGCTCCTCAAACTCTCCCCGGTACTTCGCTCCCGCGAGCATGGCTCCAAGGTCCATGGAGACCAGTCGCTTGTTTTTAAGAGATTCC
>CAMAVD010000259.1 GCA_945861575.1 Akkermansia muciniphila
ACCGAGTTGTCGGATCGAGGGTCCAATAGCTCCAGGCTGGAGCCACCTCCGTCCGCCGACTCGGGCCAGGGGTTCTTGCCATAGTAACGAACCTCGTCGGCGGGATTCTGCCGAGGGTCCAGGAGGCGAATGCGCTCCGACGAGTTTGAGAGTTGCCCCTCATAATCTCCGACAATGGAGACTCCTGGATATTTACTTCGCAAGGCGGCCCCGTCTCGCGCGATCACCAGATAACCCTCTGGTTCGATGACTGTCCCGGCGGGGAAACGGTAGTCCACGGCTTCCGCCAATCGCCATCCGGTGAGGTCCACCGGGTTAGCGGAGCGATTGTAGAGTTCGATCCACTCCTCATCGTTCTCGGCGAAGGCTTCACCCGGTGTGCCTGGTGTGAGGGGTTCGCTCAAGTGGAGCCTGGATGCCATGATCCAATCGCCAGGCGCATTGGTGGAGGCCTGATGGACTTCGACCGCGAAGGTGTTCTTTCCGAGCACCAGTGCCTGAGACGGAATGACCACCGGAAGGCTGAGGCTTACGATTTGGATGTTGGTGAGTGCGCGCGTGGACGATGTCACAGGCCCGTTTGTTAGATTCCGCCGCAAGACTTCGGTGCCATTGAGATAGAAGATGGCCCCGTCATCGATGAGGGAGGTCAAGTGGAGCTGGAAGTCTTGGGGCTTAGCGGGCAAATCAAACTCAGTTCGGAAATAGAGAGTGGTCCTTCCGTTGGCAGAAATCGCCGTGCGGATGGGTAGGGGGAGAGTTCCGGTCATGGTGCCGAGCGGGGCAGGGGCGTTCGACCAGGCGCTGGCATCGTAGCTGGGCTCTTTCCATGCGGTTCCCAGATCTGCAGACCGAGTGTCGTAGCTCCACGTGCTGCTGAAAGCGACGAGCGACGTTGTCGTTCGGATCTCGGGGATGCCCGCTTTCGGAAAAGACGGCGCATGGTGATACATGATCTCGTTGATCACGACGGCGTCCTGAACCGGAATGGCGTTTGGAGTCCCAGGAGTGAGGAATGAGGGGCGGAGCCACTCGCCCCGAGCATTCGACTCGGTCCGCGCTTGCGGTTGGCTGGTGACGGTTGCGGAGTCTACCAGGGAACGAAGGTCCGCCCCTATCAGATGGAGCCGGTTGCCCACTTGCGGTGGGCCTTGCGCTGCAGGCCAGGGCACCCGCAACGTCTCGTTCGGTTCCAGGTGCGTTTGGGGAAAGGTGTGAATTGTGCGTGAGCCTAGACGGAGCTGTATCCCTGAGAGATCAGCTTCCTGGTCGCTCTGATTGTAGAGCTCCACCCAGAACGGTTGAGTGAGAGCCGAAGGGATTTCATGAAATGAGACGCCAAGCGCATCGGTATCCACTGGAAGTTCTGTCGCGCGGAGTTGGCTGCTCAGGAGGAAGTGAGAATCCTGCGGGCTGACGGTGAGCCCTTGGACCGCCAGCACGTTCAGTCCAGGACGCAGCACCGAGAGCTGGTTTGAGAGATTGATCGATTCGATGCGGGTGGCGTTTAGAATCGATCGATCCTGGGTGGCGGCTGAGTTCCAAGCGAGTGGGTTCGGGGCATTCCGGCGCGCAATCTCCTGGCCATTGAGCCAGGCCACAAAGCCATCGGCATACTGGACTTCGAGTGTGAGGCTGGTGTAGTTGCCTCGGGAAGGAAGCGCAAACGGTGCCCTCAGCCAGAGAGAACTGTTCACTCCGGACAGGGAAGAGCGCACGTCAGTGCCAAAGAGGGTGCCTAGGCCGTTGAGTAGAAGTGGGGAGCTGCCCGCGGCAAGAGCCGTGAGAGTTTCCTGGGACAACTCCTCATGCCAGATCCCGATGTCGGACAGCTGTCCGTCCAGGAAGGAGGACGTATCGCCCGAGTCGCTACCCAAACGCCAGCGGTCTCCTCCGTTCCAGAGCGACGCCACGGGGCGAGAGGGTCCGTCCTGGACCCCATTCAGGAAAAGCCTCATCACACCGCCGTTGCGGGCGGTGACAGCGAGATGATACCACCGATTGCGCACGAGGACATTGGTTCCGCTTACGAGCTGGCCCGAGCCGTCGTTCAGGAAATGCTGCAGCTTGCCTCCAGTAGTCATGCGCAGTTGATGCGACCAGGTCGCTGTCGGGCCCCCGGAGTCCGTGCGCACGAGGATGCTGCAGGGCCGAAGGCTTTCGAAGCGAACCCATCCGGCGAGGGTGTAGGCCATGGGGTCCGCAGGATCGAGAAACTCCAGAAACGCGCTGCTACCTGAGAAGTCTACCGAGCGGGCATTGGCCGACGTCGGGGGCACATTTGTTGAAAAAGGCGTTCCAGTCGACGTAGCGTCAAATCCGTTGCCAGAGCTGTCGGTGAGTGTGCCGTCCAAGGAGAAGAACCGGCGAATCAGTGGTGAGGGGTTTGCGTTCGGTGGTGTGAGGTCGAAGCCTATTGCGCTTGTTCCAGTCGTCCAGCGGGTGTCGTCGAAAGCGGTTTCGATCCAGGCGGCGGTCGAATCTGCTTGGGTGGGAACGAGGTGGCGGGTGACGGAATTTTTACCGACCAGGAGGCGCGCCGTTGCTGGGGAACCTTCGAGGAAGGGGAAATTTACCTTGCCTGGCGTGCCGCCGATCTGCGAGCTGGCGCGCCAGTTGGCAGGGGGGCCACTGGGCCGCTTCTCCCGGGTCTTGGCAAGGCTGGCGCCGGAGCCATCCGCCCCGGGCGGCCAGGGGGCATCGTCTACGTAGCTGATCTGATCCATGAGTCGGCGATTGTGGTTTCTTAGCGTGATGCGGTCGCCTGCGTTGTTCAGCCGACCTTGCCAGGGGCCGAAAGCTCCGCTGACACCTAAGCTCGCCTCCAATTGGCTGGGCGATGCGGCGATCACCACGTAGGCACCCGCCGGTAGTATCGTTCCTGTTGGGAATTGGAAACCGATGCCCCCGGTGAGCTCCCAACGCGAGAGATCCACATCCACGGACATTTGATTGTGAAGTTCTATCCATTCGTCCGTGGGGCTATCACTCTGCGGGTGGTACATCAGTTCGTTGAAGACAACAACGCTGTCTGCGGGAACGTCATTCTCCGGAGCCGATGTGTCTGCTTTGCTTAGGGAGGCGAACAGTGCCCACAGGCATATCAGGAGGGGCAGTCGGACGCATGCTTTTGAACGGAAGAGGTACATCGCGAGGGGGGGCATAATTTGCTTGATTGGGCGCATACTACACAAAATGTGACGTGAAGCAAAGCCCCAAGTCGCAGGTCGGGAAGAGGGCGCCAAGACACTATACTCTGAAGGGCCATTCTGTCAGGATGATGCCATGCAGCAGCGATCGGTTATGTTCAGTCTTCTTTTGGTTGGGGCCCTCGGGGTCCTTTACGTCGTGGCGCGTCGTTTCGTAGCGACTACCGACAGGCAGTCGGTGTCGTTGGTGGAAGCGCACCGCACCAATCTGGTCTTGGCTGCCGGACGCTGGCATCTGACTGGCCAGACCAACGCGTTCGCGGGGTTTCTCGTTGATACTTATGAGGATGGGACGCGTAAATCTCGTTCAGCCGTCTCCAATGGCTGGCTCCAGGGAGGGTCAACCGGTTGGTTTACCAACGGACAGCAGCAGGTGGAGGAGTTTTTTGCGGCTGGCACCTCCCACGGCCTTAGGACTAAGTGGTATTCAAACGGGCAGAAACAGTCCGTGGCACCGATTGTTCATGGGAAAATTCAAGGGGTCTTTCGACGTTGGAATGAGAGCGGGGCGTTGACTGAAGAGGTTGAGATGAAGGAGGGACAGCCGGATGGGACGTCACGTAGCTACTTCCCTAGCGGCTACGTCAAGAGGGAGGTCGCGCTCAGCAACGGAACTGTGCTCTCTGAGAAAACGTGGGCAGATGGGGAAATGCGGGGTGCTTCAGCCGATGGAGATCGATCGGCGTCCCCTAGGTCCAATTGATTCCCGACGACTTGAATGCACTTGGGGCCAGGGTACGGAGACGCCTTTCGCCAGAGAGGTGGAGGGGTCCATCCGCTCTCTGGCTCCTGCGAGGCATGAGCCCTATTTTTAGGGCCCGCTACGGCGCTGGCGTTTATGCTCCCGGTGTGGGCTTGACCACGGGGCGTTTAATCAGCTCAGCCTCGTTCTCCTTCAACATCGCCGCGACGGTGGTGATGGGTGCGAGGGCCACTGCAACCCCTCGCTGACCTTCCGTCCTAGGACGACGGTAATGCGCGAGAGTTTTGCCGAGCCGAACGATTTCGATGAAGCCTTTGGGAAGGCGCCATACCTGTCCGACCTCAAGGACGACAGGCGACTTTGATTTCTTTGGGGTACGTGCCACTGGGGCGATCATGGCATAAACCTGTGGCGGGATACAAACTAGAATGTGAGGTTTCGTAAAATCGCTGTTAAAAGCCCATGGAGGGCGTAACATTTGCCCATAAAATGAAGGATATCGGCCATCCAGCGGAAAAGGCGCCCCGGTCCTCCCCGAAAGGACTGATAAGAGAGGGCGTGACGCGGTCGGGTTGGCGGGTTGCGATGGCGCTGGTAGGGTGGCTGGGGCTTTGCTTCGCAGCAGGGACGATCGGAAGCCTCGCTGCGCCGGACGCCTGGTATGCCTCGATACGGAAACCTTCCTGGAACCCACCCTCGTGGGTTTTTGGTCCGGTTTGGAGCGTTCTCTATTTTTCCATGGCCATTGCTGCTTGGCGCGTCTGGCGTCGCGGAGGATGGAAGGATCAGGGCCCGGCTCTTCGCTGGTTCTGCACCCAACTCGCTCTCAACGCCCTCTGGAGCCCCCTTTTCTTCGGGCTTAAGGTCCCAGGCTGGGCGCTCGCCGAGATCCTTGTCCTGTGGTTCGCCATCTGGCGGACCCTCCAAGCCTTTCGCCCGATAGATACCCTCAGCGCATGGCTGCTATGGCCCTATCTGGCGTGGGTTAGCTTCGCGTCCGTTTTGAACGCCACTCTGTGGTGGATGAATCGCTAGCCCGGATTTTTCATAGTCCCATGCTAGGAGGCGCCTCCACGCGTCCTCTGTCCCAATGCTGCCAGGCATGGCGAACCAAAATCCGAGTCGAACTGCGGCAGTTGGCTCGGATCACAGGACCCGAATCACCAGAGCGGTCGTGTTGTCTTTCCCATCGTTGGCCACGGCCTGCTCGACGATAGAGCGCGCCGGATGCGTGCCCGGCACCGAGGTTTCGGAAGGTCTAAGGAGATCCAAGAGGTGATGGTTGTACAATCCTTCAGTGACGCCATCTGAACAGAGAAGGAAGAGGTCGCCCGGCTCAATCGCCACCGCTCCCACCTGCGGATCGACAAACTGATTGCCCCCTCCCAGGGCTTTCTGAAGGACATTCCGGCGCGGATGGGAGCGTGCCTCGCGTTCATTGATCGAGCCTTGCCTGAGCATCCATCCCACATGTGTGTCGTCGTGGCTCAACTGCTTGATCCCACCCCCTCGTCCCGGGAGATAGTAAATCCGACTGTCCCCGATATGGCCAAAGAACATCCATCCTGGGGTGAACCAGCAGAGGCTAAGGGTTGTTTCCATGCCGGAGCACTCCTCATAGCTGTTACCGACAAAGACCAGCGCTCGATGGATTTTGTCGAAAAGCTCACCCAAAACATCCGCAAAGCCAATTTGAAGTCCCTTGGCTGACTGGCGAAAGGATCGAGGAAGCAGCGTCGTGATCTTCTCTACGGCGATGCGGCTGGCAAACTCGCCCGCCATGGCACCGCCCATGCCGTCGCTGACGGCAAAAGCGTAATCCATATCGCTGAGTGTCGCTTCCCCCAGCTTCCCCAAGTGATGAAGCTCCCGTCCGTCGAATCGGACCCCAAGGAATCTGTCCTCATTGTTCGTGCGCACCTTCCCCACATCCGACCACCCATGCCACTGAAGCGCGGTCACGCCTGCGCCGTGCGATTGAAGTGAATCCATAGTGCTCTCTAGTGAACTTCGGGGAGGAGGGTGGCGAACTCGAAATCGATGACGCAGAACCGGCCATCGGACTGGCGATATGTGACGTTGCGCTGGTCCGGATCGTCGTGGCGTACTCCGAAGGTTTCCAGCTCAGCGAATAGCTCCTGCCGCCGGGGTTCGTCCAAGTGCTCGACTCGAACTCCGCAGTTGCTGGTGACGATGCGAATTTTCTCGCGATCGCATTCCAGCAATCGAGGCACAAAGGGGCATCCCTTCGCTTCCAGGTAGCGGAGCGTCTTCACCTCGGTGTCGAAGCGTGACAGCGCGTCGGCGCCATGATAGATCTTAATGACCCTGCCGTCGAACGTCAGGTGCACTGTCGCCCGAAGTGTGTCCTTCACCCTAAGCATAGATTCATCCCGTGTTCAGCCGCAGACGGTTCCTCGCCGCGTTGTCGTTGAACGTTGAGGCTGAGGTCCAGCCTAGCATGGCGAGGGATTTGGGACATCCAAATCTATCTGGCCCTGCCCCCTCAGGCAGCAGGGCATGAAAAAGTCCTCTGCG
>CAMAVD010000260.1 GCA_945861575.1 Akkermansia muciniphila
GTTGGCAGCGCGTTTGACCAACGTGAAGCCCGAGCCATCCGCACCCACCGGCCAAGGAGGGGCGTCCGAATAGGCTACCACATCCATCCGACGGTCATTCTGAGCAAGGAGTTCCAGCCGCTCTCCCCCATTTGAAAGATTACCGGTCCAGGGGCCGAACACGTGGGCAAGCCCCGCCTTCGCGGCGACCTGAGCCGGTTGGGAAGCAATGACCAGGGTTTGCCCCCCCGCCAGAATGGTCTTGGGAGGGAATTGAAACTGGACCCCTCCATCGATGCGCCATCCGGAAAGATTGATGTCCGTGGCGTTCTGGTTGATCAGCTCAATAAATTCGCCGGCGACATCGCCTTCCGTTGGATGGTAGTGGACCTCGTTGAACACCACGACGCTCTCAGCCTTCGCAACGAGAGCGGCACCCAGCCCAAGGCCGCAGAAGAGCAGCGCTCGGCAAAGACGCGTCCCCAGGCTGAAGGCACGGCGTAAGGCACAAAAGAGGCAGGTAAGGGCGGAACTCATGAATCTCTCTCTTATATCAAACCAAGGGCCATAGCGGCAACCAAAAGCCCACCTCAAATCGCTCTTCACTGGCGCTTTTGGAAGTTGCCGCTATTGTCCTCGCTCCAAGAACGATTTTAACTATGAAGACCCCGATACTTCCCCTGATTGCCACAGGCCTGCTAGCCTTAACCCCCTGGATGGGGGCGCTAGGAGAGGAATGGAACCAATACCGGGGGCCGAGGCTGGATGGTATCTCCAAGGAACCCAT
Source organism: Akkermansia muciniphila (assembly GCA_945861575.1). Classification (GTDB taxonomy): domain Bacteria; phylum Verrucomicrobiota; class Verrucomicrobiia; order Limisphaerales; family UBA11320; genus UBA11320. Next base: position 767 of record CAMAVD010000260.1, read on the forward strand.
CCTGCGTGCCTGGCCCGCGAACGGCCTCAAACAGTCTTGGAAAGTCCCCCTCACCGACGGCTTCAGCTCCTTCTCTACAGGGAGCGGCAAAGCCTACACCCTCGTAAACCGTCTGGTGGAAGGGGTGAAACGCGAGACTGTCGTGGCGCTCGACTTGGCGACAGGCAAGGAGGTTTGGGCGTATCCGATTGCCGTCAGTAAATTCGATGGCGGTGGCGACTCGGGCACACAGGATAACGGGGGCGGAGACGGCCCACGCAGCACCCCGGCATTCTCGGAAGGCAAGGTTTACGTCTACTCCGCAGGGCTGAAACTCGTCTGTGTCAACGCGGATTCTGGCACCCTTGCCTGGACCCGTGACATCGTTCAGCAACACGCTGGCCGCAGCATCCGTTGGCAAAACGCGGCCTCCCCCGCCATCGATGGCTCGCTTATTTTCGTCGCCGGCGGCGGGACCGGTCAGGCCCTGCTAGCGATCGACCGCCAGACCGGCGAACCGGTATGGAAAGGCGAGGATGACCTCATGACCCATGCGACACCGGTGGTCGCTACTCTGCTCGGGCAGCGACAGGTGATCTACTTCACCCAAAGCGGCTTGGTTTCACTCGACGTGAAGAGTGGAAAAGCACTCTGGCGCCACAAGTTTCCCTACAATGTATCCACAGCCGCATCCCCAGTCGTCTCAGGCGACATCGTCTACTGTTCGGCCGGTTACAACGTGGGCTCCAGCGCAGCGCGCATCGCCAAAAAAGGTGAGGACTGGTCCGCAACGGAACTCTGGAGACTGACCGGCAATAAGATCTGCAACCACTGGAGTACCCCGGTGGCCCTCAATGGCCATCTCTACGGGATGTTCAGCTTCAAGGAATACGGCAAGGGCCCATTGAAATGTGTGGAAATGGCAACCGGTATCGAAAAATGGGCGCAACCAGGCTTCGGTCCGGGCAATGTCACCCTGGTTGACGGACAACTCCTCGTCCTGACCGACGCTGGCGAACTGGTCTTGGTGAAACCGGATCCGTCAGGCTACCGGGAATCCGCCCGCATGAAGGCGGTTCAGGGCAAGTGCTGGTCGACACCCGTTGTCAGCCAAGGCCGCGCGCTGGTGCGAAGCACGCGTGAAGGCGCATCCCTGCTGATTGCACCCGCTACGGCATCGACCACCACGTCGCTCCGTCCCTAAAAGCCTTCAAGGCTGCGGACGGGATTCGCTGGTTGGCTGGTTGACCGAGGTCCGCTCGCTCGCCTGCAGAATCCTGTCCGCGCCCAGACGGTGTGAAACCAGGTTGGCGTAGATCTGCAGGATTCCCTTTGCCAGCTTGATTTTGCCGAGCGGGTTCTTGGCGACCACGCAGAGCGCGGCGTGAACACGGCCCTGAGGATCTGCTACCGGAAGACCCAGGAATCCCTCGGCGGCGCCCGACTCGAGTGAGACCGATTTCGGAAAGTCCTTTCTGACACCCCTTGCATGCCCAAGAAACCGCCTCCGGAAGAGATCTGTCCATGGCTCTCCCTCAACCGGCAGGTCGCCACCCCTTAGCCAGCCAAGATCCCCAACTCCGGCCAACAGGCGGAACTTCTGGGCGGAAGCATCCTGAACACAGAGCGCCAGGAAGGTCTCCCCATCGAAGCTGCGACTCCCTGATTGGCACAACTGCTCCCAAAAGAGATCGGGCTGCCACCCAGAGGGCAGACTCTCGGCGATGCTACGAATAAGGCGCTCCTGATAGCGCCGCTCAGAAACATCCCGGTAGTAAATCAACAACGCCTCCCTCCCGTCCCAGATCTCACGCACGACGCATGCTTCGGCGGTGGCTTCACCCCCACCTTTCCTCAGGCACTGAATCTCCTCCAAGCCAGTCTGGCCCGCGCCCTCTGCCTGGGTCAGCAGAGCCAAATGCGGAGCTGCATGCAGCCCTGCCAGCTGCTTTTGCATGAACTCCTCCCGACTATATTCAAACAGCCGTCGAGCGGCCGGGTTGGAGTCTAGAACCACGAGCGAATGCCGATCCACCACTAGAAGCGACTCCGGCAAAGAATCCATGAGAAGCGCCTGCCGAGTGGCCGACTGCCGGAGGGATTCCCGAATCTCGTAGTGCTCCGTAATATCAAGCAGGCTTCCGTGATAGCACAGCACCTTCCCTCCTGCGTCCCGCCGCACCCACCCGCGCAGACGCCCCCAGATCATGCGGCCGTTGCGTCGACGGAGGTGCAAATCCAACTCAGTAAAAGCGCCCTCCTCGGCATTGGACTGCCATCGCTGCCGATCCGCAGGATTTAAGTGCCAGGAGTCGAGCTTCGACTTTTTGAGCTCCTCCACACTTGGGAAGCCTAACAACCCAGCCATCACCTGATTCGCAAAGACCATTCGACCGTCGGCCGAAAGTTCAAAAACACCAGCGAGGGACTGCTCAACCCGCTCCTCAAATCGTAGGGCTTCTAACGTCCGCTGCCGTCGCTCGTGGAGCAATTCAATGCTCAATCGAACAGACTCCAACAACTCCTTCACTCGCTCCGTGGAATAGACGAAGCACCCAGTAACACCAGCCTCGGCCAAGGTACCTGCCAGCAGCGGCTCGCGCCCGGACTGATAGAGAATCACCCGGGCCTCCACCCATCGCCCACGAACCAGGCGCACCAACTCCAGTCCCGAAACCCAACTCAACTCCCCTGAGGACAATACCAGATCGGGAGCAATCGCAGAGCCTAGGGACTCCCAGTCAGCCCGGGAGCCCACCTCGATCAGGTCCAGATTGGGAAAAGAGGCCTTTAACTGCGCTGACACCATGAGCGCTTCGTTCTTTCGATCCTCGAGGAACAAAACCGTAAGACATACATCAATGCAATACTTCCTACTTCTGAATTAATTAGGGATCGCGGTCCGTACTCGAAGGGGGTTGAGTCCTTAAGATCGGAAGCCAACACAAGCAGGCTTCCATGCCGCATGCTGAGTAGGACGCAGATCCACTGAAACGAAGACGCCAGTGTCAGAACTCGCCACACAGTGGACGGATCTAACTGGCGCCAACAAGGAGCTTTGATCAACGAGCCGCTTTACTCTCGGCCCGAAACATCAGGACCACCACTCGCCCCGATTGCTGCGACGCCGGAGGAGATGCGGTCAGGGAACTCTGAACGTCCGTAATGTCTGATTCATGTAGGCAGCTAAGGGGCGTCAAGCAAGCGAATTCTTGGGATCTGTGTCCAAAGCGCGTGGAGGGGCAAGAATGACCGAGAGGAGGAAGGCTTGCCGCACCGATTGAGGCTGGCGCAGCGCCGCCAGCACCGCCGCAGTCTCGAGGGAAGGTTCGCGACCCGACGCGGCGGTCCCTACACGAGCACTCTGCGCAAGCCCAGCGAGCATGCGTCGTCGCACGGTCTCGTCCAGTGCATCCACGCGCTCAGCCGCATGCTCGGAGTCTGGGAGCCGTCCCAGGGTCTCGGAGGCCTGCCGCAGCCGCGCCGCTACGCGACCAGAAAGCTGTGAGGCTTCCAACTGCCCTTGGGCCGCTTTAGACAAGGGTGGAAGCGTGACCTGCGGCCCTTCGGCTTCTTCCAAAGCCGGAGCCGCCTCAGAATAACGAGCCTGGGGTGCCAGGGCCTGGGGGATTGGAGGCGGCGGAACGGGAGCCGGAGCGACCGGCCGAGGCCGATCTCCCTGAAGCAATCGCCGAAGCTCCTCCTCCAAGGATGTAGGCGGGAGGGAGGGCGGAAGTGATGAGGGTCTACGGGGTTCCAACTCGCTCGGGTTTCCTGCTTCCTCTCGCTCTTGCTGACGCTTCTGGATCCAATTCCCAATGCCGGAGAGCAGGGCGAAGATCACAATCGTGACCAAGCTGCCCCACCCAGCATCGGCAACCAAGGGATGGTGAATCCAGTTCATGCAAACAAGGGGAGAACGCCGCCCATCAGCCTACCGACTTGTCTGTGGCCCCAGCGCTGGCCCCACCCGCAATGGTCGATCGCATGGCGGTATCCGCCTGCACATTGCGCATCCGATAGTAGTCCATAACGCCCAGATTGCCGGATCGGAAGGCTTCGGCCATCGCCAAAGGCACCTGAGCCTCCGCCTCCACCACTCGAGCCCGGGCCTCCTGAGTGCGTGCCACCATTTCCTGCTCCATCGCAACCGCGGCCGCGCGACGCACCTCCGCCTGCGACTGGGCGATCAGCTTGTTCGCCTCCGCCTGCTCAGCTTGCAGCTTTGCACCCACGTTCTCGCCCACGTCCACATCCGCGATGTCGATCGATAAAATCTCAAAGGCTGTATTGCTGTCCAAGGCCTTGTCCAAAACGGTCTTCGAGATGCGATCCGGGTTCTCTAGCACGTCTTTGTAGCTCTGGGATGATCCAATGGTGGTTACGATGCCTTCACCAACCCGAGCAATGATGGTCTCCTCGGTCGCACCACCGACAAAGCGGTCCAAATTGGTCCGAACGGTGACGCGCGCTTTCACCTTTACCGCGATACCATCCTTGGCCACGGCATCAATCGTCAGTTTGCCAGGCACGGGATGGGGGCAGTCGATAACCTTGGGATTGACCGAGGTCTTTACCGCTTCGAGCACCGTTTTCCCGGTTCCCTTGGTCGCAAGATCAATCGCACAGGCACGGTCAAAGACAAGGTGGATGCCGGCTTTGCGAGCTGCGATCAATGCCTGAACCACCATCTCCACACTGCCGCCCGCCAGAAAATGCGTCGACAGGTCATCAATGGTGATGTCCAAGCCGGATTTCACGGCGGTGATGCGCGTATCCACAATCACCCCCACCGGCACGCTGCGAAGCCGCAGGGCGACGAGCTCTGTAAAGGTGACGCGGGCTCCCGAAAAAAGGGCCCGGATCCAGATCATGCCAAAGTTCAGCACGATCATGGAGGCGACGAAGAAAACCAGGAGGAATACGATCAGAACAACGGCGCTTCCACCGAACAGATTCATCAATTGATTCATAGGTTTGGCTGCACGGGATGTATGACGAAGTCGGCCACAGCCCTGCGCGGCCGCAACATAGGGAGCCCATCGAAAGTGCGCAAGAGCCTGGTTTAGGCATTCCCGGTTGCCCCCCTGCACCTTCATGGCTAGGCTCGGGGGCGTGATTTACGACACGTCCATCGACGCCCTCCTGGACAAGGTGTGGAAGGGGGACCGTATCGACCGGGCCGAAGCCCGTAGGCTCGCCTCTGTCCCCCTGGAGGAACTCGGTGCCCTTGCCGACCGCCGCCGTCAACTCGCCAAAGCCGCCGCCTATGAGGGACGAGGCAATGACATCGTCACCTACATCGTCGATCGCAACATCAACTACACCAACGTCTGTAACGTCTACTGCAAGTTCTGCGCGTTCTATCGAACGGAAAAGGACCAAGACGCCTACGTCATCACCCACGACGAGATTGACCGGAAGATCGAAGAAACAGTGGCCCTCGGTGGTACACAAATTTTGATGCAAGGGGGACACCACCCCAAACTGTCCCTGCAGTGGTATCTGGATCTGCTCTCCCACATCAAGGGGCGCTTTCCGCAGGTGAATATCCACGGCTTCAGCCCGAGCGAGTTCATCCATTTCCAAGAGGTCTTCCAGATCCCCGTGGAGGAGATCCTGAAGCAGTTCGTCCAAGCGGGCCTAGGATCCATTCCGGGTGGGGGTGGTGAAATTCTGGTCGATCGCATCCGCAAACA
>CAMAVD010000261.1 GCA_945861575.1 Akkermansia muciniphila
CGGGAGGCGATGATAGGAAACCGCATCACCCGCCTCTATGGCATCGTCAATGGCACCTGCAACTACATCCTCACCCGGATGAAGCAGGAGGGCGCAGATTTCGCCACGGTTCTGGCGGACGCCCAACGCCTGGGTTACGCCGAGGCTGAACCGTCGCTGGACGTCGACGGCCATGATGCCGCGCACAAGATCGGTATCCTCGCTTCACTGGCCCATGGCTTCTGGGTAAACCCGAAGCAGATCCATACCGAAGGCATCCGCCACATCACTCAGACCGACATCGAATACGCCGGTAAGCTCGGCTACACCATCAAGCTGCTGGGGATCGTCAAGAGCCTCGAATCAGGTCCGCGCAAAACCCCGGCCGTCCAGGTCTCCGTCTACCCCGCACTGGTTCCAAACTCCCATGTGCTCGCGAGTGTGAACGACGTGTTCAACGCCGTTTTTCTCCGGGGCGACATCGTGGGCGACACTTTGTACTACGGCCGAGGAGCGGGGCAGGACGCCACGGCCAGCGCCGTGCTGAGTGACTTAGGAGACGCCGCATTGGATCTCAAGCATGATTCCCCTCGCAGGGTCCCCGCGTTCGTGCCCCATCGCGAGGCCGGGAGGATGCTGCCCATCGAAGAGTCTGTCTCTCGCTACTACCTGCGGCTGGATGTCGTGGATCAACCCGGGGTGCTGGCGCGCATCGCAACTATCCTGGGCCGATCGAAGATCGGCATCTCCTCGGTCATCCAACCCGAGGGGCACTGTGGGCGCTCCGTGCCGCTCATCCTCATGATTCACGATGCCACCCACGCCAAGATGGTCGGCGCGCTCGCACAGATTTCGAAGCTCTCGGTCGTCAGGGCCAAGCCGACCATGATTCGCGTAGAAAGTTTTGAGTAGCCTCTAGCCCTCCCTATTTCTTTTATGCCAGCCTCGCATTCCTCCACCTGGTCAGGCGTGATCCAACAGTACGCAGAGTTCCTGCCTGTCACGTCAGCCACACCCATCATTACCCTCCTGGAGGGCAACACGCCCCTCATCCGCGTTCCCTCGTTTGTTGAGGCCATCGGCGGCCAGTTCGAACTGTACCTGAAGTACGAGGGGCTGAATCCCACCTGCTCCTTCAAGGACCGGGGGATGACCCTGGCGGTTTCCAAGGCCAAGGAGCGGGGATCTGAAATCGTCGTCTGCGCAAGCACGGGCAATACCAGCGCCGCCGCAGCCGCCTACGCCGCACGCGCCAAGATGCGCTGCGTGGTGCTGCTGCCCCACGGAAAAATCGCCCTTGGAAAGCTGGCTCAGGCCCTGATGTACGGGGCCACTACCATCGCGGTGGAAGGCAACTTCGACCAGGCCCTGAACATCGTCCGAGAGCTGGGTGAAACAGGCAAGATCGAGGTGGTGAACAGCATCAATCCTTTCCGGATCGAAGGGCAGAAAACCGCGGCCTTTGAAATCTGCGACGCCCTCGGCGACGCGCCCGACTTCCACTTCCTGCCCGTCGGCAACGCGGGCAATATCACGGCCTACTGGAAAGGCTATCGTGAATACCAGAACGCAGGCAAGAGTGACACCCTGCCCCGGATGTGCGGCTGGCAGGCAGCGGGGGCAGCTCCGCTGGTCGACGGACATCCCATTGAGCATCCCAACACCGTCGCCACCGCCATACGGATCGGCAACCCCGCCAGCTGGCAAGGGGCGATGGATGCCGTGAAGCAGAGCGAAGGCTTGATCGACAAGGTGACGGACGAGGAAATCCTCAAGGCTTACACCCTACTCGCGCGCACCGAAGGAATCTTCGTGGAACCGGCCTGTGCCGCCCCGTTGGCAGGGCTAATCAAAGCCGTGCAGCGCCAACTGATCCCGGAAGGCAGCCTGGTGGCAGCTACCATGACAGGTCATGGGCTGAAGGACCCGGACACCGCCATCAAGACTGCTGGATTTGAGCCCATCGTCGTGCAACCCGACCGTGACGCCGTGATGCGGGTCATCGGTTTGTAAAACCGTGGGCGCTGCGAGCAATCCGGCGCGGCGAGCTAGACGGGTGAAAAGTGCGGAGCCAGGCACTGCGGAGTTCTGGGCAGAGCTTGCTCGTCCACTGCTCCGGAAGAAGGCCACCCCCTGCTACCTCTTCTCCAGCGCCCCGATCGCGCAGTCGCTTGCCCAACTCGACGCGGCCTTCACCGGGCTGCCGATCACGCATTGGCTTTCGGTAAAAACACAGCCCCTCCCTGCGCTCCTCCGCTGGTGGAATAGTCTCGGTCGCCCCATCGAGGTTGTAAGCGAACTCGAGCTCCAGCTGACGTTGCAGATGGGCTGCCCACCGGAGCGCATTCTGATCAATGGCCCCGCGAAGCATCGCTGGCTTATCAGACATCCCCTCCCACGGCTGAATGTGAACTTTGACTCCGTCGCCGAGGCGACCGCCTTGGGAACGCTCGCTCGACGAATGCACTGGCGCTGTGGCGTTCGACTCAACACTCGCTGTGAATTCGACACGGACGCCCCCGAATTTCCCACACAGTTCGGAATGACCGAGTCGGAGCTGGGAGAAGCGTTGGCGATCCTTGTAGAGAAGCGTGTCACGGTTGAAATCGCACACTTCCACTTGCGTTCCAATGTAGCGAGCCACGTCGACTATCTTGCGGCCGTGAATGAAGGCTTGGGGATCCTGACCCGATTGGGCTGTCAGCCCGCCGTGCTGGATATCGGCGGAGGCTTTCCCAGTCCGGATGTGACGATCCGCAAGGGAGCCAGACTGGACGCCAGTTTTTCCCTCAACAGCCTGAACCTAGCGCTACGCCAGATCCGAAACCGATTCCCCTTTCTCAAGGAAATCTGGATGGAGAATGGTCGATGGCTCAGCGGCCGATCCGGTGCCCTCCTGATCCGAGTGCTCGACGCCAAGCAGCGCGGGGTGAACCGTAACCTGATCTGCGACGGAGGCCGCACGATGAATAGTCTGATGTCCGTGTGGGAAAACCACCGCATTCTTACCCTGCCAGAACGTTCTGCGACTCCCTGCATGACCACAGTCAACGGGCCCACCTGCATGGCTTTCGACAAACTCGCACGTCGCCCGCTTCCCTCCGATCTGAGGGCAGGCGATCATCTACTCTGGCTGGATGCGGGCGCTTACCATCTGCCCTGGGAAACTCGCTTCTCGCATGGGCTCTGCGCCGTCTACTGGCACGACGGATGCACCCTGCAACAGGTCCGAGCCCCAGAAACCTTCACCGATTGGTTTCGGCAATGGCGGGGATCTTGAACTTCCTTCGCTGGCTTACGGCAGCGGCGTCACCTCCACTTTCAGGAAGCGTTGCGACGCTCCGCTGCAGGTCGGCATGTTGTCGCGGATGATCATCCAGGTGGGGGTTTCGCGGACGACGCGCGCGCTCGCGCGATCCCAACCCGTCAATTCGGAGCCGCTGCTCATGTGGTAGACCAGGCCGGGACGCTTCTGAAGGGTGGTGGTGACGCAGCCGTTGACAATGCTGGTCGCCGGGGTCGGGCTGAACGCGTTCGGGTCCAGGTGCAGGAGGTATTCGCGGAACGCTCCGTAGCCGTCGGCGTCGGAATCCGTGGTGGTGCCGAGTTGCGCTAGGTCTCCGGTCTTCTCGATCTCCCAGGCGTCCGGCAACTGGTCACCGTCGCTGTCAGGCGGGACGTAGGCGGTCGGGAAGACCGAGAGGTCGAACACGCCGACGAAGCCCTGGGTGTGGCCGCCCTCGCGACCGATGAGCCTCACACCGCTTACGTTAGTGGCGATCTCGTTCAGTGTGAACGTCGCGACGGGGGTGGGTGTGGCGGAGGGGTTGGGAGCGCCGCCGTTGCGATGACCGATGAGCACGGTGAGGTAATCAGACATGTGCGGGACCGCGCTCCAAGTTGTGCCGCCGTCGCGGGTGATCTGGACGGTGGGCATTTCGAGATGCGCGGCGGTCAGGAGTCCGTTGCCACCGGGGCCGACGTTGGGCGGGCCGAACCAGCCGCCGTTGTTGAACGTGGCGAAGATGACCCGCAGGCTGCCGACGTTCACGTTGGCATTCGTGGGCCATTGTGCGCCGACAAAGCTGTAGGGGGCGAAGGTCGAGGCATTCCAGTTATCGACGCGGGAATAGATGTTCCCGTCAGTGACATCTTCCGGGAAGCCTGCCTGCCACGCCGGCGTGCCCAGGGTCGTGCCGAGCATGGTGTGCGTGCCGATGAGTCCGCCGCCCACGATCGCGATATTGCGGGGGCTCAAGCTCGCCGACACCGGGTTGTAAACGCGCGCCGCTTCCCAGCCGTCGGGGAAGTAATCGCCATCGGTGTCCTTATTCAACGGATTGCTCGCATAGAGGCTTCGTTCATCGCCATCCGACAGGCCGTCTTCGTCGGTGTCTACACTCGCGGGATTCGTTCCCGCCGTTGCTTCCATCGCGTCCGTCAATCCATCGGCATCCGAGTCGTCCGTGGCTGGCACGCCGGTGGACGTCGTGATGTCGGTCACGATCACCTCCCACACGCCGAGGTATCCGCGCAGATTCGGCACGGAACCGCCCTGCACGCCGATCAGGCGCACACCGCGGATTCCCACAGCGGGCGTGAGGAATCCGACGTTGAAGGATCGATAGCTGCCCTTGGGATAGCCGCCGCCGCCCACACGGAAACCGGTGAAACGTACGAGATAATTGTTGGAGCTCGGCACGGTGATCCAGTTCACGCCGTTGGTCGTCACTTGCAACACAGGCGGGGTGAGGTGCGTCGGGAGCAGAGGGTTGCCAGCTCCGGGAGCGCGCAGGTTCGGGCCGAACCAGCCACCGGAGAGTTGCGGAGCAAGAAAAACTTCCAGCGAACGAACCGGGTGCGTCCAGGGCGCGGCCCAGAGGATGCCCACATGAGCATGCGTGGCAGAAGAATTCAGGGAGTAAACATTGTCTGTGCGCAGGACGAGGTTGCCGTCGTTCACGCTGCCGGACATCACCGGGTTGATGCGCTGAATGCCGTTCAAGTTCGTCTCGGTGGACAGGTTGAAGCCCAGCAGCGGACTGCCTGCTCGCGCGATGTTCGGAGCGCGGCTCGTGGAGGAGAGCGGGTTGGTGCCAAGTTGAATCTCGATCCCATCCGAGAATCCGTCGCCATCCGAATCCCGGTTCGTCGGCGAGGTGAGCGCACCGCAGACTTCCACGCCGTCTTCGAGACCGTCGCCGTCCGTGTCCTGCAGGCTGGGATCTGTGCCGTGCGTGGTCAGTTCCGCGTTATCAGACAGACCGTCGGCGTCGGTGTCGGGGGTCAGGGGATTGGTGAAATGGATGTTGGCCTCCGCACCGTCATTCAAGGTGTCGCCGTCGGTATCCGCTTGGTTTGGATTCGATCGGGAGTAGAACTCGCGCGCGTTCCTCAGTCCGTCGCTGTCCAGATCGCTCCCGCCGTCGTTCATCCCCACGGTCAGGCCGTTGGCAGTTTCCCAATGGTCATCCATCCCATCCGCGTCCGTATCCGTAAGCACGTCGGCCTCGACCTCTAGTTCGAACCCGCCGATGAAGCCCATGCCGCCAGCATGTCCGCCCTTGCGGCCCACCAGACGGATGCCCGTGATGCCGCGTCGGCCCTCGATCAATTCCACGGTGAAGGCGCGTTTGGTTGGGAACTCATTCGTCGCCACCACGTGCCCGAGGAAGTCGGACAGGTAATTCACCTTCGCGGGCACGGTCATCCAGACAGTGGCCCCGGAATTAGTGGCGATCTGCACGAAGGGCGCGCTCAGATGTTCCCGGGTCAGCGGCTGGCCGCTCTGGAGGCCCTCGCGGGTGCCGAACCAGCCGCCATCCGTAAAGGTGGCCATGACCAGCCGCGTGCCGCGCACCACCTCAGGCCGCGCCGAGTTCCAGCGAATGCCCATGTAGGCGTAGGTCAGATCGTGCGCTGTGGAGGTCGAGTAATTGTCCACCCGAGTGGTCTCGTTGCGATCGATGAGGTTCGCCAGCGCGCCCGCGTTGGAATGGCCGGTGCCTATGCCGGTGACATTCGTGCCGATGCTACCGATGACCGGCACCCCACCAAACGGCCCACCCGCGATGTTGACGGCGGAGGCCGGGGCGGTGGCCAGGACGTCGAGGATTGCGGCGACAGCCAGGACGGCAAGGGTCTTTTTCGCGTTAAGCTTTCGTGTACTCATGGACGGATGCTTCAGGAATTGGCCTCTGAGTGGACCTAAAACTGTCTCACAAAGGAATCGGCCGGTCAAGATGGGTAAGCGAGGGGTCGGCAGTTCTCATTTTGGCAAAGGTGAGGCCCAGCCGCATGGGTCCAGTCCCCCTATGCCAAATGGGGATGCGTAAACCAGACTGTGATTCTTATCCTCACGTAAGCAAATGTCTTTGTAGGTGAAACCGACTCAAGGTTGTATTCGGTTCAGAACGGTCTTAATTTCGAGTCTCACGGAC
>CAMAVD010000262.1 GCA_945861575.1 Akkermansia muciniphila
GCTTCTCCTTGGGAACCGAGTAGAGCAGCTCTGCCTTGAAATCCTTGGGCAACTTCAGCTTATCGGGTGCCAGCGCCTCGACGGCGTGGGTACCAGCGGCGAAGGTGGAAAGAGTGGAAAGCGAGGTGACCCCCGCAGCCATCAGGCAGCAGGACAGCAGGCGCGTCGCGCGAGAAAGGGAAAGGTCTTTCGGCATAGCAATTGTGTCAGTCGTGTCGGAGACGGACGCTAACCAGGGATCCGTATTCATGACAAACAACTTCTGCGATGAGCTGCGGCCAAGTCCGACAGGCTTCTCGAGTATCGCATTGCCATTGTCAACCCACCCACGGCACTGTGCCATCCATGCTCGCGGCACACTCACGCAGTGGACACCGTCCTGGAGGCTGGAGGGGGACCTCCCCCTCTCGAAGGATTCTCCTCGCGGCTATGGCTTGTATGCTACTGCTGACATCGCCGCCTCTCGCGTGGGCCAAGAAGGATGAGAAGACCTCAACTCCTTCGACACTCTCAGTCTCCCCGTCCCTCATCGGTGGCGTCTACGGGTCGAATCTGGTGATATCGCTCAGCACACAGGTGCCCGCGCCAGACACCGCCATCCACTTCACCCTCGACGGCACACCCCCGCAGCCCTCTTCCCCACGATACACCTCGGCATTGTCCGTGACCAATAGCACGCTATTGCGGTGGCAGGCCCTCCGAGGTGATCAGGCTGGGCCCGTCGGCTCCTCGCATTACCTCCTGCTCGACCCGGGGCTGCGACCGTTTCAGTCCTCCCTGCCCTTGATGATCTTGAACACCTGCGGGGACGAGCTGAGCCGGGATTCGAAAAGCACCGCGTATCTCCTGATGATGGATGCACCCAACGGAACCAACACGCTCACCGCCGTTCCTGAAGATGCCGGCCTTGTGCGGGCCAATGTTCGGGGACGGGCCTCCCTTCGCTATCCCAAACGGAGCTACACCCTGAAGCTGACCGAGGATTCAGGCGACGATCGATCGGCGTCACTTGGCAGAATGCCTAAGGATGAGGACTGGATTCTTTACGCCCCCTACCCTGACAAAACGCTCCTGCGCGACCTACTCGCCTATGAGATGAGCCGCGCCCAGGGACACTGGGCTCCCCGGACTCGCCACGTCGAAGTCTTCGTCACAGACGGTCGCGGCCGACTTAAACCCTCGGACTACGTGGGAGTCTACGTATTGGAAGAGCGGATCAAGCGCCATCCCAAGCGGGTCAACATACAGAGGCTTCATCCATGGGATGTCTCTGAGCCTGCCGTATCTGGAGGGTATATTTTCAAGAAAGACCATGTGGACCGAGGTTACTACGGCCCACCCGATCTGCTCGGAGGGCCCAACTTCACGAGCAGTGGAAACAAGCCCGGTTTTCCCACCGGTCCCGGCGGGTTTCCGGCGGATCCGAGAGGCTTTCTCCCCGTCTACACGGGTCCAAGAGAGAATTCCGAATCCTCCTCCTCTTCCGGCCGCCGCTCCTCCTCTTCCACTCGGAGCGGCCTCATCTCGCTGACAGGGCCGGTTCCCACAGAGAACAACGAGGGGAGTCTAAGACGGATTTTCCGAGGAGAGGACGACCAGGAAGTGATTCAGAAAGTGGAGCAAGGATGGGTCAGCCGTCGCGCTACCAATCAATTCTACTTTGTAGAACCCGAGGAGGACGAAATCACCGCGGTTCAAAAACAATGGCTCCAACACCATATCGACCGAGTTGAAGCGGTGCTCCACAGCGAGGGTTTTCGAGATCCGAGCACGGGCTATGCAGCGTTCATCGATGCAGGATCCTTCATCGACTACCATCTGCTGGTCGAGATCAGCAAGAATGTCGACGGACACCGGTTCAGCACGTTCTACACCCTCGACCGCGGTGGAAAGATTCGAATGGAACCTGTTTGGGACTGGAACCTGAGCTTTGGAAACAGCAACGGCAAGCAGGGCTGGTTGTCCGAGCACTGGCTCTGGCCGCAGCTGACAGATCTGGAGTACTCCTGGTTCCGGCGACTGTTCGAAGACCCCGACTTCGGTCAGCGTTATGTAGATCGATGGACAGAACTGTCTCGATCCGAGTTCTCATCTGAGACGCTACTGAAGCGCATCGACACGCTCACATCGCAACTCAGCGATGCTCAAGTCCGCAACTTTGAGCGGTGGCCCATTCTTGGCAAAGCCGTCACCCCCAATTTCTTCTACGGCGACACCTATGCTGAGGAAGTAGCCTTGATGAAAAGTTGGTTAGAGAATCGAATCGTGTGGATCAATGCTCAGTTCCTCCCGCCCCCTGCCCTGAAATCATCCGCGCAGCCCGATGGTTCAGTCATGCTCAGCTCAGAGGCGACAAATAACGACACCGTCTACACCACCGACGGCACCGACCCTCGCCTCCCAGGCGGAGCTTTGAGTCCGAAAGCCACGAAGCTCGGCAACACCGTCAAGCTCCCCAACGCGGCCAGGGTCTTCGCCCGGAACAGAGAAGGTCAGCGCTGGAGCGGGCCGACACAGTTGAATCTAAGTCAAAGGCCTGCTAGTCGATGAAGCGGCGCGTGAGATCCCCGTAGGCGTCGATCCGCCGGTCACGGAGGAAGGGCCAGTGGGTTCGGGTGACATCCACCTTCGCAAGATCGATGGGTACAATCATGACCTCCTCCTGATCCGGCGTGGCCTTTGCGAGGATCTGCCCGGAGGTGCCCGCAACGAAACTCTGCCCCCAGAACTCGATACCATCACCCCCAATAGGCTGCTCCAGACCGATGCGATTCACCGAGGCGACGTAGCATCCATTGGCCACGGCATGGCTTCGCTGGATGATCTCCCAAGCGCCGTGCTGATTCACACCGTAGTCGGCCTTCTCACCGGGGTGCCAACCGATAGCTGTGGGGTAGAAAAGAATATCGGCCCCCTGCATCGCGGTCAGGCGAGCTCCCTCCGGATACCACTGATCCCAACAAATCAGGACACCAATCCGCCCAAAGCGGGTGTTCCAGATCCGGAAACCAAGATCACCCGGAGTGAAGTAGAACTTCTCGTAATACAAGGGATCGTCGGGAATGTGCATCTTCCGGTAGATGCCCATCAAAGAACCGTCCGCATCGATGATCGCTGCCGTATTGTGGTAGAGCCCCGCAGCGCGTTTCTCGAAAAGGGAGGCAATCACCACCACTCCATGCTTCCGTGCAAATTTCTGAAACCGCTCGGTCGTGGGGCCGGGGATGGGCTCCGCCAGCTTGAAGTACTCGTGATCCTCCTTCTGACAAAAGTACTGGGAGGGAAAGAGCTCCTGAGTGCAGATGATCTGCGCTCCTCGACGTACGGCTTGGCCGGCGAGCTCGAGGGTCTTGGCGATGTTCGCCTTGGGATCTGGACCGCAGGCATGCTGGAGCAGTCCGAGATGGACCTCCGACGAGGACTTCTTCTTCATGGGTTCTTCTTGGGCAAGGATCGTGCAGTGGCCCCAGCACGACGCGCGCTACTCCCCGTGCGGGTGGACCCGGATGCGGTCTGGGTATTCCCCTCCGCCTTTTTGCCGATACGAGCGGTTTTCTCCAAAATCTGAGTCCCCCCCTTTGCCGAGCCCGCGGTCGAGCCCTCGGCGGGACGGATACCGAACAAACCTCGAATCAGCTTACCCAGCGTTTCGTTGGTGGGGCCGTAGCCGGAATGATAGATGTAGTGCTCCAGATCATAGAGCACTTCGTCGGCATCCGGATAACGCTGCGCCACACGACGCGCCAAGGTGCGCTGAAGAATCTGATCGAGACGCTCATCGACCCGACGATCCAAGGTGCGGAAGTCAGGGATCGGCATCGAAATGACTCTCTGACGCGATTTCTCAGGAGTCGCGTCTTTGAAGATATTGTAGCCGAGCACGAGGGTCGAAAGCACTACCCCCAGCGAGAAGAGATCAGACCGCCGGTCCGTGATCTGAAAATCCGCCTGCTCCGGGCTCATGAAGTCGGCCTTGCCGGCGACCACTTCCCCCTCGTTGTCCGTGAGAAAGCCTCGGGCCTTGGCGATGCCAAAATCCGTCAGCTTCACGTCGCCTTCGAAAGCGATCATGATGTTTTTGAAGCTGACGTCCCGATGGACGATGCCGAGAGGACGCCCGTTCTTGTCGGCCTTGACATGCGCGTAGGCCAGACCCCGGGCGACCCGACTGGCGATGAAGACGGCGATCTCGATCGGGAGCACCCGCCGCTTCTCCTTTAGCTGTGCGGAAAACTGCTCCAGATTCACTCCACGAATCAACTCCATGGCGATGAAGAAACTCCCGCTATGTTCGCCGAGATGGTAGGTCTGAACGATATTCGTGTGGATCAGATCCGCCACCAATTTGGCCTCCCCGATGAAGTTCTCGATGAACTGCGTCTGAGAGGTGTAGTTCTGTCGGATGACTTTGATCGCGACCCGTTTGACGAAATCCTGCGCGCCCTTCTGCTCCGCCTCGTAAACGATCCCCATCCCGCCCTCGAAAATCTTACGGACGATCTCGTAGCGAATCTCGTTTCCAATCGTGAATAGCACTGGCACGCCTGCATCTTCTCCTGCGCGATCCCCCACAAGTCAAGGCCGGAGAGTTAGGGCGCTGTCGAACCTTGAGTGCAAGCGTTCAACCCTTCCCCCAGCAGAGGGACGTGCGTTTCAGGTTCAGAGCCTCGGAGTGCTGCTCTCCACCGTCTTGGGGCCCTCTTTGGCGTGAAAGAGCCCCTCAGGCCAGGGAGGCAGATCCAGCCCCTTTTCGATCGCCGCCACCTGCTCCTTGTGAACCGCAGCATACTTCACCCTTCACCCTTCACAACCGCATCACGGCTTCTCCAAACCTTTGACAATACTCACGGAGAATGCGACGATTGGAATCGTGATACTGCGGGGAATTTCAATGAGTCGGCCGCCTCATGAGCCTGTGCGCCCTAACCGCGCAGCCCAAGCGAACTTCGGGTTGGCAGCTCTCAGAATTGGACTGACCCTCACACTGAGCGCTTTTTTGTCCGTCTCGTGCCTCGCCGCAGCCCCGAATGGGGTGATCGCCAGTTCAGGAGTAGCCAGCCTACCCACATCAGAGGGCGGCCTCGACTGGCTGGATCCTCTTACCGGAAGTGTAGTCGCTACCCTCGACCCGGCTAGCCCATGGCTCCCCTCAGTCGGTTCCCCAAGCGTGATTCAGGCTCGGGCTTCGACCGGGGTAGGAGGACGTCCAAACCTCCGGGTGACCGAGATCCTTCCAGAATTCTGGGCACAGCCCTCGGTTTGGAATCGCTTTGCCAAGGGGCCAAGCGGCTACGCAGGCCAGGAGTTAGAACGATCACCCGACGATTGGGCTGGGCGGCCTTTCACTGACCGAAGGGCCTCGGCCTACGATCCCGGCTTGCTAAGTCGGACGCTCTCCAACCCCACCGAGCCACTTGGCCTTCGTTCCATCCGGGCCACCATCATCAATGGCTTTCTGGTAATCAGCTGGAACGGTCGAGCAGGTTGGCTGTATACACTCGAGTCCACCCGCTCGCTCTCCAAGGCCTTCCTGCCTGGCAACCAGTGGGTGGCCAAGGCGGATGGCATTCAGAGCCTCCCCCTGGATCTTGCCGTCGGCAGCACCTTCTTCCGCATGATCGAAACAGCCCCTTGAGAGGGCGCAACACTCCAACAGATTCTTAAAAACAACCTCCCGCGCTCCTATGAAACAGACCCTCTGCTTCCGTCGAACTCTCTGCGTCCTCTTCCTTTCACTGCTGACAGCGCAGGCACAAGACTTGGACATCGTGTTTATGCACATTGCAGGGAGCACCACTCAGCTGAAAGGCGAGGTAATCCAAAAAGGACGGGAAGGGCTGCACAAGGTACTCGCGTACTCGCACGAAATTATCAGTCCCCGAGACCCAGCCTCCGGTCAGGCCACAGGTCGACGCCAGCACCAGCCCTTTCGGGTTGTGAAACGCCTGAACCAATCCTCACCCCTCCTACTCGACGCAATCGCGAACAAAGAAAAGCTGAAATCGGTCACCATCGACGTTTGGGGCATTGTGTCAATCGGTGGCACGGCCGGAACCGAGCGCAAGATGCTGACCTATACTCTCACTGGAGCGGAGGTTATTTCCCTACGTCCGTGGATGCCCAACAAGTCGGACGCCAGCGCCAATAATTATCCAGCAGCGGAGGAAGTGTCCTTCAGTTACGACTCTATCACCGTCACCTGGGTGGACGGTGGAGTCACCGCAACCGACACCTGGTCCGCGACGGTTGAACGTTGAACGTTGATCGCT
>CAMAVD010000263.1 GCA_945861575.1 Akkermansia muciniphila
GATGACGGTCGGTCACATCGCGTACCAACGCGAGCACCTGATCCCTGTCAAAGGGCACGATCCTCACCTCCAACTCTCTCACGACGGAGTTTATGGGAATCTCAAGAGTTGCGCTCTGAAGCTCACCGGTCGACAGCGCCGCATCCACCAAACGCATCGCCTCATCGGCGTAACGCCCCGGGATGAAATCGCCGAGCGTGAGCCCCATCACCTTCTCCGGCGGAACACGAAACTCCGGGTCAGAAGGCGGCTGATAGTCCAGCACCATGCCTTCTCCGGAGATCCTCAGGACGGTGTCCGTGAAGAGCTGCAGCATGGCGGCGAGATTCGCGGGCAAACTGTCGAAAGAGGGCGACGTCATCCAGTTCCTGATCGTTCAGATCCATTCCAACACAAGGACAATACCGAAAACAGAGCCTCCCGCGCACACGCGGACGCCCTACCCCCTTCTATCGGAAGAATCCGCCTCCAGTTAATGGCTGCCCAAAAACAGGTCAGTCGTCTGGCCATCAAGACGTCAGCGCTCCAGCTCGGCAATTCGGTCGCGATCAGCGTTGCACCACGCCTCAGAATGTCAAAGATTTAGATACGACCCCTACGACCCCGACGCTGCATTTCTACCATGCATGAATAGTCCGCACTTCTCGATAATGGAACCTCCAACCCTGCCAGACAATCCGCGAACAGACGTTGGAATAGTCACACCTGGGGTTAGTCCCTAGAGGCATGAGCGAATATTTACCTCCATTCGGACATGAAGGCATCGCCTCTCTGAGATCGGCGCCGCGTTGAATAAGCAGGTCGACTGAGATCTGACTGCCATTGGTGAGGCCCAACTCCTCGCCGACTGTATTTTAAGGGTCTTCATCGCCGGTGCGTCCTTCTCCCTTACCTCAGGGGGAGCCCTTCGTGGCCTCGACGCAGCCAAAGCCGGCGCGGCCAAGCCCGCTCCGGTTCGGATCGAGAAGGCGGTGCTGGCGATGTGAGTAAGAATTAGAGAGGAATGGCGCGCCCCAAAACCTAGCGGCTCGTCCCACCCGCAGGCACCGCTCGACTGTGACAGCAGCCAAGCGCTACCGGGCACTCTCCCAGGCCGTCTTGACTGCGTCCAGATGCCCATCGCAATGCTCCAGTTCCACACCATGATGAAATGCACACGCGGCGATGACCACATCGGCGGCGGGGGCCGTGACCCCGGCGCCCCGACACGCTTGCGCCACGCTCATCGCCTTGAGCCAGACCACCGCGCTGATGGGCAACACAGGCAAAACCTCCTGCAGATCCCTTAGCACTCGCTTCTCTGATTCGCCGCGGGCTCCGTTCCACAACTCCACCAGAACCATCTCGCACAGCGCCGCCTCATCCTCTCGCATCAAGTCCCGGACCCGATCCGCCACCGTGTTGTTTCGACCACGCAGATATTCAATCCATGAAGACGTATCCACCAACTTCACTTCGCCGCCTCCCACTTGACATCCTCACGCATGGCCTTCAAGTCCGCCAGCGTCATGAAGTTCGGCAGCGATCCCTTGAGCCGGTTCGCCAGCACCGCCAGCTTCCGGCGACGATTAAATTCCTTGACCGCCACCAGCACGGCCTCGGCCCGGCTTTTTGCTCCCGTGTTCTTCACCACCGCTTTGAGTTCACTCGAAGGAATATCAATCGTCGTCTTCATGCTCCAGATCGTATCGGACGGCCATGCCCACTTCAATCTCCTTCCCTTCGATAACCCCGTGATCGGCACGAGAAACCGTTTTCACGCCGGCCAGCGCTTCAACCAAAACTTTGGCCGACAGTGGGTGGTGTTGAAGCAAGCGGCACTATTGGGTGCGGATTGTGAATTGCTGTCCGAAAACGGCATATTCCTTCCGCTCTCAAACAGCCAACATAGCGAAACCTCCCCGTATCTCCATCGCGGTTGCATCCAATGCCGTTCTCCACACGTCAGCCCTGACACTCTTGCTGCGGGAAGACCGACGAAGCCAAGGATCACGCCAGTTGCATCGATCCGAGAAGAAGCTCCTGCATCTGCTCAACCGTGGCGGTGCCGGTGGTTCCCAGCTGATGGATCACGAGCGATGCCGCCGTTGCCGCCAACTCCAACGCCTCGCGCAACTCGGCCCCAGCGGCCAGAGCCACAGCCAGATTGGCAGTCACTGAATCCCCTGCCCCGACCACATCAATAGGCCCGCGCAAGGGCACAGACGACACCTGCTCCACCTGTCCCTGGGCCGTCGCCGCAATCATACCCTGCTCCGCCATGGTAATGAACACAGACCGACCCGTCTGAACGGCAAAGTCTTGAGCCATCGCCGCCACCTCGGCCTGCGACAAGGGCCCGTTCCGACCGGTCATGGCCGCCAGCTCGTTCACGTTCATCTTGAAGGTCATCGGTGGCCAGCCCTTCACACCCCGACGGCTGTCCGCAAGGATCAGCAGCTCGGGGCGGGATTGACTGACTTCATGCAACGCTTGAATGACCCGGCCTGTCACCACGCCCGTCTCCGCCACATCCACCTGGTCCAAGACGATCACCGCATCTACCTCCCCCGCCATGCGGCGAATCGACTCGATCAACCGGTCCTCAATCGCCGCCGGAGTGGGAGTCCAGTTCTTGGTATCCAGTCGACTGAGCTCCTCGGGAGGCTGACCCGGACGGACAAGCAACGGCTTGCAGTAGGTGAAGGTGCGACGCAGATCTGTCGCGGTGAAATAATCCAGCGGCACCGAAGGCCCTTTCGCGCGCAATGCGTTTTGTAACTCGTAGCCCTCTCCATCCAGCCCGCAAAAACCCACCGGATAGGAGGCCTTCACTCCCAGAGCCACCAGATTGTTCAGAATGGTGCCCGCAGCCCCCGGCTGCCCCCGCACATTCATCACATTGTGGACCGGGAGCTGCGTCTCCAGGGAGATTTCCCCCTTCCCGGGATCAATCTCCAGGTAGCGATCGAGGCTGAAATCCCCGACCACGCCAATGCGGAGCTGGGCGTAGCGGGACGTCAAAGCATGGAAGCGTGCGGTTTTCACTCGGAGCGGAGCAGGCTGAGGAGTTGATGCAAGAAGACGACATTGTCACATTGCGCGTAGTGCATCTGCCCGCCCATGCGGGAGAAGCTCTTGCAGAAACGGAGATAGTAAGCCGGATTTTCGCGAGGCGGTTCGCCCTGGGTCCAATCCCAGTTTCCGCCATCCTGGAGATCCACGACGTAGATCTGATGATCCTTCACAATCGGCCTCCCTGCCTGAAGCCGCAGATTGTTGACGCAGCTGAGACTTTTCTCGAACACCTGCGGTGCCATGATGGCCGATCCGACCGACATTACAACACCCTCGTCCAAACCTTCCACCGCGCGGGTGAACAGGCGGAAGTCGATCCCTGCCGCCCGCCCAAGAACCGCCCCATTGAACAAGGGGTGATTGGTGATGATGTCGTAGCCGATCCCCGGATGCACGGTGAGCGGAACTCCCAAACGATAGGCCGTGCCGAAAATGGAGGTATGCTTCCAGGGATGCTTCACGGAAACCCGCCCACCGCCAAAGCCGTTGGTTCGCATGGACAGCAATAGATCCGCACGCGCCGGGCTGAGCGGATGCGCCGGCTCGGCTCGCAGTGCCGCCTCCAAGGAATCGGCCGAAGGAAGCTCCACGCCGTCATCGGTGATGAAGCGCCCCACCGAAATGCCATAGCCCTGCTCCTGCAGCGCTCCCGCCATCAAGGCGAGATGGAGATTGCGGCCCGTCTCATCCCACGCACCAAAGCTACCGGTCGCCACGTTCTGCTCCACGCTTTCGGTCGACCAATTCTGAAAGGCGAACTCCCAATCGTGAATGGACCCGGCTCCGTTCGTGCCCAAATGCGTGACCCAGCCTCCCTCCATCAGTGCATTCACCAAGCTCGCGGCACCGTTTTTCACCAAATGAGCACCGTAGAGCAGCATGACGCTGGCCTTGCGAGCCCGTGCCTGTCGGATGGCCGCGGCGGCCTGACGCAGAATCCCGAGCGTGAACTCCGATGCCGCAGGCGGCGCTGCCGAAGCATCCACGAGGATATCCTCGATTGCGCTCATGCTGCGACGGGTCGCAAGCGGAAAGACTTTGAGCTGATGCCAATCGATTGGTTCAGGGAAGGAGGGCATGGGTCGGGGGTGATCGATTATCGGTTGAAGATCCGGCCGAGCAGTTCCTCTGCATCGCGATAATCCGGAATGACGACATCGGCCCCGACGCCCAGGAGACGCTCGCGCTTCCAGGGGTCCACCTGGCCTGATCCGTTGTTCGCCTCATCGCTTGCCACCGCAATGGCCACGCCGCCCACCTGCTTGGTGTTCTGGATTTCCACATAACCGTCACCAAAGGCGAGCAACTGACGCCCCTGGATTCCATGATCCTTGAGAATCTTATCGATGATCATCGCCTTGGAGAAGGCCTTGTAGTCGTCCTTGGCCCCATAGATATGGGGCCCGAAAAATTCAGTGAGCCGGAGCAACTCCGCCTCTTGCTTCACGAATACCTCATCGGTGCCACTCGCCAGATAGAGCGTCAGGCCCCGTGCCCGCAGGGACTCCAGCAAGGCGCGGGATCCATGCACATGGAACTCCTCAGGCTTTTTCGTGCCCGACCTTAGTCCAGACAGCCGCCCTTCGATCCGCTCGCCCAGGCGTCGCAGATACTCGTGCTTGTACCAGAGCGGATCCTGAGGCTTCCCGCCACGCTCCTGAACCCGCTCGGCGAACTGCATCATCTGGTAGATGGTCTGCTTGCCATTGAGTCGGAGTATGTCGTCCGTCAGAAGCTGCCTCAGTGCTTCCTCAGATTCCCCGGCCTTTGGGGGGATCATCTCCAGGAACATAGGCACCATGACATTGGGCCAGCCCTCACGGATGATAGATAAAGTGCCATCAAAGTCGAAGAGCACATGGGTGATTTCCGGCCGGGCCGTAAAGGCCGGGGTGTATTCGATACGGACAGGAGCCATCGATTGCGTCGACATGAGGGGCGAGTTAGCCTGAAACCCAACTGAAATGCAACGGCGACGGGAACCCCGGGGTTGCGGACGAGTGCTCTTCCCTGTCTCGCTCGCTCCGTGCTCTCGGTCCGCATTACAACTCGGTCCTCGCCCTGTAGGGGACGACGTAAGCCTTCGTTACGATGCTTGCCACACGCCCCCTACTCAAGGCGTCGAAAGCTGATAAAAGCGACGACCGTCTGTGGCCGATTCGTCGGTGACTGTGAATGAAGCGCTGGGGGCGTTTGTCACAAACAGAATGGCCCAATCGGTCAATGCCGTCGAATAGAGGACGGTATAACGTTGTCCGACAGTCCCATCAATCCGCATTTGAAACTGTTGGCTGGAAATCCGAAGGGGTTGGCTGAGGGTCGGCCTGGTGTTCGCATAGATGGTCAGCGAGAGAGATCGGTCAGTAGTGGCGTCGGTCGCGTCGGTGATACGGACGATAAAGTTGAAGGTTCCGCCAACACGGGGTGTTCCCGAGATGGCTCCATCTGAAGACAAGCTAAGGCCCGGTGGCAATTCCAACGAACCAGGAGTCAGCGACCACGTGTAAGGCTGCTCGCAGCCGTTGTTTTGCAGTGTGTTGCTATAAAAATTTCCGACCAGCCCGTCGGGGAGGTTGAGTGTGGTGACCTCCAGCGTCCCACAGAGGTGAAGACGGAAATCTACTGTGGCGTCACGGTTTGAAATCTCGCGGGTCTGGCTGTCCAGACAACCGTAGCCGAGCGAAGTAAGTGCGTTGCAATCCAATGCCACCGTCCAAATACCGTTTAAGACACCGAACTCATAGTGGCCGCCGGCATCTGTCCGAACGTGCCTGCTATATTGAGCTCCGTTGAGGACGGTGAACGCATGCACACTCAAGCCACTTGGGGGGGTGCCGGAACCGTCGGTGACGACGCCTGTGACGTGTGCGGTCACGCTGCGCACCACATAGTTGATATTGCTGATATTCATCCCGCCAGTGACGTTGAACGTCAGACTCGGACCCATCAAGGTGTCGGGTGTGTGGTCTCCCTGGCTTAGTTGAAGCGTCCATGCCCCACCGGTGACGCCCAGATCAAAGTTTCCACCGTTCCCCGTGACAACCTCAGGCCCATTCCCGCCGTTTAGCGGGAAGGCCTGGATGCGGAGACCGGGTTGAGCAATTCCAGCGGCATCGACCACTTTACCAAGAAGATGAGACGTCGTGGC
>CAMAVD010000264.1 GCA_945861575.1 Akkermansia muciniphila
GGCAGACAATCCCCGGGGCTCAGCGCACCCTGCCCTCACCCTCGCTCGGCTGGAAAGGCGGCGGGGATGTCGAGGTGGCCGCCGATGATCCCCATGGCCAGAAAGCAGCCGAACCGTTCTTTGAAGTCCGCGCCGAACTGGATCCCACCACCGCAGTGGCCCTTCTGCACGGGCGCTCAGGAAAAATCCGTTTCGATCTCGAAGCGGAGCCGCTCCTCCCTCGCGCCATCCGTCGCCTCCGGCAACTGCTCCAAAAGCGCTACCAGCTATGAGAGGGCTGGACTACCATCGAATCCTTCATCGTAAACCCGACCCGCCGCTCAAAGGTCTGGACGCTGCGGTCAATCGCTGGATTGGCAGCTACCGTCGACGAGGATCGGTGTTTCAGAATCTGCAGGCGCAGGCCGTGGAGGCCGACGCCCTCCGAAGCCGCTTCGTCGACCTAAGTGATCACGATCTCCAACAAAGCCTCTTTCAATTTCGCCAGCACACCCGCCGGGAAGGTCGGCCAGGAATCCAGCTCATCCCCGCTCTGGCAGCCATCCGGGAGGCCGCGCGACGCCAGGTGGGCTTACATCCCTTCGTCGTGCAACTGCTCGGCGCGTTGGCCCTGGAGAATGGTTTTCTGGCCGAGATGGCGACCGGCGAAGGTAAGACCCTCACCGCCGGACTGGCTGCGGTTCTTGCCGGATGGACCGGACGCCCCTGCCATCTGGTCACGGTGAACGACTACCTGGTCAAGCGCGACGCTGCCTGGCTGCAACCGCTCTACCGCTTCTGCGGCGTTCGGGTCGGCTGCGTCACGGGCGACATGGATGCAGACCAGCGTCGCCACGGCTACGACGCTGACGTCACCTACACCACCAGCAAAGAGTTGCTGGCCGATTTTCTCCGCGACCAGATCCGGCTGCAGGCGCTCGCCCATCCGACCCGGCGGCTGATCCGTCGGCTGCTCGCACCCCAGGCCTTCGCCCGTGAGGGACTCGTGCAACGAGGCCTTCACACCGTCCTGGTCGATGAGGCGGATAGCGTGCTCATCGACGAGGCGGTCACGCCCCTCATCATTTCCTCCCCCCGTCCCAATGCGCAGCTGCACTCCGCCGCACGCACCGCGCACACCCTCGCCGCGACACTCGAACCAGAGCAACACTATCAGCGGAACCTCCGTTACAAGGAGGTCGATCTGACCGAGGCGGGCATCGCCCATCTGGCAGAATGCTGCGCCGATCTCCCTGGGATCTGGCGCGGGCAGGAGCGACGCGATGAGCTCATCCGTCAGGCGCTGGTCGCCCGGGAGTATTTCCTGCGGGACAAGCAATACATCGTCAACGAGGGGAAGGTAGTGATCGTAGATGAGTTCACCGGCCGGCCCATGCCCCAGCGCACCTGGAGGGAAGGACTCCATCAAGCCGTCGAAGCCAAGGAAGGCGTCAAATTCTCCGACCCCTCGGAGACGGTCGCCCGCATGAGCTTCCAGCGATTCTTCCGCTGCTTCCATCGCATCGCAGGAATGACCGGCACGGGTGCCGAGGCAGCTTATGAATTCTGGCAGATCTACGGCCTACCCGTGATCCGCATCCCACACAACAAGCCCTGCGTGCGAAGCCAAC
The DNA here is from genome assembly GCA_945861575.1 of Akkermansia muciniphila. Taxonomy (GTDB): domain Bacteria; phylum Verrucomicrobiota; class Verrucomicrobiia; order Limisphaerales; family UBA11320; genus UBA11320. The sequence goes on from CAMAVD010000264.1 coordinate 1,611, forward strand.
TGCCCGACCGATGGTTCCTCACCCAGGAGGACAAAATGACCGCGGTGGTGGACGAGTTGGAACGGTTTCATCGAGAAGGAAGGCCTGTATTGGTCGGCACCCGCAATGTGGCCGCCAGCGAAGACCTGGCACGTCGACTCGCCGAGAAGCGGATGGAATGTCAGGTGCTAAACGCCCATCGCCTCGACACCGAAGCCCAGATCATCACGCTGGCAGGAGAGCCGGGACGGGTGACCATCGCCACCAATATGGCCGGGCGTGGGACGGACATCCGTCTGGGGGACGGCGTCGCGGCCACAGGGGGCCTTCACGTGCTGTCAACCGAGCGTCATGAGTCTGGTCGGGTGGACCGACAGCTCTTCGGTCGCAGCGGTCGTCAGGGAGATCCCGGCAGCGCCCAGGCCTTCCTGAGTCTGGAGGACGAACTCCTGAAGCGACATTTACCCACGGCCATGCAGCGTGGCCTCGTGGCCAGCCTGCGTCGACCGGCCGGCCTCTCGCGACAGCTCTGCGCCACCAGCCTGCGTTGGGCTCAGCACAAAGCCGAGAAGCAGGCCTGGAAACAGCGCCTAGCCGTCCTGCGCGCCGACGAATGGCTCAGCGAAAGCCTGTCCTTCGCCGGGCAGTAAGTTTTCCAACAAAGCGATCAAGGCGCGGTAGATGGACACGCACAGTGGCGGGAGCATCCTGCTCCCCCATCAGACCAGCCTTGGAGCTGGAAGCTCCAGCCACTTTGCCCCTCTTAGTAGTGGGAGCATCCTGCTCCCTTGATTTTGCAACCTTGGAGCTGGAAGCTCCAGCCACTATCGATTCTCGCGGATGTAGCGGCGGATCGCCTCCATGGCGCGCTCGTGGCGCACAATGTGATCGTAGGATTCGTGTTGCCAAAATTGCCCCGTCTTTTCCAAACGCTTATTGATCTGGTTTGCGGTGAAAGATTTCCAAGAGTGCAGAATATCCACCAAGCGGTGTGCAGCCATAGGCTTGACCAAGACGTGAACATGATTGGGCATGATCACGTATTCGTCCAAGACGTAGCGCTGACCTTCAAAGTGACGCAGTGCTCCATCGACGATTTCGGCAATGTGTGGATTGCGCAGGACACATGAGCCGCCGCCTGCGTTCAGGAGGGTTTCATAGCGGTCGGAGAACAGGCGGTGATACTCGGCGATTTCTTCGCGGGTGAGTTTGTCGAGGTCGTGGCTTTGCTTCCAGCGTTCGCGTTCTGATCTGAGTTCCTCCACGACAGTTTGCGGCAGAGAATCAGCGAGTCGGAAGGTGACAAAATACCAAACGGAACCCTGCTCCCAATGTGGGAGATCGCCGCCTGAGCGGATATCGATCTCGGTGGATGGATCGAAGTATTCCCACGTAGCGGGAGCATCCTGCTCCCTGGCTCTATTGACCTTGGAGCTAGAAGCTCCGGCCACTTTGAAATAATCGTTGGGCATGATGTTCAATTGTTGAGGCCTAGAATCAACCCTGGACTAAAATCTGAGAAACGTGGGTCCACCCTCACCTCGGAACCCGAACGCGCTGCAGAACTCGCGCAAGCGCGGCTTCGAGGCCGGCCGCCTTCGCCAAGGTCTCCTCAAACTCTTTCACGGGTATCGAGTCGGCCACAATCCCTGCCCCCACATGGATATGGGTGGCAGACGGCGTGCAGAACGCGGCCCGAATCAGGATGCTCAGTTGGGTCTCCCGATTGAAACCAAGATAGCCGAGCGCCCCCGTGTAGGGCCCACGAGAAACCGGCTCCAGTTCCTCAATGATTTCCATAGCACGGATCTTCGGCGCTCCGGTAATGCTGCCCCCGGGAAAACACTGCGCGAACCCGGCCAAATGGGTGAGCTCCGGCCGAAGGCGTCCCTCCACCGTCGATACCAGATGCTGCACATGTGAGTAACGTTCCAACTGCATGAGCTCGGGAACCTGGATGCTGCCGTAGTCACAGACCCGACCCAGATCGTTCCGCAGCAGATCGGTGATCATCACCAACTCAGACATCTCCTTCGCGCTCGTCTGCAGCTCGTAGCTCAGCTGGGCATCCCGGATGGGGTCGGGCGAGCGAGGGCGTGTGCCCTTGATCGGACGCGTCACCACATGGGATCCGCTCATCCTCAGAAAGAGCTCGGGCGATGACGACACAATCGCGAAATCGCCCGCATTGAAATACGCCGCATACGGCGCGGGCGACAGCGCGCTCAGCTCCTCGTAAAGGTCCCACGCGCACACGCCTTCGGCAAAGGTCCTGCGCTGCGAAAGATTCACCTGATAGATGTCGCCCGACCAGATGTAGCGCTGCGCGCGCTCCACCCGATCAATGAAGGCCGCCTCCGGGAGCGACGATTCCATCACCAAGGGCAGCACCACGTTCGAATGACGCGTCTCCTCGCAGCGAGGGGCGTGAGCGCCAGCGACCAGCTCACGCCATTTGTCGAGACTCGCTCGCGCACGAGCCTCAGAGCGGGATCCATCCTCTGCCAAGCCCGTAGACACCACCCAGGACTGTCGGAGCTCGTGATCAAAAACCACCAGACTGTCATACAAGCCCACCGCACAATCGGGCAACTCCAGATCGCATAGCGCTGTCCGGTTCAGTCGGGGTTCGACAAAATTCTTCAGGTCGTATCCCCAGTATCCAAAGCATCCCCCCAGCGGAAACGGCAGGTCGATCTCGTCCAGCAGTTCGAAGCGCGAAAGCAGAATATCCAGCAGCCTCCACGGGTCGCCGAACTGAACCTGGACGTCAGACGCCGATCGTATCTCACAACGGGATCCCATCGAACGAAAGGTCATGAAGGGATCCGTGGCAACGAAAGAATAGCGTCCGCGCTGGAACATGAGGCGCGCGCTCTCGAGAAACACCGTGCCGGGACGCGCCGCCAAGAGAGCCACCAGGCTCCTGGGCTCGCCCTCCCACGGAATGGATTCAATGATCGGATGCATTCGCTACTCGGCAAAGAATGCGCTGACTACAGTTTAGGGCAACGCCAAAGAGGCAAAAACAGCCACGCCGCCTGTTCGCTTAAGCCCATCTCGCGGCCAGCCCTCCACCCTGCCCCCCTGAAACTCAAGAGCCTCAGCGACAGAAGGACAGAGCAGAATGCAGGCCCGACCTTGGGCAAGACGATTCTCTTTCCATCACAGCCTTACCCACATTCTCGGCACAGCCCCTGCTAAATGCACGCAGCGGTGTGGGCCTAAATTCAATGAAAGAATCAGAACCATCGAAAGCGACCGAGACTTGGCTACAGGTGGTGAATGATTTTCGCCGTGTCTGTTTTCTGAAAAGAGACGGGAAAACCGCCGAGTCTCAAATGATCCTGGCGGTCGAGCTCCCCAAGAGCATCGCCGTCTGGTCCAGTGAGGAGACGCGGGACGGAATCGCCCAACGACAAGCCCTTCAGGAGATGTTCATCAGCGAGGAGCGCCGGGTTGAGGACGCGTGGCAGATGAAATCCCTCCTCCGTGACCAATTGCGCACCGAACTTCTGGAGGACGTTCGCGAGGAAGTCCGAAAGGAACTGCAAAGGGAGCGCTCCTTGACACCGCAGGCCGCAGCGCAAAGACCAACTCTCGAAGGACGCCCTACCCTCTCGCTTTCAACATCGGATAGAGCAGCGGGTGTGGAACCTCCCTCGCGTCCCTGGAAGCCTCCCACTTTGCTGCGACGCACACCGACATTCCCATCCTCTCAATCAGATCGGCCCGCGCCTTTCGATGCAAGCGCCTCGCTTTCATCGACCTCACTCCCCTTGTTCGAAAACCACGAGACACCCAGCCTGGACCCGACGGCTTCCCTTCGAGGCACCCCGCTGCTGCATGCGGACATTTCGAAGAACATCACGGCGACGATAACGGTGCTCCCGGAACGGATAGAACCAACCCAGGAAGCCACCACATTCTCAGCAGCCAAACCACGCCGAGGCCCTTCGTTCGACGACCTGGCTGCGGTCCTGGATTTCGTCCTCGCGGGTCAATCTGAGAGCGAAAGTGCCCTCGGGCGGCCGTCAGCGGTAGCCTCATAAATCAGCGACACCCCCTCGAATGATCACCGAATCCAACCGCACCGCCCCTCAACCAAACGAACCCAGCACGCTTCCCCAGGACCCTGTTCACTGGGGAGGCCTCCAACCCTTCGCCACAAAAGGCGGTAGTGATGAAACGCACGACTCCGTCCGCGCCCTACCCCGCATTCTCCATGTCGGTATCGACTGGGGTACGGCGTCCACCTGTGTGGCCAGCGCTTGGGCAGGTGAGGCAGGCTCCGCACGATTTGAAATTTGGCCAACGCTCGTTGGTTACGCCAAGGAAGGGATAGTGGAGAACCTGATCCCGGGGAACGCCGACGTTCTCTGCGCCCAGGAGGCGATTCGCCATCGGTTGCACCTAAATTTGGTGCAGCCGATGGTGAACGGGATCATCCGCCATCCGGAGGCCGCTCGGGCATTTGCTCGACATCTCCGGCAGCAGCTTCCACACGGCGACGCGGTGGAGACGCGCGCCGTGATTGGAATCCCAGCGAACTCCACTCCCGAGTCCAGGCTCGCCATCCGCGATGCCATGAATGAGGTCT
>CAMAVD010000265.1 GCA_945861575.1 Akkermansia muciniphila
GCACCGGCAAGACCGCCGCGTTCACCCTCCCCATCCTCACCCGTATGGCGGCGCATTTGGACAAGGGGCCGGTGCGTTCAACGCTGGCGCTGGTCCTAGCCCCTACCCGGGAACTGGCCCTTCAGATCGAGGAGAATGTCCGTATCTATGGACGCCACCTCCCGCTAAAGGTGGCTTCGGTCTTCGGTGGGGTGGGAGAGCGGCCACAAATGGACGCGCTCAGAAACGGCACCCACATCATCATCGCCTGTCCCGGAAGGCTCCTGGATTTGCTTGGCCGTCGCTATGGTGACTTCTCGCACTTGCAATATCTGGTGCTCGATGAAGCGGATCGAATGCTCGACATGGGCTTCCTTCCCTCGATACGTCAGATCCTCCGCGCTCTTCCCCGCGAGCGACAGACCCTTCTCTTCTCCGCCACACTCTCCAAGGAGATTGAGGCCCTGACCCATGAGTTTCAGAAATCGCCGAAGCTGGTGCAAATCGGGCGCCGGTCCAATCCGGCGGAAACCGTGGCTCAATGGGTTTACGAGATTCCCAGGGATCAGAAACCGGCGCTGCTCATCCATTTGCTCGCAGACCCGAGCCTGAATATGGTGCTGGTTTTTTCGCGAACAAAGCACGGAGCCGACCGGATTGCTCGTAAGCTGGAACAAAATGGAATTCCTACAGCGACGCTGCACTCAAACCGCTCTCAGAGCCAACGCTTGAAGGCATTGAAGGATTTTAAGGCCGGTGCGCTGCGGGTCTTGGTAGCGACCGATATCGCTGCCCGAGGCATCGATGTCGACGGGATCTCGCATGTGGTGAATTACGACTTTCCAATGCATCCGGAAGATTATGTGCACCGTATTGGCCGCACAGGTCGCGCTCATGCCGTAGGTGACGCCATCAGCTTCGTCTCGTGTGACGATCAGGCTGCACTGCGCGCCCTGGAGCGGTTCATTGGTCGAGGCATTGTTCGGAAGCGAGCTGAGGGCTTCTCCGACAAGATTGGCCCTGAGGCCCCTATGGCTCAACCACGCCACTCCTCCCAGCGATCCTCCGGGACACAGGGCGGCCGTCCACCCCAATCGGGTGGCTCGAGGGGCGGATCCACTTCAGGTCCACGCCATCCCGGACAAGGCCAAGCCCCTGCCCGAGCCGAAGGGGGGGGCAATCGTCCCAGTGGTGGCGGCGGGGGTGGGGGTGGCGGCTCCCGTTTTGGAGCCGGCCGTCGACAACGCACTCGAGGACGTCGTTGAGGCTGAGGTTTTCCCCTCGCCGCTTCGGCAGTTGCAGTCTGGCTAGGGGTAGGCTAGACAACCCGGCATGCGTTTCATCGGGAACATCTACGAGAAGCTCCAGCGGCATCCCAAGAGGATAGTATTTCCCGAGGGCACCGAGCCTCGGATCCTTCAGGCGGCGCGCCAATTCCATTCCCTGCGCCTCGGTGTGCCGATCCTGCTGGGGGATCGGGGGGAGATCAAGTTGTCGGCCTCCCAGCTGAATATCTCACTTGAGGGAATCCGCATCATCAACCCCGCCGAAAGCGAGGACCTGGAGGCATTCACTCACCGCTTCGAACTGCTGCGTCGAAGCAAGGGCGTCCAGCATCAGGAAGCCAGGCAAGCGATGATGAATCCCAACTACTATGGGGCGATGATGGTGGCCATGCACCAGGCGGACGGCGTGGTGAGCGGGGCCAGCGAGGTCACGGGAAGCACGCTCCGGCCCTTCTTCCAGGTGATCAAGGTAGCACCCAACGCCACCACCGCCTCGAGTTGCATGGTGATGGAGGTGGAGGACACCCGCTTTGGCGAGGACGGGGTCTTGTTCCTTGCCGACTGCGGTGTGATCCCTGAACCCACCGTTCAGCAGTTGGCGGATATCGCAATCTCCACAGCCGGACTCGCGCGCCAGCTCCTGGGCCGACGTCCGCGCGTGGCCCTGCTCTCGTATTCCACCAAAGGCAGCGCCACGCATCCGAGTATCGGACGCGTGCAAGCCGCGACAGCGCTCGCGATTCAACGAGCGCACGAGGCGAAGATCGAAGCCGATTTTGATGGAGAGCTGCAGGTGGATGCCGCACTTATCCCTCACATCGCGAGCCGGAAAACTTCCGATAGCAGAGTCGCTGGACATGCGAACGTATTGATCTTCCCCGACCTCAACGCAGGTAATATCGCCAGCAAGCTGGTTCAGCATGTGGCGAAGGCGAATGCGTATGGTCAGGTCCTGCTGGGACTCGATCGTCCGGCGGCCGACGTGTCGCGAGGGTCGAACGCGCACGATATTCTTGGAGTCGCCGCCATCGTGGGCCTTCAGTCGATCTCCTACCACGAACTGCACCCCGGCCAGGAAACGGGCGCGGCCGGCAGTGTCTTTCAGTCTGCTGCATCCCCTTAACTGATACCTTCCCTGTGAACACCACGCTGCCGCGCGTTTTCATCGCCGCCACCCGCCAGAACGACGGGAAGACAACAACGTCCCTCGGACTCCTCGCCGCCCTCCGCGCTCACTACCCGAGGGTCGGCTACATCAAGCCCGTCGGGCAGCGCTTCGTGGAGGTGGAGGAGCAAAAAATCGACGAAGACACGGTTCTCATGGATTCGGTCTACAAGCTCGATTGTCCGCTTGTCGACATGAGCCCGATCGCTGTAGAGCCAGACTTCACACGAAAATATCTGCAAGCCTCCAACAACGAGGCGCTGGTGAAACGCATTTCGAAAGCGTTCGACCGCGTGGCCTGGGAGAAGGATTTTGTACTCTGCGAGGGATCGGGCCATGCCGGGGTCGGGGCCGTTTTTGATCTCTCCAACGCGACGGTGGCACGCATTCTCGGCGCGAAGGTGATCATCGTCTCTCGAGGGGGGATCGGAAAACCCATCGACGAGGTGGCGCTCAACCAAGCCTTGTTCGAGAAGGAAGGGGTCGAGATCATTGGTGTGATCCTCAATAAAGTAATGCCCGAAAAGTTGGAGTTCGTGACGGACTTCGCGCGACGAGGGTTGAAACGCAAGGGTCTAGAACTTCTCGGCGTCCTGCCTCATCAACCCATCCTTTCCCGGCCCACCCTGCAAAGTATCCGCGATGAACTTCAGGCTCGGACTCTCTGCGCCGTGGGGAGTCGCTCTCATATCGTGCAAGAGGTGATCGTCGGGGCCATGGGGGTTCAAAATGCGCAGCGCTTTTTCAAACCTGGCGTCTGCCTGATCACCCCAGGCGACCGAGAAGACCTACTTCTGGCGGCGGCTGCCACTCTCCCCAACTCGAAGGGTGAGAGCCTGGCAGGCATTGTCCTGACGGACGGAATGGAGCCTAGCGCCAGCGTGATGGGCCTGTTGAAGAAGATGCCCTGCCCTGTTTTGTTGGCCGGTCAGGACATCTATCAAGTGGCTTCCAAGATCCACGACATGATGGTCAAGACTCGACCTGGAGATACTGAAAAGATTGACCTCATCCGAGGCATGATTGGTCAGCATGTGGATGTCCCACGGATTCTGGCCAAGCTCTAACCGCTCTGTTCAAGCGTTCGTTCCCCGCAAGGCACTATGTCAGCACTTCCCCTCAACCCAACGTTGGCCCAACTTCCGGTCTATCAACCTGGTCGCCCAATTGATGAGGTTGCCCGCGAGGTCGGGCTGCCCGCATCGGACATTATCAAGCTGGCCTCCAACGAAAACCCACTCGGTCCCTCTCCCGCTGCCCTCATCGCCATGGAGCGCACACTGCGTCAGCTCCACCTGTATCCTGACGGGAATGCGTTCCACCTCAAGGCGTCCATGGGGAAGAAGCTCGGTGTGACCCCAGCACATCTGATCCTCGGCAACGGGTCTAACGAGATCATCGAGTTTATCGGTCACGCGTTGATGTCTCCAGGAGCCGAGGTGCTCGTTTCCCAGTATTGCTTTGCCATCTACCCCATCATGGCACGCCTCTTCGGGGCTTCGATCTGCACCGTGCCGGCAAGAGGGTTCGGGCATGATTTGGAGGCGATGGGCCGGGCGATCACCTCCAAGACTCGGGTGATCTTTGTGGCCAATCCCAACAATCCCACCGGAACGTTGGTGTCTGCATCGGAGATTCGCCGACTCGTGGAAATTGTCCCCGCCAACGTCCTCTTGGTCATGGACGAAGCCTATATCGAATTCCTCGAAAACCCATGTGACCTGATCCCGGAGGTCTTGAGCGGACGACGACCCAACCTCCTGCTCATGCGAACCTTTTCAAAAATCTACGGACTCGCAGGCCTACGACTTGGCTACGGCATCGGCAGCCCGGATCTGGTATCGGCGCTGGAGAAAGTGCGTCAACCTTTCAATATCAATGCTCTTGTCCAGGCGGGCGCGTTGGCAGCGATCGACGACCTTGACCATGTCCAAAGAACTCGCGAGCAGAACCTGAAGGGGCTCGCCTACTTCCAACAGGAGTTCACTGCGCTCGGACTTGAGACGGTGCCGTCCGCTGCGAACTTTATGTTGGCGCGCGTGGGCGATGGGCAGGGGGTTTTCGATGCCCTGCAGCGCAAGGGCGTGATCACGCGTCCAATGGCAGGATATCAGCTCCCTGAGTGGATCCGCATCTCGGTGGGCACGACCTCTGAGAATCAGCGATGCATGGCAGCGCTGCGGGAAGTGCTGGCCTCGACACACTGAGCGTCGCTCCCCCGCTCGTGAAGACCTCGCTAAGCCGCACCCGGGCGCTGTTCGACAAGGACATCAAGGATCGACGCACCCTAGGCGCTCAGCTCACACTCTCGCTCGGTGGGAAGTCCCTGCTGGAGCTGGCTGTGGGGGAGTCGCGGCCTGGGCTTCCCATGACGCAGGACACCAGTCTCTTTTGGTATTCCTGCTGCAAGCCCGTGGCTTCCGTCGCTATCGGTCAACTCCTGGAACGTGGGAAGTTGCAACTGGACGATCCCATCGCTCGTTTCATCCCTGAGTTTGGCAATCGGGGTAAGGAAGGGATTACCTTACGACAAGTCCTCACCCATACTGGAGGCTTTCGCGGGTCGAATCAGATTCGTCCGGAATGGGGATGGGATGAAATCCTTCGCTTCACTTGCGAAACGCCGCTTGAACCCGGTTGGGTGCCAGGCCAGAAGGCGGGCTATCATGCCGTCGCAAGCTGGTTCCTTCTTGGAGAAATCATTCAGCGCATTGCCGGCCGTCCGTATCCGGAGTATGTGCGGGAGGAAATCTTTCTTCCTCTGGGGATGAGGGACTCCTGGGTTGGGATGCCACGGGCGGATTACTTGAAGGCGGGCGACCAGATCGGCTGGATGTTTGACACCCGCCCGGAGCAGCCGGAGATCCAGCCCTTTTGGAACAGTGAGAGAGATTCCACGGAGTGTCGGCCAGGCGGGAATGGTCGGGGTACGACGCGTGAGTTGGTTCGGTTTCTTGAGATGCTGCGCTCCGGCGGGCAGCTGCTCGGCACGCGCATCCTCAAGAAAGAAACAGTCGAGCTCCTGATACACCGCCATCGGAATGGATTGTATGATGAAACCCTCATGCAACACGTCGATTGGGGCCTGGGGTTTCTGCGGCCGGTACGTCGACCCGGGCAGAGCTTCCTCTCCTACGGTTTTGGGGAGCACGCCACTCTCGACAGCTTCGGGCATGGTGGGATGCAATCCGCGATCGCATTCGTGGATCCAGTGCATGACCTGAGCGTGGCTTGGATCTGCAACGGGATGTGTGGAGAGCGGCTTCACCGTCAAAGGAACCACGCTCTCAATACCGCGATCTATGAGGATCTCGGTCTGGCGGTCTAATGAGACGGGGCATGGTTCCGTTTCTAGGAACCTGTTACCCTCAAGCTTCTCCCTGGCGTCATTCATAGGGTCTAGTCTCAGACATCCTGACCTCGTGCGAGAGCCCGTAGGCAGGAGTGGAACGAGGATGAGCCAAAGCGCAGGCCGTTTTCTGGCTTTCCCTGAGCCTGGGGGAGCGGAACCGGACGTTGGACGTTGGGGTCCCCTACATCCGGAGGTTCGAGTCCTTGTAGGCGACGGCGTCAGTTCTGAGCTTATCCCCTTCGAGCGCCGGGCATTATCTGCAGACCGGATCCACGGTGCCAGGATTTGAACGTTAACCGCGAATGAACGCCAATGAACGCGAATGAGACATTGCTGCGGAAGGATGAAGTATACTTGGTAGTTGGGTGC
>CAMAVD010000266.1 GCA_945861575.1 Akkermansia muciniphila
CGCCACCCCTAGCAGCCAAGGGTAAAGAAAAGCACCACGGCCTATGCTGAGCACACTGGAGGAGATCTTCCTTCTGATTGCGTCACGATTCCGGCGATTGACACCGCTCCGTATGAATCGATGTGTGCTCTGCGTAAGCCGCGATGACCAGGTCCCGCCCTTTGAACCCGGTAAATCCACAAGTGTCTGTTGCCTTAACTTCATCACGTCATCGTAGGATCTGACGTCAGTCTGCGTTCCCATCACGCCCACATCAATCCCGTGTCTTAGGGATTTCCCTCACTTTGTTGCTCCACCATTCACTAACTCTAGGGATGCGAAATGCGCCCTCTCCCCCGAGCCCCCTCCTAGTTTTGCAATGTTTGTTTTCCCGGCAAAGAGCAAAGAAGATCGGACATCCTGGCAATCGTTCTTCGAGGCAGGGAGCCAAATGCCCGAAAACCCCCGCAATAAGGAGGTTTCAAAGGCTCTTGATTCCCCTCAAAGCTTTGAGTAAAAACACTCAACACGTTGAGTATTTTGTAATGATCCGAAAAGCCCTTCATAAAACGCTGCTAGGCCGCCTCAATGAACGGCGCCGGTTCGTTCAGGTGCTGGTCGGTCCTCGGCAGGTCGGCAAGACAACGCTTGTCCGGCAGGTCATGGAAACCCTCAATATACCGGCGCATTATGCCTCGGCTGATGAGCCTACACTGCGCGACCGTGCCTGGCTGGAGCAGCAATGGGACATTGCACGGCTCAAGGCGAAGGAGGGGGCGATCGGAGCACTGCTGGTCATTGATGAAATTCAAAAAGTGGCAGACTGGTCGAGCGTGGTCAAATTGTTGTGGGATGCGGATACGCATTCCAAGTTTCCACTGAAAGTGGTTTTGCTGGGTTCTTCACCGCTGCTTATCCAAAGCGAAATGATCGGTCACTTGGTTGATGCGGGCAACACAACCACGCTGGCCCATTATCTGGACCTGCTGCATGGAGCAGGGATGCTGGCTGGTCTTTCGAAATATTCTCATGGGCAGGTGCGGCAGCGTGGTTCCAGCCCGAAATTGCAGGTACTCAACACGGCCCTGATGACGGCTCAAGATCACCGCTCGCAGATCCTAGACTGTGAGGATCTGCATCACGTCGTGCTCGAGCCGAGATTGGATGTCATGATAAGGATGGCGCTTCGAAACCAAGTCACGCGACCGAAACGGTCGGTGAGCCGGCCTTCATCTAACAGGGGTGGGAGTGCCCGCATGAATGCCTCGCCCAGAGCGAAAATAAATGCGCGAAACCCTCCGAAGTGAATCCCTGACAGGAAGCCCTCGGAAGCGCTTCTAGTCTGAATGCGAATGTCATGCAGGAGCTCCTCGAACGCGCAAACATTACCCTCCTCCCGAGCCCACTTATAGCTGCTGGGCTTCAGTATTTTCATCCTGATATCAAAATATCCCGATGGGTACCGGTGCCGAATGGTTCGACTTCCACTTCTGTGGTCATTGCTGATCGAACTTTTGCACTTAGGCTGGCTTTCTCACTACTTTGCCATCCTGCCAGACAATGACTGGCAGTTTGAGGGCGCGGTTCCGGGCTTGGACGTTTTTGGCGGCGCGGCGCAGGGCTCGCTCGGCGCGGATGACGAAGGCAGGCGATTTCGCTGTTTTGGAGGGTCCGTTCTTTTTCATGGGTCAATCAACTGGCGCAGGGATCCGATCTCATGGCTGGCGGAACTCGCGACCCGTTTTGCCGGGAGTCCGCGGCTGTCCCAAATAGCCCACCGCGTCGCCAACGGCAGGTAATCGTCGAGCAAGTGAAGCAAGCTGCGGTAGAAGCGGCGTCGGATGTCGGCGGCGGGGACGTGGTGGCCACCCTGCTTTACGCGCTGTCGCACGCGAGCAATGGCGTGCGCGGGGCTTGAGAGCCAGGGGTAGTGAAGTTCGATTGTGTAGCCTAGTTCCCGCGCGGGCTGAAGCAGGTGGATGTAGGTCTTGCCGCTGAGGGTGCTTTCCAGTGCGAACGTGTCGCGACGTCGTAGGTGCTCCCTTACCTGGGTGAGAGCACCCGCGCAGCCTGGATCGCCCCGGCGCTGGGCCTGAGCGGGGACAGGCCCCGCGCGATTTCATCGGCGTTCAAGAAGCGAAGGCATTTCACCTCTTTCGGCAGGAACTCCATAGCAAACGTCGTCTTTCCTGCGCCGTTGCATCCGGCGATGAGGTAGATCGTTGGTGTTGCAGGCATGGTTGTTAGCAGCTCGAAGGAGTCTCGATCAGTAGACTCAAGCCTCCGCACGCTGCTTCAGTGCCTCGTCCTGAGCAGGGCCCCTTTCGGCGGTCTGGTGGTGCACATCTTCGGTGGCTTTCATCAAGGACAGTTTCATCGGAGCCGCCCAGTGAAGCGAGCCGATTTTGCCACTAACCAAACGCATCAAGCCATGGGTTTCGGCCGGATTCATGCGGCGGGCCGGGGTCCAGAACACAGGACGCCAAGATCACTGGATGATCGCGTAACCATCGTGAAAGTGCGATTCGCTGCATCCGATCCACTGATAGTCAATAACTTGTGCCAATCTTGGGGCGCTTCCTCAGATCATCCTCCGTCCACTTGCGTCGGTCCAACTCCTCGGCGAGAATCCGCTCCGCGGCATCCGTCTGGGTCTCCAATCGCTCCGCGCCGTAATGTTCCGGGCCCAGTCGCTCCGTCATGTGAGCCAGCAATTCCTTGCGAAACTGATCCCCGCCCAGGCACCAGCCGCGACGGATCTTCTTATACTCACCCGTCTCCTCCGCCAACCGTTGTGCTTCCACCCGGCGCTCCAGTTCTCGGCGTCCGGCAGTGCTGTCTTTCGGGATCCCATGCTCCCCGAGCAATCCCTTCGCGAACAACCAAGCGGGGCGTTTGGAGGGGGCCATGAGATACAGGGGCCAGCTGCTCCAGGCGAACGTCCGGAGCGGTTGGTTGATCTTCAACAGTTTCGCCCGTGCCGGATTGAGGTGGACGTAATCACAAACAGTCTTGAGGTATCCGGTGCCAGAGCCATTCACGACGATCGATTTATATCTCCCGCTGAAGAGAACGAACTGACCCTTTTACGCACGCAAGCCGCATGCTTTATCTCTCAAACCGCAAAGTCGAACTCCCTTCGAAACGAATTCCTGGCTGCTGCGCACTTCCCTTTTTTCTACATCCGAAGGGAGTTGCCCTCCCAGGCAACAACGCGGTCGGCTCTTCTTGCGGCTGTCTTCGGACCAGGGCTAATGGATCGGGCTTTCAGCCCTTAGCTGTTGGTTTGGTCCATGACCTGGGCCGCTAGCCCAGGCTGGGATGGTGGTGGGCCTGTGGCCCGTCGAACTCCAGCGGCAATGGAGGGTCAGCTAGCAGCCGGAATCGGAGACGATCCCTCCCGGGACCACGGTATCGAACTCCAGCGCCAACGGTGCGTTCCATCCCAGCCTGGGGTGAAGCCCCAGGAGAAACCATTCAGCCCATCGCCAAGGGCTGAAAGCCCGCCCCATCCTTACGCTTCTAACGATCCCTCTCGCTCTATGGTGTCACTTACTCAGAACAATCTTGGCTTCGTAGGCATCCTTATTGATCAGCTGGAGGAAAGTTTCGAAGTCCTCCCCACCGTCGATCAGTTGTTTGGAGAACAAGGCGACCTGAACCTTGGAGCTGGAGATTCCCCAGGGCAGGACATAAGCCGTCAACGGACTCCTGGCTGCTGCCCACTACAGTTATTTGTCACACCCCACACCCCCTGCCAGGCGGTTTGTTGACCGCGACTTCCCGGTTGCGCGAGCACTAGCCTTGAGTTCACTTCGACGATTAATTTCATGTTTCCTTTCCTTGGGAGAGCAACCGGGATATCCGGTCCATCCGCCGCAAGTGAAAGGTAAGGGTCACGAAGTGATTTGTAGAGGATGGAGAGCGCAGGTGACATGACCCGCCGATCATGCGCGCAAAGATCACTTGCCAATGGATACCAACTCCGAAGTTCTGCCCCTCTCTCATTCGACCGAACCGCCCGCCACCAACTCGGCCCCCGCGATCACTCGCTCCCAACGGCGGCTGGGAGCGGCGGCCAATAGCCAAGCTCGGAGAGCGAGCATGTGGTGGGATCCCACCGACAAACCCACGCCCAGCCCGGTCGAATGCTCTCCCTGTCGGAGGGTTCCCGGTCCTGGATGATGCTGAGGGCCCGGCATTCGCTCGCCGCCAGCCGGAAGGCTTCGGCTCGATGGTGATGGCCGCAGCAGACATACTGAGGCCGAAGGGTCTCCACCAGATGACTCTCGGGACGGGTCGGGAAATTCGCATGCGCCCCGGCCGGTTCTTTGGGCCAATCGTGGGTGAGGAGCAGATGCGGAGCGACCGGAAGAGCGAGCAGAGACTCGAGCTCCTCCCGCTTGTAGTAAGTCAGGCGCTTCGGCGAAATTTGGCTCGTGGTTTCCGCCAATCATCGCGAGGGGCCAGCGCCAAGCATTCCAGGCCTCGACGATTGCAGGAGTTCGCTCGGGGTGCCGGTGCTTCTTCGGGCCGCTCAGGAAATTCCAATCGAGAGGATCCAGAAACAATCCCAGGTCTCCGACACTAAACACCTGGGCGATGGCTTGTCCGCATTCCTCCTCGATACGTTCCAGGCCGCGGAGGGCCAATGGAAGATTTGCGTGCACGTCTCCCATAACGACGAGGATCTCAGCTGATGTCGGATTTTGCATAGGCACCCCGGCTCATCATCATGCAACCTGTGCTCTCTGACAAGTCCTGGCGACTAACGGCAGATAGGCAGATGCATGATGAATGCTGAAACGCACCAGAGATCGGAAACCGCACTGATCTTTTGCTATGGCAAACATCGCCGCTCCTCGAACGGCCTGGAAGGCAGGTCGCTTCGCACGAAACCCATCGAAATCCGGTGCTCAGCAATGGAGTTCGAGCCCGTGGCTTTCAATGATCGAAGGCGGTTCTAACTTGTCCACCAAGCGAAGGATCACCGTTTCAGGAACCGGTTCAGGTCGCTGACGGTTCTGCGTAAGCACGAGCTCGAGGAGTGGCTCGAGATACGCCATCTCGACTCGCGCCGAGTAATCCGCGATGAACTTCTCAGACTCCTTCGGTCCAAGGTGTTTGTCATCATCCGTGCCTTTGGAGCCAAAGAGATGCGGAGTCCGCGGATTCCACGTTTCTTGGTGGTCTCGTTTTTGAGAAGATTGAGAGCCAGGCGGCGGAGGGTAGCCAGGTTCTCGGGTCTCACAGGCGGCGGGTCCTTAGTAGTAACCGCTGCGACTGACGCCCAGGAACCCGCACTGCGCTCGAACGTTGGGGCCTCCAGCGATGGGCTCTACCAGCTCCATACGCTCCTCTAGAGCCCCAGCTGCATGGACTTTTTTTGAGCCAGGCCAGTTCCATGGTCAACTGCCCGACCTTGCGTTCAAGCCCTTCGATGACGAGCTCAGACTCGATCGCTTTGAAGGCCGCACGATGCCGGACTTGGGAGCCGTCACTGTTTTTTCTACCTATGCCTATTCGAGAGTGGTCAACCAAGCTTCTACCTCTTGATGCTCCTTCTCATATCGCTTTCGTGCCGCGGCCCAATCACGGGGCTCCCATGACAATAAAGATACTTGTGCAGTGAGAGCGGTTCGACTGGCCTTCCTTCAAAGGTATCCAGTGTCCAGAATCGCCCGTGCTCAGGTCGGTATTGCCGCGCCCGCAGCTCATACATCCCCAACTGGCTATCCCACACCTCTCCCGCATACCCCCATCGCACAGGCCCTGACTTGGACCAAGTTGGATTCAACCCCTCCAAAAGAAACCGTTGCTCGTTGGTACGGAACGCGCCCGTCTCGCCATCCAGCGCAATAACCCGCTTCCCCACTCGCTGACCGTCGGCGTCGTAGATCTGCTCCACTCTTACCGTAGCTCCGCCCTGCCCCGCCTGAGCCAACTGCAGCCCCACGATCGACAGCAGCGCCACCCCTAGCAGCCAAGGGTAAAGAAAAGCACCACGGCCTATGCTGAGCACACTGGAGGAGATCTTCCTTCTGATTGCGTCACGATTCCGGCGATTGACACCGCTCCGTATGAATCGATGTGTGCTCTGCGTAAGCCGC
>CAMAVD010000267.1 GCA_945861575.1 Akkermansia muciniphila
ACGCGGGACAACGCGTATCCTGCAAGCGGTTGACTGGGAGGCACGACGTGGAGAGCACTGGGTAATCCTGGGGGCGAATGGCTCCGGCAAGACCTCACTCCTGAGTGCGCTCACCGGCTACCTTACGCCCACCGAGGGAATCATGACCCTCCTGGGCGAAACCTTCGGCAACTCGGACTGGAGGGCTCTCCGCACCCACGTAGGCCTGGTGAGCTCGTCCATCCGCCAAATGATGCCGGATCACGAACCAGCACTCATTACGGTCGCAAGCGGACGCCATGCCATGATCGACTACTGGGGCGTCCCAGGAAGAAAGGACCAGTCGGCCGCACGCAAAATGCTGCAGCGCGTCGAGGCGCTCCATCTGGCCGATCGTCCTTGGCTCTATCTCTCACAGGGAGAAAGACAGCGAATACTGATCGGACGCGCCCTGATGGCTCGCCCCCGCCTCCTCATCCTGGATGAGCCGTGTGCCGGACTAGACCCAGCGGCTCGGGAGCAGTTTTTGGTCTTCTTAGAAGCCTTAGGTCGCAGGCGAAGTGGCCCCACCCTGGTGCTTGTGACGCATCATGTGGAGGAGATCATGCCCGTGTTCACCCACGCTCTGATCCTGCACCAAGGACGCGTGCTCGCCAGCGGGAAAAAGTCTGCAACCCTCTCCTCTGCCATACTGTCCACAGCCTTTGACGCGCCTTCCAGGCTTCGAAAATCGGGTAACCGCTATACCCTAGCCGTAAAAGTTGCCCGCAGTCGATGAACAGCGGGCAACTTAGGGACCGTGCAAAAATAAATTCGGGTTTTGCTGGAGGAATCCTTAGACGGGCTGCTAACTCTGGCGCGCGGTGAGCAATTCGCTGATGAGCTGGTTTGATCGTCGCAGAGTCTCGCGGGGATCCTCTACTATTCCGGCCGCGACGCGCGCATTGTCGTAAAGCTGCTCGGCCACCTTCGCTGCCAGGGGAGCATCCTTCTGACGCAGAGCCTCCAACTGTCCCAGCATGGGATGCGATGGATTGATCTCGAAGTCGCACTGACCGGACTCCAGACCCAATCCGTCGCGTTTACTATTGCGCATCATTCGGCGCATCGAGGCCGTCATATGCTTATTACTGTCCACCGCAATGACGGGACTGTCGACCAACCGCTTGGAAAGGCGCACCTCGTTGACACGCTCACCAAACGTCTCTTTGAGCCACTTGGACAAACCCGAAGCCTGCTCGTCGTTGAGCGCCGGCGACTTGGCCTCGGTGAGGTCCAGGTCCGCCTTCTCAGCGAGACGAAGGTCCTTGCCATCGAAGGAGTCGAGATGCTCCACCACAAATTCATCCCACGGATCCTGAAGCAGCAGCACTTCGTAGTTCCGAGAGGAAAACACCTCATAGAACGGGCTGTTCAAGGCCGCCTCGCGGGTAGGAGCCAGTAGACAGTAAATCTCCTTTTGATCCGAAGGCATCCGCTTCACGTAGTCTGCCAGTGAGGTTTTCGTTCCCGCTTCGAGGGTGGAACTTTCATAGCGGACCAGCTTCCCAAGTGCCTCTTTATGCGCACCGTCCGTAACAATACCCTCTTTGAGAAAGCGGCTATACTCACCATAGAACTTCAGGTAGGTGTCTGGATCCTTGGTGGCTGTTTCGTCCAAATGCTTGAGGAAGCGGCCGGTGAGGACCTTGTTGAGCTTCTGCATCAGGGCGCTATCCTGCATGGTTTCCCGCGAGATATTCAGCGGAAGATCCTCGCTATCTACCACCCCACGCAGAAAACGCAGCCACTCCGGAAACAGTCCCTTGGCCTTGGGCTGGATAAGAACCTTCTTGCAGTAGAGATTGACCTCGGACTCCACGCGCCCCAGGCCCATGCTCTCCAGATTCATCTGGGGAACGAAGAGCAGGGTCTGAATGGCCAACGGGGCATCGGCAGTAAAATGGAGGCGAAGCAAAGGCGGCTGATGGTCGTGGCCGATGAACTGATAGAACTCGTTGTATTCCTCGTCCTTAATCTCATTCCGACTCCGGGTCCACAATGCCTGAACTGTATTGAGCCGCTTCCCATTCAACTCAATCGAAAAGGGCACGAACGCCGAGTAGCGCTTGATGATGGACTCAATCTCCGTGGCTTTAGCGAAATGACGGGATTCCTCCTTAAGGTGCAGGGTGATCTCGGTTCCCCGCTGCGTGCGAGTCGACGGCTCCAACTCATAGCCGCCCGTCCCTTGACTCGTCCATCGCCAGGCAGCCTCACCGGCCGCGTGCGAGAGGGTGTCGACCGTGACGCGATCCGCCACCATGAAGGCAGAATAAAATCCAACCCCAAACTGGCCGATCAAGCTGGCATCCGCCTTCTTCTCCTCCGCCACCTGCTTCAGAAAGGCTTTGGTACCTGAATGAGCGATCGTCCCCAGGTTCTCCACCAGCGACTCACGGCTCATCCCCAATCCCGTGTCGGAAAAGGTTAAGGTGCCAGCCGCCTCGTCAGAGGAGATCTGGATACCGAGAACGGCTTCCGAGTCTCGGACCTCCTGAGCTGAGGATTGAAGGAAGCGCACCTTCTCGCAGGCATCGGCTGCATTCGAGATTAGCTCGCGAACAAAGATCTCTTTATCCGTGTAAAGCGAATGAATGACGATGTCCAACAACTGTTGAATCTCGGCTTGAAAGGAATGTTTCTCGGCAGTGCTCATATAAAGCTCCATCAAATAGGATCTGACACACCAAACGTCAAGGGCTGTTAAAACCTGATTTCAATGCATCTCCACCTGGCAGCTCCCGATTCCCTGTCGGTAGAAGTTGAACTGGACATTCGGATGGTCGGCGAGCACGGACATCGGAACGGCTGTGTCCACGATGCGCTTGGCAATCATAAGGGACGTCAGGCGCTGCCCAAAGGGATTGTCGTGATTGCCAGCGTGCCAAATGGACACTTTATCGGCTTTCCAGGTCTCCAAAGGCCCCACGCTCACCGCCTGGGTGGGAACCAGAGAGATGTTGCCGCCGCCCGAGGTCCGGGCGTTCTGTGCCACGGTGAGAGGGTGAAGATCCACCACCCGGGTGGAAAGCGCACGGAACTCGGCGGCCGATGGCGGGGCGTTCCGATGCTTTCCCTTGCGACGGAACGGATCGTTGAACGCCCAATGCTTCACATCTCCCTGCCCTCCCTGCATCACAGCACAGCGTACCCCCGCCTCCCAACTCCCCCGATACCCGCGCGTGTCCGCCTTGG
The DNA here is from genome assembly GCA_945861575.1 of Akkermansia muciniphila. GTDB lineage: Bacteria > Verrucomicrobiota > Verrucomicrobiia > Limisphaerales > UBA11320 > UBA11320. The sequence continues at coordinate 3,217 of CAMAVD010000267.1, forward strand.
GAAAATGAAGATGCGCGTCGGGCATCACCCGCTTGCGATCGATCCGACTGAAGCAGAGATCCCGGTCGGCCTTCTCAAAGGAAAGCGGATGGCTGACGGGCACCTCACGTCCATCCACCACCCATTCATCCATTCCCCAGAAATGTCCTGACCGAATATCGAGAGCAAGCGCATTCACGATGCGGGCCACCAAGGGCAATTGCTCGGTCGGCCCAATGGGCCCGCAGATTCCCACAGGATTGTCGGCTGTGGAGGCTTTCCATGCCGCGATGTACTCCAGGGCTTCAGCGAGATAGAAGTCCTCCAAAGTATCATAGAAGACGACCTGAAATCCCGGCCGCGAAAGACGGCGAAGTTTCTCGGGGGTCAAAGCGGCCGCGTCCCGAATAAGTTCGGAATCTAGGGTCGTGTAGTCCCACCAATCTGGAGAGATAGAGCTAAGCTTGCGCATAAAATCACAGAGTCACACCACCGAACTATCCATACTCGTCAAACGGTCTGACGGTCATAAGCCGCATTGCGAACGCAGCGCTTTCCAAGGACTTTTCTCAGGGGATCGGCACCCTCGGAACAAAAGCCAGCCGCCAGATGCCGTCTCCACCCTTCCGCATGCCGGAAGCGCCGCGAAGCACGGCCCACTTCGCTCGAGAAACTCTCAATCGTCGTCAGGTAGGAATCCATCCCCTGCGAAACATCGAGCCACTCTTTCTGGCTCCGATGCGCCGCCGCAGCAGCCCGCTTTTCCGGCAGCACCTTCTCCACATCCACAAAAAGCTCAGCGATGACTCGCCTTCCCAGCGGGTCCCTTAGCATATGTGGAAGGGCGTGATACACCGTCACCTCGCCGGAAACCGGTGGCCGCCGCGGCACGGTGACGTAGTTAGGCATCCCGCGCGCAAAGGCAGCCGTGACCGCCAAACGACAGGTGTTGGTATGATCCTCCATGTAGTCCATGGGGGAATGGGTCAGTAGAATCTGCGGATTCACTTCCCGCACCGTCGCGGCGAGGCGTCTCAGCGTTCTGAGATCATAAAAAATCTCCAGATCGCCAGCCAAAGGAGCATGCCACTCTGCCCCGAGCCGCTTCGCGCCCTCCTGCGCCTCCGCCCGGCGCATCCGACGGGTCTTGGCAGTGGAATAGACAGAGCTGCCGAGGGAACCGGTTGACAGCGTCATGTAATGCAGTTCGCAACCCGCATCCCGCAACAGAAGCAGGGTGCCGCCCATCATGAACTCAATATCGTCCGGATGGGCAGCAATGGCGAAAACCGTTGGTCGGGTAGCGGGCATCGATGGCTCTCTCTACCAGGGAATCTCGCTGATCTTCACAGGACGTCCGCCGGCCGCAGCCGACTTGTCCGCCGCAAAAATCACCCGATGCGATTTCAAAGCCTCGTTCAGACTGGTCAAGGGCATCTCCTTGCCCTCGTCCAACGCCTTGAAGAAGGCCTCGAACTGCGTCTGATACGGATGATCGGCAACGTCTCCTGAATCGATGGGATGGATGCTCAACTGGCTCCAATTCTTCTTGTTCAACGAGGCGATCTTGTTGGAATGGATCTTCCCGTCGAGCAGGCTCCCCTCGCTCCCAACCAGATGCACATGGAAATAGTAGGGCTGGAAGCAGTCGATGACCGACGCACATTTACCTACCCGGCCATCCTTGAATTTGATCAGGCTGGTCGTGGTGGTGGGATATTCGTAAGCCTTGAAGTCTTTATGCGTGGAGGTGGTGTTTAGGCTGGTGACCGATTCCACCTCGCCCCCCATGCAGAGGAGCAGCGCGTCCAGCGCATGGCAGCCAGCCGAGAGCAGACTGCTACCCCCGCCCTTCTTGGTGACGTTCCACCGATATTGACCATACCAAGGCCCAATCCCGTGATAGTAGTCAACCTCCCCGTAGTGCACGCGACCCAACAGGCCATTGTCGATGACGGACTTGGTGGTCAGGAATTGTCCGGAGTAACGCACCTCGAAACAGACGCAGGTCTTGACGCTATTCTTACGGGTCGCAGCTTCGATGGCCAAACACTCTTTCCAGGTGAGGGCGATGGGCTTCTCCAGAATGAAATGCTTGCCCGCGTTGGCCGCCGCGATGGCATTCTTGCTATGCTCCCATGGATAGCCCGTTATATCCACCACCTCCAGGTCAGGCTGCGCCAGGAAGGCCTTGAGATTTGTGAAGGACTTTACCGGACCGCCGTATTGCGCGGACAGTTGCGCATCGTCGAGAGGACGGGACGAGAGGATCGAGCAAACCCGAGCCTTGCCGGTGCTGTTGATGGCGGCAATATGAGCGGTCGCTGCCCATCCATAGCCAATCACGCCTACATTATAGGTTTTCATTGTGTCGATGCCCAAGCATAGGGAGAGCCCCTCCAACAGGCCAAGAAGATTGTCGGCCCCCGTCCATCGGCGGGCGCATCACAGATTTTTGCAGGGTGCCTCGTAATCGTAATCGTAATCGGCTAGTCGCTCTCGCTGCCGAGGCTCTGGTCGTGCAATCGGTAACTCGAGTTGGCTTTGATCAAGGTCACCCGGATAGAATTAAGCGATGCGCATCGTGAGTCCGCCGTCGATGGTCATCGTTTCGCCGGTGATGTAGTCATTGGTGACCAACTCGCGAATCAGGCTGGCGACCTGCTCCGGTGAGCCTTCGCGATGCAGGGGGATTCGCTGCTCCAGATTCAACTTCTTCTGCTGCTCGCTCATTGTCGCATGGAACCGTGTGCGGATAACGCCGGGAGCGACGCAGTTCACCCGGACATTGTCGTCGGCACACTCTCTCGCCAGCGCACGGGTAAGATGTGGGATGGCCCCTTTCACCGCCTGGTAGGCAATGTTCGTATGCACGGCGCG
>CAMAVD010000268.1 GCA_945861575.1 Akkermansia muciniphila
CGAAACCTCAGGGCTGTAATAGGCATCCAGGTCTTCCACCATCCACCCCGATCCGAAGAGACTTCCATTAAAAAAACGAGCGTCCGCCAACACATCCCCGCTCACGGAGCGCAGGCCCCTCGCGGCCAGCTGCTCTCCCAACAAAGAAAGGTTCTTCGTGCCAGCCCCAAACCCAGGATCCCCGCGCCCCACTAAAGCGAGCCCCCCCTCCACCCGCCCAGACCGGCCGAGGCTCCTCGACGCCAATACGGAGGTGCGGATTCTGAAGTCGGGTCCCAGGCGATCCAACGCAAGGGCGGCGGTGAAAAGTTTGGTGTTGGAGGCAGGCACGAGCACCTGCTCGCTCGCGTGCTCGAAGACAGCCGCTTGGGCATCCAGAGCCCATACTTGAATTCCCCAGCGCGCGCCCTGAAACTTCGGATCACGGATGCGAGCTTCGATCCAACTGCGCAACTCCACCACATCCGTCATCGCGGCCCGCACCTCAGCCGCAGGGTTTACAGCCGCGACCGCACCGTAAAGCCCCACGGCAGAAAGGATCAGAAACCCAGACGCCAGAACCGCCCACACGGGGGTACGCAGGCAACCCCAGAGCAGCGGGCAGTCCCAAACTACGGCGCTAGGACCCATTCGGAGTCTCTTCCCTAATAGCTCCCTGGGCCGAGCAACTGATCGGCCTTTTGAATCAGTTCGATCTCATAACCCTCAGGGGCGTCGACAAAGGCGAACCCACCTCCGTTAGACTTAAGGGTGGGGCCGTCCGAGTATTTCAATCCATGTTTGGCGAGATGCTGACCAAACGCCTCAAGGCTATCCACCTCGAAGGCCACGTGGGTCAAATCGGCCTGCACCTGCACCGGACCGCTGGAAGGGAAGGAGCAGATTTCGATCGTCTCCTCGCTCTCGGGAGCCTTGAGAAAGACCAACTCAGATCCGCGAGGCGATTTGTGCCGCCGGACCTCCTCAAGGCCGAGGATCTGGGTGTAGAAAACGACCGTCTTCTCAAGATCGTTCACGCGATAGCGTGTATGAAGGAGTTTGCGCGCTAGACTCATGGTGGGACAAGCCTAGGGAAAAGGAGGAAGCGCACGCAATCCCACAAATGCTTCATCCGCATCACTCGGCTTTGTAGCCGCGCCAAACCCAGACCAGCGTATCGGCCAACGTGAGCTCGAAGACTCGCTTGTCGCAGTGACCCGTCGCTTTGCTGAAAACATAGCGATGATGATAACCTTTAGCCTTCAAAACGAAAATCTTTCGTTCGGTTCGCACCTCCTTTTTCGCGGGCTCGAGAGTGGTGTCGTCCCCACGAAAGATCTTACTCTCAGCAAGACGCAGGGAAAACTCGAAATACTTCCCTTTGGGGTTCCCCAGGTCTGTGAGATCCCGGTCGATCGTGTAGCCGGGTCCGACGATGAAGTTGCCATCCCCTTCCGACCCGGGTTTCTCGGAGGCAAACCCGGCGGCGAGGGCGGCTTGGGGGCAGAGGCCGATTCCCATAAGGAGGTGAAAGCAACTCACAAGGAGCATTCGGCAGGTGGCGTTCATTTGGGATTCGTATCCTCTAACAGACCTGGAATCAATGCCGAGGTGTGGGAATCCAGCGGTCGGCTGGATCATCCCCGACACGGGCTCGTCCGGGCCGGACAGGAACCCATGCTAAGCCTGCAAAAACAACTGGATGCTAGGCCGGCTGCGCCGCCCGTCCCGGGGACGTCTTCATCCCCCTGAGACGTCCAAGTTCGAAAGGTCCCAAGCTCTGCCACTGCACTGCCACATTTCCCGATTTGAATTCACATTGAACTTGTCAGACGGCGGCATTTTCTGCTATTGATCTGGCTTAAGCGGGCACCTGCATTTATCTGACTGCTTTGTCATGGCACTCTGTTGGGCTCATGAGAAGTCGTCTTTTCTGGGTGGCTCCAAAAGATTGGCTCTAATGTCGTACTTGGGACCAGTGTGGGGACGGAGTAATTTGGCAGTTTGTGCCCCTGGCCTCCCATGCGCCCCGCCAATCAGTATCCCTTTCCCCCCCTTTGTAACAAACCCTAGGAGCCCCGCAGGGCTCGATTCACGCCAGTCATGAAAACCCCAACACTCAGTAAAACCAACCTCCTTGTCGGCGCCCTCGGTCTTTGTCTGGCCGGAAGCGCAGTCGCAGGAACCCTCCAAGAGGGACTCGTCATCCATCTGCCCTTTGACGGCAGCATCGCCGACACCACCGGCAATGTCATTCCCACCCTGGCGGGAGGAGCCAACACCGAGGCTGCCGGTCGCCTTGGCGCGGGGCCTTGAGGTTCTGGACCTACAAGAACGCGTCGCTCGTTCCCGAAGGTGAATCTCAATTCAATTTCTTGCACTTTCCCAATCCCAATCTTGGGGAGGAGGGTGATCCCAACGCGGTTCTCGATCTGGGCACCGATGTGAGCTTTACGGTGTCGCTCTGGGTTCGCTTCAACTCCTGGTCGGGCGATCCCGCCCTGTTCGGCAACAAGAACTGGAACAGCGGCGGCAATTCGGGGTTCGTGCTTGCCACCGATGGCGACGGGCGATTCCAGTGGAACTACCGCGAGGTGGGTGGTCCCCGCAAGGATTACGATGGGGCCGCAGCCACGTTGAGTGGTGGGGCCTGGCATCATCTGGTGATGACCGTCGACCGCGGCGGCAACGCGACCAGCTACATCGACGGTCTCCAGGTGGATACGAGTCCGGTAGCTTCGTTCGACGCTGAGGGTAACTGGATTCCCCGATCCATCAGCGGCGGACTCTCAATGAACCTTGGGCAGGATGGCACGGGTTCCTACACAGACGGCGGGGGCGTGGGGATTGCCGATGGCGAGATTGATGATTTTGGGTTCTGGCGTCGCGCCCTCTCGGGGGGTGAGATCAGCCGCATCTACGCCGCCGCGATCAGCGGTATAAATCTGAGTGCCATCGCCGATCCCACGACGCCGTCGATCAGCAGCATCAGCCCTGCGGAAGGCGGCAACAACAGCAACCCGAACGGACGTTTCTCGGCGACCATCGAGGATGCCGGCACAGCGCTCAACCCCGCCTCGGTCAAGCTCTTCCTCGACGGGACGCTCGTTGCACACACTGCTACGGTCGACGGCCCAGGCAAGGTCACCATCGGCCACAGCCCTGCGTGGATCCTCTCGCCGGGCTCCAGCCACAAATACAGACTCGAGTTCAGCGACAATGGAGCCCCGGTGGTCTCCAAGTCGCAGGAGGTCTCCTTCATCGTCGGCAACTACGAGAACATCTACCTTCCGTCGCCGGTATGGATTGAGACCTTCAATGCGGCTGCAGAAGGGGAGGTTCCTGCGGGATGGACGCTCCAGAATTTTACCAAAGGAGCGAAGGCTGCTGACCTGAATGATTCGGGCTCCGACAGCTACCTTGATTGGGTTGTGATCTCCAAGGCCCGATTCGCCCAGGTGTTCGATGGCCGACGTCTGAACGTGGCAGCCTGGCAGGTGGTAAACAGCACGGTCCTGCAAACTCTGGCCGATGGCAACCTACTCTATGGCGAATCCGACAATCGCGGCTCCGGGGAATATCAATTGGCGTTCAGCCCCGACGTGGACCTCACCGGCAAGCAGGACGTCTATCTGGCCTTCAACAGCCTATACGAGCAAAACCAGGACAGCTTAGGCGCAGTGGAGTATTCCATCGACGAAGGCGCGACTTGGCAGCCGGTCCTTTACATGATCGACGCGAAGGACATCGCCCGTAACGAGAACCTCGAAACCGACCCCGTCCTGACCCTGACCCGCCCTCAGGGCGACGCCGCAAAGTATATTAACCCCGAAACTGGCGAGGGCACCGACGGCCGGTGGGGCAGCTTCATCGGAGTCACCGAGGATCGGTATGAAACCCTGGCACCCTATATCAGCGGCCGCATCGACGACAATTCGGTGGAGAGCAAGCGCGTCGAGGTCTACCGCCTGCCGCTTGCCGACAACCAGCCAAAGGTGCGGCTCCGTTTCGCGCACTCGGGCACGGGCAGTTGGTATTTCGGCATCGACAACGTAGGTATCTACAGTATCCCTGCACCTGCGGTGACCCTCAGCGGACTGAAGCTCGACTTCATCGGTGGCAGGCTTCAGTCAGCTCCCTCAGTGGACGGTCCCTGGACCGACGTCCCCCAGGCGGTAAGCCCCTACTCGGTGAGCCCCACCGGCGGGAAAGGCTTCTTCCGCGCGGCGCGCTGAGCGCCTCAGCAGTCTGTGGGTCTTGATTGCAGCCGGCCCCGGGGGCATTGCCTCCGGGGCCGGTTTGTTTTCTTCCAGGGCAGTCTACGTCAAATCACCCTTGAGCTGAGGAGCCGAGGAGGGGAACAACAGCCCGTCGCACCAGGCGCGTGTCCTCAAAAAAAAGCAACGCACACTGAGCGGTTTGGCGCTACAATGGCAGTGCTGGTGTGAGTCACGTGCTTGAACTGGTCTGTGACAAATGTAAGGATTGTCGCCCTGCGCGCGACTTCCATGTGCAGCGCCGAAATAGAGGCAATCCGGTGAATGCTTCGAACGCAGGTGCGACTCAAAACACCTTACATATATGAAACAATTAACAATAAAGAGTCTGACGGCTGGCATCGTCCTGACCGCGGTTGTTTTCGTCTGGGCGCGAAGCGAGAACCCCACCCCTTCGAAGACACCTACACCTACACCCCCATCCCTGACCCCTATGTCCGATTTCAAGAAACCGAGTCCTGCCGAACTGAAAAGCGCCTTGTCGGCAGAGCAGTTCGCGGTCACCCAGCAATGCGGCACCGAGCCGCCCTTCAAAAACGCCTACTGGAACAATCACAAACCAGGCATCTATGTCGACGTGGTGTCCGGTGAACCGCTCTTCAGTTCGCTCGATAAATTTGATTCAGGCACGGGCTGGCCCAGCTTCACGCGGCCGATCCAAGGCACGGAAATCGCCGAGAAGAAGGACGTCGGCTTCGGTGGCGTGCGCACAGAGGTGCGCTCGAAAGGTGCCGATTCGCATCTGGGACATGTCTTCGACGACGGTCCCAGCGATAAGGGCGGCATGCGTTATTGCATCAACTCTGCAGCGCTCAAATTCGTGCCGATGGAAACCATGGAAACCGCAGGATACGGCAAGTTCCTCGGAGCCTTCGTGGCGGCAGGTTTGGTCAAGGCGACTGAGCACGAGACGGCACTGCTTGCGGGAGGCTGCTTCTGGGGCATGGAGGAAATCCTCCGCCAGATTCCTGGCATTACCAAGACCACGGTGGGCTATAGCGGCGGAAAGACTGTCAACCCGACCTACAAAGATATCTGCACGGGGGAAACCGGCCACGCAGAAGCCATCCAGGTGGAATTTGATCCGTCAAAACTCAGCTATGAGGGGCTGCTAGGATACTTCTTCCGGATGCACGACCCCACCACGCTGAACCGCCAGCACAACGATGTGGGCACACAGTACCGCTCGGCCATCTTCTACCTCAGCGAGGCGCAAAAGAAGACCGCCGAGACCGTGAAGATGAAACTGGATGAAGCCAAAAAGTTTAGGAAGCCGATCACGACCGAGATCACCGTCGCTTCGAAGTTCTACTCGGCTGAAGCCTACCATCAGAAGTATCTGATCAAGAACCCGGGCGGCTACAACTGCCACGTTTTGCGTGACTGAGCCAACAGAGCGTTCAACGTTCACTTTCTATCGCTTCGACGGCTTCCTTGAAAGCGGCATCGTCCATGGTCACAAGATGGTTCGCCGCCGGGAAACGACCGGTCCGCACGTCCTCCGCATATTCCTTGAAGGCGGCGACACGCTGCTCCTGCAAGCGACGATACTCGCCCAGGAAGTCACGGTAGGCCTTAGCATGGCGAGGAATGCGCTCGTCATAATCACCGAAGATATCGTCGGAGAACAGAAACTGCGAATCACAACCTGACCCCGAGCCGAGGGACATCAGGAGCAGTTGGGTGTTCCTGCTGAGATAGGAGGCGAAGGTGTGCGGAACCAGCTCAAGCTCCGCCGCGTACGCCCCGGCGCTCTCGAGCCGTTTCATCTGCTGGAAGAGCTGCCGCGCTTCGGCTGCCGTTTTCC
>CAMAVD010000269.1 GCA_945861575.1 Akkermansia muciniphila
CAGCGAGTCCAACGACCACGTTCCCGCACTCTACCAGATCAATACCGGCATACCGCGGGCCGGCTTTCCGAGCGCCGGCTCGTGGGTGACCTACGGCCTTGGTTCCGCGAATACAAACCTGCCTGGCTACGTGGTGCTTGGAAACAATCAGGGCGTGAAGGGCGGCAACCTCAACTGGAGCTCCGGCTTTCTCCCGACATCCTATCAAGGCACGCTCTTCCGGTCCGGTGGCACCCCGGTGATCAACCTCCACCGGCCCCACGATGTCACCCGCGCCGACCAGCGTGCGCAGCTTGATTTGATGGCCAAGCTCAATCAGCGCCATCTAGATGCGCGGCCCGGCGAAGCGGAGCTGCTCGGACGCATTCAGAGCTTCGAACTCGCTTATCGCATGCAAGCGGAGGCGACGGATCTCGTCGACTTCAGCAAGGAATCCGCAGCCACACGGGAGCTCTATGGCATCGATAAAGAGGAGACGCGGTCCTACGGGTCGAAGTGCCTCATGGCGCGCCGTCTCGTCGAGCGAGGCGTGCGTTTTGTGCAGGTCTATAGCGATGGGGAATGGGACGCGCACAGCGACCTCAACGGCAATCACAAGGGCCACTGCCGCGCGACCGATAAACCGATTCACGCCCTGCTCACCGATCTCAAGCGGACTGGCCTCATCCACGAAACCCTTGTCATCTGGGGCGGCGAATTCGGCCGGATGCCTGTGTCGCAAGGGAATGGTGGACGCGACCACAATCCGAACGGCTTCGGCATGTTCCTAACCGGTGCTGGCATCAAGCGTGGCATCAGCTACGGCCAACTCGACGAGATCGGCTATCGCGCCGTGGTAGACCGCGTCTCCGTCCACGACCTTCACGCCACCATGCTCCACCTGCTCGGCATGGATCACAAGCAGCTCACCTACTTCCACAACGGCCGCCGCTACCGTCTCACCGACGTCGCGGGTGAGGTCTTGCACCGGATTCTGGCGTGAAATGTTTAAGAATGCAGCGATCGATCGGCATCACTCCCTTCAAGGTTTTCCGACGCCAACGCCGATCACTTAACAAAGACTGATAGCTCAACTCTGGAACGGGCTATTCAGCACGACAACATCAGTGTCCAGACCCGGTCCAGAAAGCCGAATTCCTCGCACAAAGGCACGAGGTTCACTAAGCTCCGGACCGGTTCAGATTGGATCAAGAAAGAACTTTCCACGGAATGTCAAATGATACCACCCTCCGGCATAATCAATCCTTAACCGCCTTGCCTTAGTGTCAATCTACAGATCTTCACTGCCGATTAGTAATCACTATAAGAAGGAAGAGATCTGACCCCGTCGTCACACGGCTCTGACCCCGTCGTCACACGCGGCTATAAGAAGGAAGAGATCTGACCCCGTCGTCACAGATCTTCACTGCCGATTAGTAATCACTATAAGAAGGAAGAGATCTGACCCCGTCGTCACACGGACTGACCCTGAGCCACGACCCCTGAGCCACACGGGATGCTTGTCGTGTCCATTATCAAATGGTTAGATTTGAACACTATTTCTGGTGGAGCGGGCCGTAGGAGGAAGAATTCGCTCCTCAGATGGTTTTGATACGCGCACGCTTGGCAGCCTCCAGAAGAGCGCCGTCCTTACAGGCAAGCGGAAGCTTTCGTCGTTGCGCCAATTCAAAGTAGGCGGCGTCATACACACTCAACTGATGCTCTGCTGCAATCGCCGATAGTTTTGTGAAGGCGAGCGCCGACATCTCGTGGTCGATTTTAACGGAAACCTTCTGCAATGCCGCGAGCGCAGCAAGGCGCTCGGATTCAATGAGCTTCTTACGGCGCGTGAGAACCAGCAGCGCGTTGGAGATTTCTAGCGGCCAGAGCGCTGGAACTTCGACGTGCGCTCCATCATAAATCGCCTGGAGAAGTCTCTGCGTCTGGGGAGTCGCCTGGCCGGGGTGCACCCAGCCAATTGCTACGGATGCATCTGCAACGAAGCCATCGCTCATGGACGGCCCTCATCGATGGCAGCCCGGACGTCCGCGTCCGAGAGAGCTGCCTTGCCCTTGGTTCGTCTCTGGATTTCTTCTTGGACTTCACGAAGCCCATCGACGCCCATACGAACGGTGCAGAGGTTGTGGCCACCTTCGGGCACGATGCGGGCAACGGGTTTGTCGTAACGAGTTATGATGACTTCTTCGCCTCTGGCAACGCGGTCCAAAAGCTCACCGAGCCGAGTTTTGGCTTCGAGTGCGGTAACGGTGTTCATAGGGAGTTTCGAGTATGACTAGCTAGTGACTAGTCTAACACAACACGCAGCGAGGCGAAAGAGCTTTCCTGGGCCAAGGTTCAGATACCAAGAGTGGACCAACACCGTCAGTCCTTCCCACACGGCGTTTTGCCTGGTTTTCGGATATGACTGTGGCGTTCATTGCTCCAATGGGTGACCCCGGTGGGCGGATACTGCCCGTTGAATCGGCTGCCTCCGCTGCCCCAAACCCACCGACGGACAACTGCCCGGCTTTGAAACCTAACCGCGAATAAACGCCAATGAACGCTAATCCAGAAGTCACAACCCAGGAGCCTTTTTCGCATTCGCGTCTATTCGCGTCCATTCGCGGTTAAATTTATGCCAATTCGTCGCCGACGAGGCACAACTCAAGGCTCAACTTTTTCCCTCAAAGTGTTGAGTGCCGGAGTGCCGTCGCAGGAAGTGCCGTTTTCCAGCAGGAGTGGTGTCGTAGGAAATGAGGTTATTGTGATGTGAGCTCGGATAAAGTGCCGTCAGCGCCGTCCCCCCTTTCCTCTAATCCTCTCCCAACCGAGTTCCGCCGTTCCAGGGCCGTCGGCACCTGAAAAGTCTCGACGTTCGCTTTGGGCGCGGGCACCAAGTCGTTCATGTCTCCCCCGATTCCCAGATTCGTATCCGATCCTCAATCCCTCCAGGATCAGCTTTTTCTCTCAAGCAGCGGTGCTGTCCCGCCATAGCTCCTAGAGCGACGGCGGATGGCAGGTTGGTAGCATTGCCTAGATCAGAGTCTGAAAGCACACAAAAACAATACGTCCTTACATTTTTTCATAAATTTCTCGCCTGTGGCGGAGCTGATTATTGGAACCGAGTTGATGCCGTATCCGGAGGAGCCACTGGAGATTACAGAAATGCCCACTCGGTGATGCGCTCCGCGTTCAACAATTTCCTGCGTCATCTCCTGTGCCCCCGCGCTCACAACAAGGAGAAACAAAACAATGACCGACAGTGAGCACTCTGATATTTGGAGAACAAGTCGGCGTAGCGGGAGCGTTTTCATGGGAGAAGAACCCTCACAATCGAGTGAGACAAAATCGACCGCAGCTTTACATTCAGGCCCACTGCTGATCCGGAGACATCCACCCAAATGGATCCGCTTACAAAACGGGCTGCGGCGAGCGAAACACTTACTCAGCGTCCAGGATGAATCTCCCTCCCTTTGATCCCCTTTCTCGAACTGCCCCTTCCCTCCTCTAGGTAAGTTGGTCCCAATCGGTGGATCAGGGCTTCACCAAGACAGGGGCCCGTCTCTCATCCCGTTTACGGCACCTAACGAATCCACCGACGCGCACCGCGAGTGACCCTCTCCCAATCGAAGGCGGGGCCAGGATCGACCTTGTCGGTCTGGATATGAAAGTGACCGATCAAACCTCTGTAGTCTTTGAGCGTCTGGTCGTCGAGTTTCTCACGAACCAAGTCTCCCCCCGCAGTCTTCGGATAGTCGCAACGCAGTTTCGGAAACACGTTGCAAAGGGTGGCCGTCAGCCGAGTGAGGGCCTCGTATTGCTCCTGAGTAAAATCATACTGCTGCAGTTCTTTGTCCTGAATCCGGCCTATGACCCGCCCAGAGCGCGCGGGACGCGGCACAAAGCCTGGGACCTGAAACCCTGAATCAGCCCCATCCTCCGGCAATTTCAAAACCGTCCCCTGCCCCGGCTCCTCGCGATACCAGCGGTTCAAAGCGTCGGATTCTGCGACGCCAAAGGCTCCCGGACTGGCCATCTCCACCCCGATCGACCGACCATTAGAAGTTGTCGCATGCCAGGCGCGCTCCTTCAAATCCAGTGTTTGATAAATCGTTCCATCCAGATCGATCATGAAGTGAACGCTGAGGCAGCGCTTGTCGTGCAGGACACCGAAGCATCGCTTGCTCGTTCCGCTGGCGTCGAAGTGAATCACAAACTGATCGATCACATCCTGCAAAAGCGAGAGTGGCCATCCACCGCCCCGGACCTGCGCGATCTGATTGGAGGTCAGTCGCTCCCGGCGAAGACCGTATCGATTCGGGGACGAATCCGGAGGAAGCTTCGGCTTGCTCTTCTCCCAGCTAGACTCCTCGATCGGAGCGAACCGCCGCTCCACGCGATAAGCGTCGTAGCCCCCGGGGTCCATCCAGAGCAGAACCCGCGTGCCGGTGTGGAAGAGCTGCCCCGCGGCCATGATTTCATCGCCTGACCGGGCCAAGGGTTTTCCCGGAGCACGACTGGAATGGCAGCCCGTAGGACCGAACAAAGCCAGAGCGAGCAGGAATGCGTGCAGCCCCCTTTCGGGCAGCAGACACGCACGGACGCAGTGGTGAACTGAGCGCAATACCTCAGACCGATGCATACTGAGCGTTAAGGGGTGTGGTGCCGCTGACCTTCTTCACCCCGCGACCCGGGTTCGCCGCCAGATGCTCGCAAATCTTAAAGACTGACTCCCGATCATCGCTTCCCGCCCCGTCCGCCACCTGAGCCACGCTCTGGGGATTTCCCGACTGAGCCTTCAAAAATGCAACCACGCGCCCCTGAAGCGCGACGATGACTCCGGCCGCCTTCTTACCGGCCTCCACCCCAGGCTGATGATAGGCATTGATATTGATGATACTTGCGTAGAGTCCAACAGCGCGTTCAAAGAGAGCGATTAAAACGCCCACGCTGAACCCGGACACGTCCTTGACGGTGAGTGTGATCGATTCGCGTCCCTTTTCGTAGAGCGCCTGACGCGTACCCAGATAGAACCCCGAGAGGAAATCACCGCTCGTGATCCCGGGCTCCACCTCCATGGACGGCCCATTCCGATCGGTGAGCACTTCGATAAAGGTGACGAAGAAGTTGTGCAATCCCTCGCGCAGCTGCTGCACATAGGCGTGCTGATCGGTCGCCCCTTTATTTCCGTAGACGGCGAGGCCCTGATTGACCACCTGCCCCTCCAGATCGAGCTCCTTGCCCAGAGACTCCATGATCAGTTGCTGGAGGTATTTACTGAAGAGCACCAGGCGATCCTTATAAGGGAGGACGACCAAGTCCTTGGACCCTTGCCCCGATCCCGCATGATACCACATGAGCGCCAGCTGAGCAGCTGGATTAGATCGCACTTCCTGCTGACGCGTGAGCTCATCGCAAGCGCGAGCGCCCGCGAGAAGACCATCAATATCCAAACCCTGGAGCGCTGCGGGCAAGAGGCCCACCGCAGATAATTCGCTGGTACGGCCCCCGATCCAATCCCACATGGGGAATCGGCGGAGCCAGCCATTCTGGACGGCGTAGCGATCCAGCTCACTGTCCAAGCCTGTAACGGCGACCGCATGGGCACCGAAGACCAGGCCGGCGCGTTCGTAGGCCGCACGGGCCTCTAGCATGCCGTTGCGTGTTTCCTTGGTGCCTCCCGATTTGGAGATGATGACACACAGGGTCTGGCCCAGCTCCGTGATCACAGACGCAAGGGCTTGGTCCATGCCATCGGGATCGGTATTATCGAAGAACAGCACCTGCAGCTTGTCCTTGAGGGGATGACCCAGGGCGTTGGCGACAAACTGGGGTCCCAACGCCGATCCGCCGATGCCGATGAGCAGAACATTCTTAAACTCACCGCGGGCCCCTTTCACAACGCCTTCGTGAACATCCCGAGTGAAACTCTTCACCGAGGCCAGCGCTTCCTCGATATCTCTACGGATCT
>CAMAVD010000270.1 GCA_945861575.1 Akkermansia muciniphila
TCTGAGGCGTGGATGCCAAACCAGAATTGGTGCTTGCCGCTGTGGCCTTGGTCCGCGTCGAAGAGATCGTCGTCGTTGAAGGCGCTGATCAGGTAGCGGGTGTTGACCGTGCCGCCGAAGAATTCAAATCCATCATCCTTGATGGCGTAGGTTTCGACGTATTCGACGGTGGTGCCGCGACCGACGGCACCGAGGGAGAGTCCGTTGATTTCCTTGTTGGATTCGAGGACTTTGCCGCCGTGGCGGATGGAGACGTAGCGGAGGCTGCCGGAGCTGTCGTCATCATCCTCGCCACCAAAGACGAAGTTCTGGTAGTTGGGATTGGTGGAAGGGATGCCTTCATAGACATCGAACTTGGGGCTCGCGGCGTTGCCGGAGGCGTCCACGGATGTGTTGAGCTTGGCCTTGCCTAGCAGGACGATGCCACCCCACAGACCGCGGTCCCAGATGCCCAAGTCGTCAGGGTCGTTCACTTCGTCGAGGACGGAGGTGAAGATGATGGGGCGAGCGGGTGTGCCGTTGGCGAAGATCTTTCCGCCGCGGGCAACGACCAGGGCGCTGATGTTGGCACCTTCGCCGCCTTCACCCTTCACAACGGTACCGGCTTCGATGTTCAGCACCTCGCCGTTTTCGACAAAGACGAAACCGTTCAGCACATAAGTGTTGGTGCGGTACCAATTCACCGTTCCGCTGATACTGGCGTTGTTTACCTGGACGGTATCGGCGACTGCTGTGGTGCTGGCAACAGCCAGCACTAGCGCCGAGGCCAGGCCTGGAAATGGGTTCGTTCGCTTTCTGTTCATGTGAATACTCGTTGTTCGTTTGTTTGGGATCACTGTTCGCAAAATCTATCGTGAGTGCATGGCATGAACCTGACCCTTTGGTTACGACGAGGTGAAAGTATTCAGGCTGTTCTGGCGCTCAAGTGTGGAAGGATCCGTGCCCGAAAAGCCCGCAAGGCGATTGGCAGTGGGTCGTTTCTGGGGAATGGAGATGTCTGGGAACCGTCTGGATATTCCGGCCAAAGTCACGGAAAGGTGAAGGGGATGTTACGGGTAGGAAAAATACCATACCCCGCGCCGTTCCGATTTTGACACGTTGCGGTCCATGGCCGACAACAGGTAGATGAAATTCCTTTGGATGTGCGCGGTCACTGCTCTTGTCGCCTGCGGGTGCGCCGGGGGGCGGGGGCGTTCTCATGTGGATCTCTACGATGGGGTGAAGATCGATGAACTGACTCACAATAAGGTGTCGAGAGGCATCATGGACCGTCGCACCGTTTGGTTGAATGCGCGCAGAGAAGTTCGCCGTGATCAAACCCGCGATTACTATCTTGTGGCAGAGTTCACTCCCTCCCCGGACTTCACTCTCCAGAATACCGGTGAGTCGCTGGTCCTCCTGATTGATGGGGTGAGGCAGGGCTTTTCCTCAACCAACAGTCAGCACGTGGTCAAAGGCCGTCCGGGGGTGGTCGCTGCGCTCTACCCTGTGGCACCCGAAGTTTTGATCCAGATCGCCAATGCGCAGGATGTGCGGATGCGAATCAAGGGAACGACCTCCGTGATTGATGAGAGGGTGCCCGCTGTTGTGCAGTCCAGCTTGCGCGAATGGATGCTCCGCACCTTCACGCCTCCTGCCAGGGCGGCGGCTGCCGGATCGTCAGCCTCAGCCGGACTCGCCGCGGCTTCCTCCGCTACAATCCGATGAAAACCTCCGTCCTGATTCCGGTCGTGGGCTGCGTGATTTTGGGGGCTGCCTTAGCCATGAAATCGCGGACCGCTTCTGTGGAGTTGTCGGAGGCCGCGGTCAGCTATCAGAAACTTTCGAATGACTGGCATCAGGCTGTATTCAAGCTCGATGAGCAGAGCCGACTTTCCTACACACTCCAGACCGGGCTGAAAATACTCACCCAAGAACATAACGCAGCCACCAACGAGTTACCGGTTCTGCGTGCGGGGGTTCAGGTCTTGCAGTCCAACCATGTGGCGCTGCTTGAATCTTCCAAAGTGAGCTCAAACCGACTTCGTCTGCAAGTACTCGAGCTCGAAGATGAGCGAGAGGACTTTCGGCAGCATCTGGCACAGGCCAGCCTGTCTGTGAAGGAAGTCAGTAATTCGCTCGTCGTCTTGAACCTGTCGCTCGAGAGGGCGGGAGGAGAGGCAGTTGCGCGAAGTAACCGGATTTCTCAATTGGAGGCGGCAAGCCGTAATCTTGAGTCGCGGTGGACTGACCCTGCCTTTTTACGCGCTCAATTGCAGCTCCTGGGGCGGGTGGATAGGACTGAAACCAATTCGACGGTTAAGGAAGGACGCTTGGTATTACAGCCCGATGGGAGCGTGCGGCTCGTGACGCGCTGAGTGGGTCGCGTTTTCGGGCTTCCACCTAGGGCCGCCACTGATAAGGTCCACCGCGTGAACGATCTCCTTGTCGGATTGCTCAGCGTGCTGCTTTCCACGAATCAGGTGACCACCAGCAATCTGCTAAGGCTGGTCACCCCCACCGCGCAGCGGCCCTCTTCAGCGGATCTTCAGAACCCCGCGTACCTCGACCTGAAGCGGGTCATGGAGCTCGACGATAAGGCGCGTGGTGAGATTGACGCCTTGTTAGAGGCGGAGGACGCGCGGGTCAAGAAAGCACCGGAGATCAAGCCGTTGTCCACCGATGCCCTGATTGAGGGTAAGCTTGGGCCTGTGCGGCAGGCCTATGAAGATTTGGTTGCCAAGCATCCTCGCTATTCAAAAGCTCGGGTTGCTTACGGTTCCTTCCTGAATGAGGTTTCTGACGAGAACGCTGCCGTGGTGCAGTGGCGTCGGGCGAATGAGCTGGATCCGGCTGATTCGGCTGCCTGGAACAATCTGGGAGACTACTATGGTCACCATGGCCCCGTGACCAACGCCTTTTTTCATTACGCAAAAGCCATCGAACTCGCTCCCGGAGAGTCGAGTTATTACAAGAATCTTGCTACGGTGGTCTACCTGTTTAGGGACGAAGCTTCGCGTCTCTTTAAAACCAATCAACTTGGGGTTCTGAATCGGGCGATGGCCTTGTATCGGAAAGCCTTTGAGCTCGATCCTGAAAACTTCATTCTTGCGGCGGAACTTGCGCAAAGTTACTACGGCTTTCCTGCAGTTAAAAGCGCGGATGCGCAGGCGGATCGCCGGGTGATTGAATTGCGTGCGGCGGAGGCGCTGGGCGCTTGGACGAATGCGTTTAGGATTGCGCGCGACGACATCGAACGTCAGGGCGTTCAGCTCCATATGGCTCGCTGGACTATGAACATCGGCCGTTTTGAGGCATCACGCGGCGCGTTGGGAAGTGTGACAAACTCCATGTTCGATTTAACCAAGGACGCTCTTTTGAAAAAGCTCGCGCGACTCCAATCCGCTGAGTCGAGTGGCGGAGCCCCCGCTGTGCCCGAGACTAAGGGGGTGAAGCCCTAATCGGGGCCATGCTTCTGAAGTCCTTAGGATGTGCACCGTGGGAGGCTTACTGGGAGACCTCGGGGAGGAGGGGGAAGGAGAGTTCGAATACAGTGCCCTGGCCGACGGAGCTATTGGCGAGGATCGAGCCTCCGTGGGATTGCATCACACGTCGGGTAATGGAAAGCCCGAGGCCGCTTCCACGGCTTTTGGTGGTGAAGAAATCTTCATAGAGGCGGTCCAGCGCCGTAGGGGGGATCCCACTACCGGAGTCTCGTACCACCACGACCAATACCCGACGGAAGTGCCCTGCTCGAGTAGCCTCTAACGCCATCGGCGCTTCCCTGATCTCCGTCGAGAGTGTCAGTGTGCCGCTACCTTCAATTGCCTCCATCCCGTTCATCGCGACATTCAAGATCGCCTGCTCGATCTGTCGAGGGTCCGCGTGGATAAGGTCCTGCGATGCCCTCAGATTGAGTTGGAGGGAGATCGAGCGTGCCTGTGCCTGAGGTCGCAGTATCTGCGAGACTGCCTCGATGATGGCGTGGAGGCTGACGTCACTGGCTCGGGTTTCCGTGGGGGCAGAAGAACTGAGCATCTGGCCTACAATTGTGACGATGCGGTCCACCTCTTGCCGGACGATTCGGGCCATCTCCAGCTTGGGGTCCTTTTCCAGAAGCAACTCCACCATGGTCTTGATCGCGACCAGAGAATTTTTGATCTCGTGGGCCATCGCCGAGAAGAGAGGGAAGTCCAGGGTAGGTCTCGGCGCACGAGCGATCCAGGGGGAGCGATGCAGCAGGAGGGCGCAGGTTCTCGTGCTAGCTGTGGCACCGGTTTCCGGCAGAGCATCTACCAACAAGCATGACTCTGGGCCATCTGGGAACGTCCACGGGAGGGACTGACCACGAATCGGTCTTGGGTTTGCCTGCAGGCTACGAATGAGGTGTCCAAGAGTTGGAGGCAGGCTTTCAATGGCGAGTGGGCTTTGAGCTCCCTCGGGGACAAGACCCAGTCCCTTTGAGTCTCCTAGGAAGGACACGGCGTCTAAATCGAATTCCACAAGGATGAGGCAGTGCCCCGTCTGTGTAGGAGACGGCTCTGGCCGGCCGTCGTGGTAATCCGTTTCTATGGGCGGTCGCGCCATGCGAAAAACCGAAAACAATGCAACCCCTCCATCCATTTACATCGAAACCATTCCGATGGGGGTAGCTTGTTGTCGAGGAATCATAATAGTCCCGATCCCGGCCGACACAACCAAAATTCTGACCTCCCGTTGGTCAGCAGATGGTCAGTGTAAGGTCTAGTTGAGCAAGACACGGTAGTAGCGTTGGGTGGAAGAGGTGTTTCCATCTTCAACGGTCACCGGCTCATTGCCCCCCGTAATCTCTCGAAGCAGACCCCACTGGCTCAGGTCCTCAGAGATCTCCACGCGCGCTTTCCGGCCTGGCGGCACATTGACCGCGAATTGGACCGGCCCTCCGGTCATGAGCAGAGGGACTGAAAGCATCAGGGGAGCCGGAGGAGCGGCTTTGACGGCGTCTATCTTGGCACGGAAGCTGGCCAACTCTGTGGAAAAGTCGCTATCCCCATAGCCTAGGTGGTTCACCAGGAGTTGCCAGGGGCGATGACTAGGGGAATTGGTCACCCCGTTGATTACCGCAAAGATGGGCTGGCCGGTGTTTTGAAACTGAAAGCGAACCTTGTTCACTGACGTGGCATTGTAGTCGTTGACCACATGGACGAAGGAATACCTATCTATGAAAGTCTCAGTGCGGCTTCTGAAGGAGGGGTTTGACTCCTGATCTACCGCGACATGCAGAACCTCGATGCCGTCTGGATTGCCACCGCGACTTTTGTAATAGTTATCAATACCCGCAACGACCTGAGGTGCTGCAGCGGTGCAAAAGGGGCACCACACTGCAAACCATTCCAAAAAGACAATGCGCCCAGCTAATTGCTCCAGTTGGACAGAGTTTCCGGCAGGGAGGACCTGTCCGTTGGGGAGAGTGAAGGGCCTCCGAACTGTGAGGCTAAAGTTTGCGACCGTGTCCCCTGGTTTGTAGAGCGCCGACCAGGCTTGTGGAACGGGCGTTATCAGCGTGATGGCCGCTGTCATGAGAGCGGTTCGAAGGAGAGAGGTTTTCGAGTTCATGGGAGTTTTTTGTTGAGTGAGAAATGTCGGATTGCTTTAGAAGGACAGAGTCCAAACCGCCTGGAGAACGGACCATGTTCGGTCTCGATACAGATTGCTGAAAGGCCGTGTGCCAATGTCTACCGGGTCGTAGGTGGCGACATGGGTTGCCCAGAAGAGTTTCAGAGCATGGTGACGGCCTGCAAAGCGGATCCCGACACCGCCTTGAACGGTGTCCAGGGCTGGAGCTGAGGTGGAGATGAGTCGGGAGTTTTCAATCTCGCCCGAATCAT
>CAMAVD010000271.1 GCA_945861575.1 Akkermansia muciniphila
CGGCAGCATCCGCTTCTTCCGCTGGTACTCCGTCCAGTCGGACGTTTTCGAAGGCTCTCTTACTGGACGGGCGGTCAAAACCTATCTCGCTCCCCTGCTCATCTCCCCCGTCTCTCCCGGGGGCTCCCAACCCAACAAGAGCAAGTCCAAGCGCGACGGCGGAAAGCGGTTCAACGAAGTGCTTGATCCCTGATTTCGCCGCGACCAAAGTCGGACAATGTCCGGCTTCTTTGGGACAAGCTTCATTGAACAAGTCCGCGCCGCCAGCGACATCGTCGAGGTGATCGGAGGGTATTTCCCGTTGAAGCGAGCCGGAGCAAGCTTTGTCGCCCTCTGCCCCTTCCACCGCGAGAAAAGCCCGAGCTTCCATGTCAGCTCGAGTCGACAGGCCTTCCACTGCTTCGGCTGCCACAAGGGGGGAGACGTCTTCCGCTTCCTCCAGGAATACGAGAGCATCTCCTTCTCCGAATCGGTCCAGCGTCTCGCACAGCGGGCGGGAATCGCTCTCCAATATGAAGGCGGCAAAAGCCCGGACAAAGCGGTGCACCTGAAGGAGTCCCTCCGCGAGATGCATGAGAAAGTGGCTCAACGCTGGCAGAATGCGCTGCTGAGCGACCCAGGCTCCGCCATGGCCCGGGACTATCTCTCTCAACGCGGCGTTTCCGAGGAGTCCATCAAGCTTTTCCGCCTCGGCTATGCCCCGGAGGCCTGGGATGACACCGTCAATTGGTGCAAAAGCAAGGACTACGCCCTGGATCTTGCGCTCCAAGCCGGGCTGATCCTAAAAAAGGAAGAGACGGACCGCTATTACGATCGCTTTCGAGGTCGGCTCATGTTTCCGATCTGCGACGAACAGGGACGTGTGATCGCCTTTAGCGGGCGCATCCTCCAAGGAGATGAGAAATCGGCCAAATACGTCAACTCTCCCGAAACGCCTATCTTCAGCAAAGGCCGCGTCTTCTATGGTCTCGACAAGAGCAAACGCGCTATTTTGGACGCGGGCTTCGCGATTATCTGCGAAGGGCAGTTGGACCTCATCGCCTGCCATCAGGGGGGAGTGAAAAACGTGGTCGCTCCCCAAGGCACTGCCTTCACGGGCGAACACGCTCGCATCCTGAAACGCTACGTGGAGGAGGTGGTGCTTTGCTTCGATGCCGACAACGCAGGGAAGAAAGCGGCGGTGCGGGTCTTCGAAGGGCTTCTGGAAGCGGGACTGGCCATTCGCGTCGCCGCGATCCCCACCCCACACGACCCGGACAGTTTCATCAAAGAACGCGGAGGCGAAGCATTCGCCACTCTGGTCAAAGCGGCACCTGGCTTCTTCGATTTTTACCTGGAAGAGCTCTGCTCTGGAAACGATGTAAAGAGCGATCGAGGACGAATCGCCGTGCTCCGAGGCATGGGAGAGGCTGTCAACAAGACGGGGAACTCCGTCATGGTGGATACCTACGTCCAAAAGACCGCAGTGAGATTGGGGGTTTCGTCGGAGTCCGTGCGCCTCGAGTTCCGCAAGCTGCGTCCCGCACCTACGCCCTCGCGGCACTCGGACGACTTGACCGGCGAGGCTGGGGAGCAGGAAGCCCCCGTGCCCGTGGCCAGACCGAGCCAGAACGAGCTCTGGCTTCTCAAGATTTTGCTCCTATCGGACGAGGCCCTGGCCGTGGCGGTAGAGCATCTCAAACCCGAGTGGGTGCAGCATGGGCTGGTGCGCCATATCCTCGCCGCGCGCATGACCCTCGACGAGGGCGGGCACTTCCCCGCCCCAGCGACATTGCTCCATCATCTTCCCGACGAGGAGTCCAGACGCCTGGTAAGCGAAACCTTGGTCGAAGCCCGATCCCTGCCAAACCCGGCACAGACCACCCGAGATCTGCTCACGAAGTTGCGCAACCAAGCCATCGATCTAGGCATGGACGAGCTCAAGCGCCGGATCAGTGACCCCAGTCTCAGTGAAGCGGAACGCTTCGAAGTTCCCAACCAGATGGTGGCCTTGCGGATGCAGAAAGCGGCGAAGATCTAGCGCGCGACGCCCTGCTAGGGAAGAAGGTCCAAGGGCCTCACCAGAGCCGAGGCGGAGGCCGGTGAGTTGGTGGACGGAACGACCCTCGAGGCGCGATAAAGACTCAGGGGCTGGGCAACCTCCGGGATCAAGTCAACCAGACGCTTTTCTCCAGAAAAGTTACTGAGGACTTCCAGAGTAAACCAACTCAGTGCGTCGAGACTCCGCTCAACCTGATAGGTCAGACCCGTAGGGCCAGTCAGAGAGAATGAGAACTGCCTCGAGCTGAGTTCCGGGGAGTGAAGCAGCAGATAGGTCAAGACCCCCGATTGAGCGCGCAGGACCAGGTTGCTATCCATCCTGACCTTCAGAGGGTTGGCATCCGAGACCAGGGTGCCGGTCCAACCCGCGAAACCCACACCGACATCCGGCAGCGCTTCCACCAAAACTTCCGTGCCCTTCTCGTAGAATACCTGATGCGGGATCGCGCGGACAGAAACCCGCGCATCTGGAAGCAGCGTCAGAGAAAACCGATTGGTTGCCAAAGGTGAAAAAAGGGCCGATAGCGTCGGCACAGGACCTTGGATAGTCAGGGAGTGAGGACTGACATTCCCACTGGCAACGCCTCCCCAGAGCGCCAGATAGTGGCCTGACTCGGGCACCGCCACGGCGCGAATCTTGGTGCCTCGTGGATAGGCCGCCGCCTGCGGTTCCAAACGGACCGAGCCTCGCCCCAGATTGGTGATGCTCAAGGCCGTCCCAAAGCTCGCCCCCACCCGACGCGCGCGATCCATGACGATGGAATACACCCCCTGGGTGCCTACAGCGTCCCCGGTCCAGTTGAGGAGGGACCAGCCCAGCCCCGCCTGAGCGGTCAACTGCACCACGGTTCCCGAGGAATGAAGGCGTCCCGGCGGAAAGGACTGCACGACGCCGTCCAAGGGCGGATCAATATCCAACCCATACTCCTGTACGATCCGAATACTGACAGGCCCCGCCACAGCCGAAGTCACTCCCACACGGAATGCCGCCGCGTTCAGCGTAACGCTCTGGCTCACCACAAAGGGAGCGAGATACGAAAGTGCGTTCGATGCCGGAGCATTGGCAGCCAGTGGCAGGGTTCCGTCCAGCGTGTAGAAGACAGGCACGCCGATCAGCGGCGAAAGCAAGCGAACGGCGACGCCCGGCAGGTTCGTAAACACAAAGTCGGACCCGGATTGCCCCTCCACGATCACCTGCGGGGCATCAAAGCGGAAGGTGATGGGAATGGTAGGTGTCTCGCTGGACGCGAAGGCGGCATCGTAGGCAATGGCCCTCAAGAGACTGGAACCTTTCAAAAGAAACGGCGCGGTATAGGCGAAGGACCCGAGGGTGGGTGAGCTTCCATCCAAAGTGTAGAAAATAGAGGCCCCAGGCAGGGCGTTGGCCAAAGTCACCGTCACCTGGTCCAAGTTCGTGGGATCGAAGCGGGCACCGGAAAGGCCATCCACCCGGACCGTCGGACGCGGCAGACCGAACACGTTTAAAAAAGCGGGGGAGCTGGTGACCGCTCCGAAACGATTCGAAACCGCCACGCTGTAAACACCCGCCTGCATGCTGGACACTTCGGGGAGCCGCAGAACAGGGGTGTCAGCCCCGGCTAGAAGATTGGTCTGATTGAAGAACCAACTCCAGGAAAGTGGGTCGCTGCCGATCGCGGATGCGGTCATCTCCACATCGCTCCCAGGAACGACCGTCTGCTTTCCTGGCACCGAAGTGAGCAATGGGGCCGGTGAGAGACGAGCCAGATAGGCATCCCCTACCCCTCCGTTGGTAACACTCCCATTGTCGAACGAAACAATGTCCGTGAATCGCCCAGCCAAGAGGCAGCCGGTTCCGCCATCCCGTACCAAGGCATAGGCATGGTCCAGGCCCGCCCCCCCGTACGACCGAGCCCACTCCACCTCTCCGCTGCCGGCATAGCGCGCTACAAAGGCGTCCAAAGTCCCGGAACTGGTGAGAGGCTGCGACCCTATCTGCACGGTGCCCAAAAAGTTTCCGGCCACGAACAGTCCTCCCTCGGACCACGTCACCGCCCGAGCTTCGTTTCCTGTAAACGCGCGCACCCAAGTCAGGGTGCCTTCCGGCCCATACCGCGCCACGTAGGTTCTAAGGCCGGTACCCGCGAGCGGTTCGCCGCCGAATTGAGCTGCCCCCCGCACGGTGCCCGTCAGAGCTACGGAACCGTCGACGTCCGCCGCGACGGCGAATGCGTAGTCCTGCAGCTCCCCCCCGCCAGACCGAGCCCAAAGAACAGTGCCGTCCGCGTCGAACTGAGCGAGGAACACATCCACGTTTCCCACCGCTGCCAGGGTGAAGCTGCCGAAACGATTGGTCTCCGAAAAATAGCCTGCCACGAGGACGCGGCCCAGGCCATCCACCGCGACAGCGTTCGCCACATCCACGCCAGGACCTCCGGCAGAGCGAGCCCAAAGCAAAGTGCCTGAGGGATCAAACTTTGCCAGGAACACATCCACCCCACCCCGATTGGTCAACGCGGTTCCTGCGAACACCGCTCCCGCCTGGGCGAAGCCGGTGACATAGGCATTCCCGGCAGCGTCCGTGACAACGCCCGTGGCATTGTCGTCGCCTGCCCCCCCCAGCACGCGGCTCCAAAGAAGGGATCCCGCAGGACTGTATTTCAGCAACAGCCCGTCGCTGTTCCCCAGGTTGGTGAGGCGGATACCTCCGACCAGCGCTCCGACCTGGAAATGGCCCGCGACAAAACTATTGCCCTCACGATCCGCCGCCACTCCGGTACCAATCTCTCGGTTCGGGCCGCTTACCGACCGCGCCCAGATGAGCTCGCCCGAGGATCGGTAGCGCGCCACAAACAGGTCGAGAGTGCCCGCCAGAGAGGCGTTGGGCAGGGTGGTTCCATGGAAATCAGCGGTTCCGACATACGAGCCCGTAAGGTGTATTTGTCCGGAAGGATCCACCGCAAGAGCGTTTGCCTGCTGATCGCCGGCCCCGGTGACCGTCTGCGCCCAGTGAAAGTTGAAGCCGCTAGGATGCGACGCAGCAATGAGGCCCAGCGGAAGCAGAATGAGACCCAGGAACGACGAGAGCCAGAACCCGGGCAAACGCCTCGACATCATGGATTGCATGCGGCGGCAGGCTACGCAGCCAAACCCGGCCCTGGCAAGCTAGCCCCGGATTTTACATAGTCCCAAGCCACGAGGCGCATCCACGCGTCCTCTGTCCCAATGCTGCCAGGCATGGCTGCGGACGAACTTCAGTCGTGTTGCGGGCTATGGAATGTGCGGGGTAGGCCCGATGCGGTTCAGGCCACGGGCGGAGCAAAGCGACACTCAGCTACGAAAAAGATTTGTCGTGCCTTCGCTTTCAAGCCAGTCTACCCGGCCTTATGCGGCGGGTAACTATTGGACTTATTGGCGCGGGAACTGTGGGTGGTGGTGTGTATCAAGCCATCCAGCGGAATTCTTCCCTGCTGGCCTGCCGTCTCGGCGTCTCCCTCGAGATCACCCGGGTGGTGGTGCGCGACAAGCGGCGCCCTCGCAAGGTCAAAATCCCGCGCACACTCCTGACTACCGACTGGCGCAAGGTGGTGGAGGATCCCTCCATCGATCTGGTAGTTGAACTCATTGGTGGCACCACCCATGCGCGGGAGATCGTCACCGCAGCCCTGCAAGCGGGCAAAGCGGTCGTGACCGCCAACAAGGCGCTTCTCTCAGCCCACGGCAAATCGCTCTTCGCCACCGCCCAAAAAAGCGGCGGGAATCTCTACTACGAAGCCAGCGTCGCCGGGGGAATCCCCATCATCAAGATCCTCCGGGAGGCGAT
>CAMAVD010000272.1 GCA_945861575.1 Akkermansia muciniphila
AAGGATTCAGTCCAGCGGAGCGGTCGAGCTCAACGGGAACCTCGGATCAGGAGCCGTGGGGCCGATCGTCATGAACAACCTCTCCTTCCAACTCGGCGGAACATTCCAGGCTCCAAACCTCACCCTGCGGGGGGATCTCGGATTCGACGGACTGGGCACCCTGACCTTCGACGGCACCGTGTCCGCGGACGGAGGTTTCTCGCTGAACGC
Source organism: Akkermansia muciniphila (assembly GCA_945861575.1). GTDB lineage: Bacteria > Verrucomicrobiota > Verrucomicrobiia > Limisphaerales > UBA11320 > UBA11320. The sequence continues at coordinate 211 of CAMAVD010000272.1, forward strand.
CGGGCCGAATGTGCCGACCTTCGGTTCCTTCCCCATTGAGAAGCCCGGAATCCGGTTCCAGCGGCAGGCGAATGACTACAAGTGGGTGGTTTCCGGAAGCACCTTTCCCGTCAGAAGCTTTGGTGACAGCCCGCTTGCCCATTGGCGTTTGAACGAGAGCTCCGGCACCACGGCAGTGGACTCCCGCACCCGCGGATTCCTGGAGAGCGCCCGAAACGGTGTTTATGCGGGCGGCGTGAGTCTTGGAAATGAGGGAGCCCTGTCGGGCGCGCCCAACGCCGCCAACCGATCTGCCCAATTCGACGGCACTTCGGGCAGGGTTCAGATCAACGACGAGGCCTCCTTCGATCTCACCGAATCGCTGACCGTCGAGGCCTGGATCAAGGTGGCGGGCTGGACACGCCCCTGGCAGGCGATTGTGACGAAGGGTGATAGTGCCTGGCGGCTGTCCCGATGGGGCGACGAGCGGGGCGTGGCTTTCGACACCAGCAGCGCGGGCAACGCACACGGCACCCGCAGTTCCAAGCCGATCGACGATGGACAGTGGCATCACATCGTGGGTGTCTATGATGGCACTGCGAAGTACCTCTACATCGACGGGGTGCTCGAGGCATTCGACTTCTACGACAGTGTGATCGATCAAAACGACGCCCCGGTGATGATCGGCGGGAACGCGGAGGCAGCTCAGCGGTACTTCAACGGCTGGATCGACGAAGCCGCCGTCTATGCGCACCCGCTGTCCCCACAACAAGTGTTGAACCATTACATTGCCGGCGGTGGCGCGGGATTCCATGCCAGCTGGACCCTGCGACTTCCGAACGGGATTGAAGCGATTGACATCTCGGGCTCAGTGCATCCGTCCGGCGCGGCAAGCCTGTTCGGCACCACCGACAACCTGCAGCTCCCCTACCTCTCCTTGCAGGGAGCCGGGGTGGGCCTTATGCGGAGCAGCGGAGGTGCCGGTACTGCGTTGGCCCGGGGCAACGTCACGACCGACTTCGGCAGCGCGTTCTTCCAAGGGGCGATTTCTTCATCCGGCGGCTACACACTGAAGACGCGGGGCGCCGGTTCGTTCACAGTAGGTGGATTCCCGCTGAACTACTCGACGGCGTGCCAGTTGAAGCCTGGCAGCTTCGAGGCCAGCGGGGCCTTGCAGTTCCACGGACACTCGATCAACAGCCAGCTGAAGTCAGACGATCTCGGGAAGACCAGCCTTTCGGGATCGATCACCAGGAGTTTCGGGTGGACGTTCTTCGGATGGAATCCGATCAATCAAAGCCCCGACCAGCCGCTGGCAGCCGCAAACGGCGCATTGCAGGTAAGCCTGAATTCCGAGCTGAAGGTGGCTGCGAACTTCGTTGGAACCTTCGTCGCGTGGCATTCCCCCAACTATTCCGGAACCTTTGGCCCCCGCGCCGACCTCTACAGCTACTCGCCTGGCGTGCACTTCGACGTTGTAGAGAACTTCAAACTTGTGAGCTGGGCGCGGTTGGATGCGTCGTGGGCGATCAATGGCGAAGGCCTGTTCTCCGTCATTCAGGACTTCAAGGGCGTTGGAAACTTCCCCTTCCGTCTCTGGTGAAGACAACCGGGCTGGAGCACAAACGCAAGTGCGCAATCTCACATCGCCCGATCCCGCCCAGGGCGTGCTCATCGATAACGTCCAGATTGTCAACCGGACGCTCTACCTCGTTCCGAATGCGGACAACACCATGGCGCAAACTGCGAATGCCATCCTGTTCCGTCCGTTCGGATTCACGACGCTGCGGCAGGCTGAGCCGAGCCTGCTGCGCATCGAATTGTGGTCCCGTCCCAGACCCAACGAGTCGGCGCGCCTCCTTTCGGTCGTCAGCGAATTTGATCCGGCCGCCATTCAGCCCGGGCAACTCAGTCCGGGGTCTATACTGGCGTTGACCCCCTCCGTCGACGCCTCGCTCACGCTCACATCGGCCTGAAGCCCGGGAGCGGAGTGGATCAGTAGGTGCCCACCAACAGAAGGAGGAACGCCGATTTTCAACATAAGAACGGCTGCCGCGACAGCCCCATCCTGTGAGGGTCTCTCGGGGGATCGAGAAGCGGAACTCGCCGGGTTTGGAATCGGATGTGTCCCACCCATCGAAACCTGGGGGGGAACCGCTGGCATGTCCCTCGACTGCGCTCGGGTTCCGGCGGGAGAAATGGATCACGGTGTTTGAACCAATCGGATGAACAGGCGATGTTGCTGCGGGCCCTGGAGGAGAAGCGGTTTCTTCCTCTCGGAAGTGATCGCGAGGTCAGCAGTGATTTCCAACTGATCGCTGGAACCAATCGTGATCTGGGCAGCGCCGTTCGCGAAGGACGATTTCGCGAGGATCTGCTGGCCCGAATGAATCTCTGGACTTTCCGGCTGCCGGGCTTGGCCGAGCGTCCCGAAGACATTGAGCCGAACCTCGATTACGAACTCGAGCAATTTGCACGGCGCAGTTCCTTGCGGGCAACCTTGAGCAAAGAAGTCCGGGAGAGGTTCCTGTCGTTTGCGCGTTCGCCTACGGCTCGTTGGAGTGCCAACTTTCGCGACTTGAATGCCTGCGTCACCCGCATGGGCACCCTTTCGCCCGGCGGCCGGATCACGCCAGAAATCCTCGATGGCTACGCCGCGCAAGAGATCGGGCAAACGCCCGGCCAGCGGGCCAAGCATCGTCGTGCGCAGTTTGGGAGAGACAGCTTCCAAACCCATCTCCCGCAACAGCCGCCGGACACACTGCGATCAGTCGCTTGAACTCAGCAACGATCCAGCTCACCTCAAGATTGCCTGGTTTTGATTCGCCCATCACTGGCTGGTTTTGACCGCCCGCTGGCAACCTTTATCTCGTCTCCACTCATGCCCTCCACTCATCCTCCCCTCCCGATCCAGGCGCAAGTCCCCTCAACACGATAAAACTCCAAGGGCAAGGACTACTTGTAGAAATCTATCTCTGTAGCAATCCCCGTCTCGAAATCGACCCGATAGATAAATCCGTCCCATCGCGAAGCCGCCAATTGGCCGGTGTCCGTTCGCCAGACGCGGGTGAACGGCGCTCTCGCATACCGGGTGCTGGGAGGGCTCGAAATCTGCCAGACAAACTCCCCTGCAGCATTGATTCGGTAAACATTCCTGTTGAATTCCGAATCCGGAATCCCCTCGGGAGCGCTACTCACATCATAGACAACGATCCTATCTCCCTCAGGGAACGACCAATCATTGCTTAATGACCCGGTAGGTTGGATGAATCATCTGAGTTCCCTTGGGTTCAAGTATTGCACCCCTGAAGGGTTAAGGACTTCATACTGGATGCCGCCACCTCTGAAACTGGGGATCCTCCACCCGGTCAACGATGCCAGGCGCGATCGAGTCTCAGACATCCTGACCTCGTGCGAGAGCACGTAGGCAGGAGTGGAACGAAGATGAGCCAAAGCGCAGGCCGTTTTCAAGCTTTCCCTGAGCCTGCTTTCCCTGAGCCTGGCGGGAGCGACCTCAACGACACTTTCTGCACGGGGCGGGGATTAGCGTCTTCTTCGAACCCCGAAGGTTGGATCCTGGGGGCGCCTTAGAGCTTTCTGTGTGGCGCAAGCCAGACAAAACCCCATGCTAATGACCAGAGCCACGGGCCCGACATACCACCCTTTCCCTCCTAGCCTTCTCGCGCCTTTGCGCCCTGTCCCGCGCCTTTGCGTCGACGTCTGTGGCTGGGGGGGAAGTAAGGCAAAGGCGCGGGAAGGACGCCAAGACGCCAGCAAGAAGTAGGGGGGAGCGGAACCCTGCATAGTCAAGGAATAGGAGATTCATTCGCGAATACCTCCCCCTCAAAACAACTCGTAAAGGCTTTCCTTTCCAAGGTGCTTCACAAATTTTCTAGCAAGCTTCTGGATTGTGTCGGGCGATCCAATCGAGATCCAGTCATCGACGCTACCCCGAAAGCAGAATCTCTCGGGTGCAAACATTCGGCGCTCAGTATCCACAAGTAGGAACCTCATGACCGGCTGGTAGTGAGCGAAGCGGGCGTTGATCTCCTCGAGATCTGTCAAAGAGTCTGAGCATGAAAATCGCCCTAACCAAGTGCGATCTTCGATGATATCCCTGGCGCTCTCGTGGACGGTTATGGCCTTGCCCTGAACCTCAACTTGGTAACGATGGCCAGGTGGGGGTTTGGCCAGGCGATGCGCAATGCACTCGCGCTCGTCATCATGGATCAGTTTCGGCTGTTGGCGTCGCAGGTAGGCCTGTCCGTTGACTCTCTCGTAAATTTCAAATCCAACCGGCAGGGTCTCCGCCAGAGTGCCAGACGACTTGGTCGACATGAAATGTTGAGAACCGCCGCCCCGCTTCTGGCCAGTGTGCAGATAGTAGGTTTTGCCGGTGCGACTTTTGTGGACGATTGGCATAGTCTGATAAGGACAGTTCCGGAAAATCGAGAGTTCGTCGAGCGAGAACAAAAATCTCAACGCGAACTACGTCAGGTGGAATGAGCGGGCGAAGGGGGCTCCGGAAGGGACGTCCGGAGCCCGTCTGCTAGGCCAAAATCGGGTCGATGACCTTCCCCGCAATGCCCGTCAACCGGGCGTCCAATCCCTGGAACTTCACGCTCAGACGGGTGTGCTCGATCCCCAGCGCTTTGAGCATGGTGGCGTGCAAATCATGGACGTCCGTAGGACGATCAACCGCAGAGTAGCCTAGTTCGTCGGTCGATCCATAGACCATCCCGGGTTTGATACCGCCGCCGCAAAGCCAGACACTGAAGCCCGCGTTATGATGATCACGCCCGTCGCCACCCTGGCTCATCGGCGTCCGTCCAAACTCCCCGGCCCATACGATGAGTGTATCCTTCAGCATATCGCGCCTCTTCAGGTCCGTGATGAGCGCCATACAAGCGCGATCGATCTCCTTCGCCTTGAGCGAGACCCCATCCTTCACTCCTCCATGGTGGTCCCAATCCTTATGATACAGCTGAACAAACCGCACACCGCGCTCTACAAGGCGGCGTGCCAGCAGGCAGTTGGAAGCGAAAGACCCGTCACCCGGCTCACACCCATACAGCTCAGTCACAGTCTTGGGCTCCTTCCGCGCATCCATCAACTCAGGAACGCTGGCCTGCATCTGAAACGCCATCTCATACTGCGCAATGCGGGTGGCGATCTCAGGATCTTCCACTTTCAACCGATGGCGGGCATTGAGCGCATTGACAGCGTCGACCATATCCCTCTGACGTTCGCGCGTGATCCCCGCGGGCGAGCCGAGATACAGGACGGCATCTCCCTTACCACGAAAGGAAACGCCCTGGTAGCGACTGGGGAGGAAGCCTGACGCCCATTGGCGCGCGGCGATGGGCTGATTCTGTCCGCCCTTGCCCAAGGAGGTCAGCACCACAAAGCCGGGAAGGTTCTCGGCCTCGCTGCCCAATCCATACGTGACCCAGGAGCCCATGCTGGGCCGACCAGCGATCTGGGAGCCGGTGTTCATGAACATGTGGGCGGGGTCATGATTGATCGCCTCCGTGGTCATGGATCTCACCAAGCAGATCTCATCCATCACCGAACCGATCAATGGAAACAGATCGCAGATCTCTGTCCCTGATTTCCCGAAC
>CAMAVD010000273.1 GCA_945861575.1 Akkermansia muciniphila
CTTCGACGTGCAGGTCAAGCTTGTCCAAATTGAGCAGTACAATGAATGGGCGCGTCACAGCCTCATGGTTCGCGAATCCCTCGATGCTAACAGCAAGCATGTCAGCGTGGGTCAGCGCGGCCTCATGAATGGTGGCGTCAACTACTCCCACATCCGCGGGACCACCGGTGGCGACAGCGGCTACTTCAATCCTGGACCCCAGCCTGGCGGCAGCGCGAAATGGTTCCGCTTGAAGCGTATCGGTTCCGACTTCATTGCCTTCCGCAGCGCTGACGGTGCGACCTGGGAGTACTACGGCAACGCTCGGATCGGCGAATTCGACGGAAACAGCTATGTCGGCCTCGCGGTTTCCCGCGGCGCCAAGGTCGGCCCGATCGCAGACATCCTCCCCATGGGCTGGGCCAAGTGGTCTAACTACGGAGCCTTCGGCGGCGCAAGCGCCTCTGCTTTCGCCATCACTCAGCAGCCGGCGAACATCCTCACCGCTCAGAACCGTTCCGCTAGCTTCTCGGTTGCCGCGAGCGTGCCAAGCATCGGTGCGGTGGAACTCCCCGCCACGAGCCTGTCCTACCAATGGCAGATCGACGGAGTGGACATCGACGGTGCCACCTCCTCCAGCTACAACATTGCGGTCACCCCCTTGTCGGACAACGGCAAGAAGGTTCGCTGCGTGGTCTCCATGCCTGGCCTGAGCATCGCCTCCTCCGAGGCGACTCTCAGCGTGTCGGCTGACACCGCGGCTCCGACCGTTGTGTCCCACGGTGCCATCACCGGCAACATCTCCATCGCTTTCGACGAGCTGATGGGAGCCAGTGCTGCTGTGGCTGCGAACTATCAGTTCGGCGGCGCCGCAGTCGCTTCTGCCGCTCTTCTGACCGACGGCAAAACCGTGGTTCTCGGCGTGGCTGGCCTCGGCGCGAGCTACTCCCTCCAGGTCCTGGCCAGTGTCACGGACCTAGCGGGCAATCCGATCGTCCCAGTCACCCTCACCGGTGAGACGATCACCGGGTTCAACCTGAACACGATCGGCGTGAACGCGACCGGTGATGCTTACTCCCCCGACGGCAACGTCATTGGCCTGCGCAGCACAGGCGGACTTAGGAAAGCCAACAACGACGGCGACGACGTCCAGTTCCTGGGCGGGCTGACCACCGGTGACTTCGACAAGGTGATCAAGATCACCGATATCGCAGCGGACAGCCGCGGCGGTTTGATGGCCCGCGAGTCTCTCGACGCTGCTTCCCGCGTGGTGAAGCTCGTTGCGGACGGCGACGCCGTTGAAATGTGGAACCGTATCGCAAAGGTGTGGGACCAGTCGGCTCCGACGCCTTACGATCGTCAGGGCGGCATCGGTGGACTGAAGAATGTCCTGCCCAATCAGTGGATCCGCCTCAAGCGCACTGGCTCGAGCTTCCACGCCTTCGTGCGTGACGGCAGCCGTCCTTGGGCGCAGGTCTTCTCCAAGAACAGCATCGGTCTCCCGGCCGAACTGTATGTGGGCTTCTTCGCCGCAGGCAACAAGCCCGAGGCGGCCGCCAGCGTCCAGTTCAGCAACTACGGCGACTACGTCCCCGCAGGCGACACCACCTCTCCGTGGCTCGTCTCCGGCGGCAGCTGGGACAAGAAGCGCGTCGGTCTGAAGTTCTCCGAGCAGATCTCGGGCGCTTCTGTGAAGGCCATCGGCTTCTCCCTCAGCGAAGGCACGGTTTCCGAGGCCTCCGTGGGTAACCAGGGTGACTCCGTCTACTTGGACGTCACCGGCGTGACCTCCGACGAATTCACCGTCACCGCCAGCGGCGTCAAAGACCTCGCGGGTAATGCGATGGCCGGAAGCCAGACCACCAAGGTGAAGGTGTCCGGTTGGCAAGCGGCTGACGAAGGCGTCTTCGTCGATCCCGACAATCGCCCGCAGCGTGGTGATGATCCTGGCATCGTGGGTAGCTCCACCTTCCTCTCCTCCGGTGACAACGTCGAAATCGACTATGTCGGCGGCGGTTACAATAACTTCAACGGCGACCGCAATCACTTCGTCTACAAGGCAGTGAGCGGCGACTTCGATTGGGCCGTGGAGTGCACGCGCTACGACAAGACCGATCAGCTGGCCGGTTGGGGTAACGGTGGTCTCACCGTCGCTTCAGGCGCCTATGCCACGAAGGACTTGGACGGCAACGACATTGTTCCGAACACCGACGCTGCGACCCGCGCGGCTCGCTACTCCGCGATCACCTACTGCTTTGGATCTGCCAACGGCAATCATCGTGCGCTCAACACCTGGCGCGATGCTCCCAAGGGCGGTCAAGGCAACAACGGCGGACCTGGCTTCGGCACCCCCGACGTCAATGGATTCGTCGGCAAGTACGGCACCTACACCCGCTTCGTCAACTCCGGTGGTGAAGCGCTGGCGAACACCCGCCCTGACCAGAACCCCTGGTTGCGCTTGGTCCGCAAGGGCACCAAGGTCACCGCGTACTGGTCGCTGTTCGGCAATGTCTGGCAGCTCATCGATGGTGATGGTCGCGACATGCCCAACATCCCGAACGACGCAGTCATTGGCTGGATGTGTATGGCGGACGCTGGCGGCTACGGCAATCAGCAGCCCAACCACTACATCACCCTGAACCTGCGCAACTTCGGTCCTTACGCGTCGCTCCTCGACGTCCTTATCGCTCCGACTGTGGACGGCACTACCGTCTCCTTCAAGGGTGGCAAGCTCCAGTCCGCTCCGACGGTCGACGGTCCCTGGACCGACGTCGCCGGTGGCAACCTGAGCCCCATCACGGTCACCGCGAGCGGTGAATCGAAGTTCTTCCGCGTCGCTGGAAACTAAGTTTCTAGCCGATCGCTAGATTGAAAACACAGGCCGGAGCGCTTCGCGCTCCGGCCTCTTTTTTTGCCTCATCGCGTAATAGGGTGGTAAGCGTCTATTCTTCGGCCCCTCCCTCTCGCCCCGTAATTTTGGCTGCGATCTGGCAGTTTCTGCCAACAGAAGAACTACGCCGCCTGAGCCGCGGCTTTGCACCGGGACTCCTTCCACCGACGCGGCGTCAGTTCCTCGACCTGGGGCACTGCAATAGGGGGACAGGTCACTGTTTAGCCTCTGTGTGGCTTGCGCCTTTGCGTCACTCCCGCGCCTCTGCGTCGATGTCTGTGGCTGGGGGGGGAAGTGACGCAACGGCGCGGGAAGGACGCCAAGACGCCAGCAAGAAGGAGGGGGGACCGGAACCCTGGTTGGGAATACCGCAAGGCAGGAGGCCTGGCCAAACGACTGACATGTCTCCTATAAAGACAATAGAGGGACAGGTCACCTGTCGGCATGAATTGAGGGGGTCGCCATCACCGTTCCCGAATCAGGTGCACTTGGCTCCCAGGCAGCGCCGGGATCTCCTGAGAAACGCCACTCGGCCAGACTACTCGGCCTCGTCGAATGCCCTTCCCCTGCCCCAAACCAAAATGCAGAGCAATAGGATCTTGGGAGAGAAAGCCCTTCCGGGAAACCACCCAGGCGTGGTGCATCCCCCCCTGATCATCTTCAATCTCGACTCGAGCCCCAATGCCACTTCGATTGGACCTGCTGCCTTGAAAGCGAAGTTGAACCCAGTGGTTCCCCAATACCTGCTCATTGCGAAACACTCGGGCAAGCCCTTCGAAATCATTGATAGCGATGTCTAGGTCTCCATCATGATCGAAATCGAAAACCGCGCAGCCACGAGAGTTGCCCGAGTAGGCCAACTCGCAGGTCGGGCCGACATTGTACCAGAACCCACCCTCGCAGACAAAAAACACATTCGCCTCGTTGGCGTAGCGATTGATGAACGCCGCCTGCGCCAAATGCCCCGGCCGACGCTCCCCCTTCAGCCGCGGAGTGCGATTCTCCGTTCCATTCAACACCAGAAAGTCGAGATTCCCGTCATTGTCATAGTCCACGGGACTCCCGTCCCAGGACCATCCCATCTCAGCGGGCTCAAACAGTTCTGAAAACCGGTTGGTAAGGGTCCCATTCCCCATCTCGCTGTAGAGGCGATTGTTCACCGTGGTTTGGAGAAAATGAAGGGTATCAGAGCTGAGCACCGTCGCATCAGGTGCCATGCGATAACGCAGAGCCTGTCCATCTTGATATACTGGGGTGCTGATCTCAGAAACAAAGGCCTCAAAACGCCCGTCCCGATCCAAATCCATCACGGAGAATCCCATCCCATTGTTCAAGGGCTGCATCTGCGCTGAGTCCGAGCACTCTTGAAACCGCCCTTGCCCCAGGTTGCGGTAGATTCGGGCTCTTCCAAAATCATTGAGAGAGAACAAATCCGGCTTCCCATCTCGGTCGAAATCCCAGGCACCCACGGAATGCGTCCAGCCAGTGTCCGCCACCCCTGCTCGCTCGCCGATCTCCTCGAAGAAGTGTCGTCCTTTCTCGAGCCTATGATGGTAGAGCCGGTTGGGCACCCCGTTGGTGTTCTGCGCGAGACGCTGCGGCTCCATCCCCTGATCCCAGCGCCCGAAGCTCGCAGCGTAGACATCCAGCAATCCGTCGTTGTCCATGTCAAACCAGACCGCTTCGTGCGTGATATCGCGATACCGATTCAATCCCACCAACACGCTCACGTCCTTGAAATGTCCATGCCCGTCGTTCTCAAACAATTGAACATGGTCGGCGACACGGCAGATGAACAGATCCAGATCCCCATCATTGTCGTAGTCGATGAAGTAGGCCGCCCGGCTTTCAGAGGTGAGCGTGAGGCCGACACTTGCGGTCACGTCTGTGAAGTGGTGCCCCTGATCGTTGTGGAAAAGACGTCCCCCTCCAAAGCCCGAAAAGAACAGATCATCAAAGCCGTCGCCATCGAAGTCCCCAGCGGCAACGCCGCCCCCGGCGATGTCCATGGGGATCTCCAGCACGGCCCGCTTCCGGATGGCCGCAGGGTCGCTCTGATGCTGGAAGCGGATCCCCAGTTCCACAGCCATCTCACGAAACATAGGTCGCGGTAGCCGTTTCAGAAGTTGCAGCTTGGCCTCAGGGGAGTATCGACCCAAACGGGAGGAAGGTTCCTCCAGCACCACAAGAGGAGCGGGGTTCGAATTACCGGCAAACGAGTTCGCATCGACAGCTGCGCGGTTGGTTGTATGCGGCGGGGAGGATTGTCCTCTGGACATCCACAGCCAAGCCCCTAGAAGAGGCAGGCCGATCAAGGCCGCCGCGACCCAAGGTCGCCGGGCGGGCGAGGCGTCATTTCGAGAGGGCTCTGTCATGAGTCAGGCGTGAGGGGCATCGCCCTGGGTAGAATCATACCTTATGGATGCTTGACCGTAACACTCCTGTTTCCGGCAGGAACATCCGAGATGGATAGCTTGCCACCGGGCCACCGAACCCAGAGTTGCAATGCCCCCGCAGGGCAGCCCAGGACCACCACCGGGCTTTCCGAGGACAAGTAGCCCGATCCACAATGAAGCTCATGCACGGGACCTTGATGTCCTCCTTGGATCCATCGCATCTGCGACCCAAAGCCATCGCGATTCGCCTGAGTTCCCTGCAACGTCACCCTCAGCCCGGGCTTGGCGGTTCGATTGTGCCAAAGCCGGGAAGCGGCGCCGTTCTGACCCACCAGCAGATCAAGTCGCCCGTCCCCATCATAGTCCCCCAACGAGGCGCCTCGTTGGTCTCCCGGCATGTCCACGCCAGAAACCGAAGCAGGAATTGCTTCAAGCGACCCCTTCCCATCCCCGCGGAGCCAGACGCCCCGGCCTGCATCATAGCGGCCCGTCTCACGGTCCACTGCG
>CAMAVD010000274.1 GCA_945861575.1 Akkermansia muciniphila
TCCTGAGTGACCCTCCACTGCGTTTGCATCATGGCAATGCTGCGGCTCAAGTCCGCAGCATTGACGGTCTCGGTATTGGTCGAGGCCGCCAGGATAGGTTGCTGTAGGCTGGGAGGGACGCTTTGCGCTTGCAGCAGGAGGAGATTGAGGGCGAGGTAGAGAGTCGATGCAGCCCAATAGAAACGGCGTTGGTTCATGACGGCGTGGGTTGGAGATTTGAAGGATAACTCCTGAGAAAACGCGATGGAAGAAAACACGAACGCGCTCGCGAAACCGACGGACGAGGTCTCCGCCTCGCGGTTGCGATGTTTGCGCTATCAGATGCTGACGCTGCTCTGGTCATTCCCATCCGTGGGTGCGGGGCTGATCCTGTATCGATCTTACCCGCACTGGCAGTTTGGCCAGGGTATCCTGGCTGGTCTTCAAAGCTGTCGTATCGAGGACTGGATTGCTGCCCTCATCCTAGCGGCGCATGTCCTCTGGATCCTTCGGTGGCGCCGCAGCGCCTCAGTTCCGACGGAGCGGCGTTCCTAGCCGATCCCCGTGAACCTCGGAGGTCACTTCCCGGCCCAGTAGTCCAACACAAATACATCTGCCACGACCGGGCCGACAAGCTTGGCGAATTCCTGATGGTCCGGATGCACCAGATATTCATCGCGGTCCCGGTCGGATTTGAAAGTCAGAATGAACGCGTGGGTAAACCCTTTGTCATGCTTTTCCGGGCTGACGTTGGTGCCCCATTCGAAGCTGGCGATCTGCTTTACTTTCTGCGGCAGCCGTCGGAAAGCCTCCACCACTTGATCGACTTGCATCTGGGTCGCTGTGGGTTTGAATTTGAAGGAGACCACATGTACCAGCTTGCCTTTGCGGACCGGCTTCGCTGCGTTGGCAGCCTCGACGGTTTGGAGCAGGGAGAAGGAAACGAGCACCGCGAGACCTGCGAGCAAAGTTTTCATGACTGTGGGGTAAAGAGGCATTGCTTCCTGAGAGAAAACAATGAAAGAGGCCTCGGAGTCAATGGGGCAGTCGTGGGGGGCGGGATTTTGTGTCCCTACTGCGGGATTGAACCTCTCGGGTTTCTAGCGCCTAGGAACGACCATTTGCTGGTCTTTCGAGGCTTCCCGCTTCCGGAGTGCCCTGGTGGAGGTGCATGCCAGATCGATACCCGCCTGCATTCCGTCCGTCTGTGAGCTTGAATCGGCTCTCCGCTCGCGGGTAAATCTTCTCTGTGCCGACCAAGATCATCGCCGTTGCCAACCAAAAGGGAGGCGTCGGTAAGACCACCACCGCTGTCAACGTTGCCGCCTGCATCGCCGCCGCCGGGCATCCCACCCTCCTGCTCGACCTTGATCCACAGGCCAATGCCACCAGTGGGTTGGGCATTGAGAAGTTGGAGGGCACGAGCTCGTACCGGCCGTTCCTGGGGGAGGGTGGGCTGGTTGATAAAATTCAAGCGACGGCTTTCGAGCGTTTGGATTTGATTCCCAGCGAGGTCGATCTTTGCGCTGTGGAAATCGAGATGGTTCGCGGGGAGAACCATCTGCGACGTGCCGCTGAGCTGCTGGCACCGATTGTGGAAAGCGGGCGTTATGCGGTCATCATCATTGACTGCCCACCGGCGCTCGGGGTGCTCACCCTCAACGCCTTCGGAGCGGCGGACGGCATTCTGGTGCCCCTCCAGTGTGAGTACTACGCACTGGAAGGGATTTCTATGATTCACCGCGTGCTGGAGCCGATCCGCCAGACAGGGGTGAATCCAAAGCTGGAATTGCTGGGCGTGGTGATGACCATGTTTGATGGTCGGACCAGGCTCTGCAATCAGGTGGTGAGCGAGGTGCGTCAGCACTTTGGGGAGGCGGTCTTCGAGACGCTGATTCCCCGCACGACCCGCTTGGCGGAGGCTCCCAGCTTTGGAAAACCGATCATCCATTATGATCGGTATAGCGCCGGCGCGGCGGCCTACGAAGTGCTTACCCAGGAGATTCTCAAACGCCTGAAGATCATTGCGTGACCCCGCTGGATCGCTTTACGCCATTCGCCTTGGTGAGAACATCCCTTTTAGCGACGGGGCCTCGTTTGATTCTCCCAGGAACGGGAGAGTGGGGAATTGAGAATGAACGCCCGTAGAGGTAAGTCAGGAGCGGATGGAAGAAGGAAAACACGTGCGATCCTTCAAGACCTCCGTCGTTACGAATCGCGGAATATCACCTTCCAGGATCCGGACGGCTCCTGGCCGATTGTCTGGAAGCGGGCCCGGGGTACCCGGGTCTGGGACGAGGAGGGTAAGGAGTATCTCGATCTGACCGCCGCCTTTGGGGTTGCGGCCTCGGGGCACGCCAATTCGCGAGTGGTTCGGGCGGGACAGCGCCAGCTTGCTGAGTTGCCCCATGCCATGGGAGACGTGCATCCCCACGCCCTCAAGGCCTCGCTGGCCCGCGAATTGAGCCGACTGACCTTCGAGCGCTGGTCCCAAGGCAAACCAACGGCGGCGTCACGACATGGCAAGACGATCTTTTGTAGCTCCGGTTTTGAAGCCGTGGAGTCGGCCATGAAGACCGCTCTTCGCGCTACGGGGCGTTCGGGGATTCTCGCGTTCGAAGGAGCTTACCACGGTGTCGGCTACGGAGCCCTGAACGCGACGCATCGCCCTCATTTCCGTGAGTCCTTCCGATCCCAGCTCCGCGAATTTGGAACCTTTCTGCCCTTTCCCACCGAGGAAGATGCCGGCGTTCGAACACGGGAGATCGAAAAGCAGATCGAGAAGCGACTGCGTGAGGACCGTCCGGGCGCCGTTCTGGTGGAACCGATTCAGGCGCGGGGCGGAATCCGCGTCCCACCACAAGGGTTTCTCCGTCGTTTGAGTCGCCTGTGTGACCGCCATGGAGCGCTGCTGATTTTCGATGAAATCTACACCGGCTTTGGCCGCACCGGGCGCTGGTTCGCCTGCGAGCATGAGCATGTGACTCCGGATCTGATCTGCCTGGGTAAAGCGTTGGCGGGTGGCTTTCCTATCTCTGCATGCGTCGGGCGGTCGGACCTGATGGATGCGGCCTGGCCAGAATCGGATGGTGAGGCGATTCACACGAGCACCTTCCTTGGAAATCCAGTGGGATGCGCCATGGCATTGGCCCAAATTCAGGAATTACGGCGGCGCGATCTTCCTGCGCGCAGCGAGTCAATGGGAGCCTTCCTCTCCAATCAGCTTCACGCATTAGCCAAGGGCTGTCAGTCCTTGGAAGCCACAGTGCGCGGCAGGGGCCTGATGATGGGACTCGAGCTCCGTAGACACGACGGAACTCCCGCCACGGCGGAGTCCCTTGCTCTTGTGAAGAAGATGCTTCACAGCGGGTTCATTCTGCTTCCAGAGGGTGCCTTTTCAGAGGTGTTGGGTTTCACTCCGCCCCTGACCATCACCCTCGCTGAACTCCGACGAACCACACGCGTTTTGAAATCTCTTCTGACATGAAATTAACCGAAATGAAGGAGATTCTCGATCGTCGAGGACTTCAGCTCACCAAGTCATTGGGCCAAAACTTTCTGCACGACGAAAACCAGCTGCGGCGGATTGTGGACGCAGCCGAGTTGCGCAACACCGACTCCGTTCTTGAGATCGGCCCTGGACTCGGACCGCTCACCGAGTGGCTGGTGATGTACGCTGCAACGGTGACGGCCATCGAACTGGATCAGCGGCTTTGCGACTTTTTGCGAGAGCGTTTGGTGGCCGTGACGAATCTGACCCTGATCCATGCGGATGCAATGCACTATCTCAAGGATCACGTTCGGGACTGGTCTTCTTGGAAGCTGGTCGCGAATCTTCCTTACTCGGTGGCCTCACCGATTCTGGTGGAGCTTGCGATTGGCGGATCGGGTCCCCAGCGCATGGTCGCCACGGTGCAGCGAGAGGTGGCGTCGCGAATTGTAGCGAAGGCGGATACCGACGACTATGGGATGCTCAGTCTCCTGCTCCAACTCGATTACACCGGGCGGATCGCGTTCAAGATTCCGTCTGGTTGCTTCTTTCCTGAGCCTGGGGTGGAGTCGTCCTGCGTGGTTCTGTATCGCCGTCCGAGCCCCCTGCTCAGTGGCCCTGCGCGTGGGGTTTACGTTCGCTTGATCAAGCGCGCTTTCAGCCAGCGGCGGAAGATGATGATCAAGCTGATCAAAGCCGAGTGGCCTGAAGAACTGGCGGCGTCCGCCATTGCCACCGTCGGCCTTCGGCCGGACATACGGGCTGAGAAGGTCACCGTGGAGCAGTTTGTGGCTCTGACCAAGCTCCTGGCGGCGGGCGGGAGTGATTGATGCGCAACATGAGCCTGGTGACGATGCGTATCTCGAGCCTTTCTCCTTCCTTTTGGACAATGTAGCTTTCACGCCTTCCAAGCCGACCCTTCCGAGCATCCTTGATGGTCCATTCGATGCGGCGATCCGCGTGGGCGAGGGCAAGCGTCTTTTCGTTCACGTACAAAGTCAGACCCCGGTGAGCTATCAGTGGTGGAAGGACGGTCGGATCCTCCCCACAGCCACACGTTCAACTCTACCACTTCCTTACCCCGGGGAGGATTTGGGTGGAAGCTATCGAGTGCAGGTTTCCAATCGGGTCGGGAGTGTGGACAGCGCGGTTGCTACCGTGACGGAGTTCGAGGCCGTGCCCCCCAAGCTTTCGCAACCCCGATGGGTCGCCCCTGGACGGGTTGCCATCACCGTCTCACTCGACGGAGGCCAGCCTTTTGTTTTGGAGCGCTCGATGGATTTGAAGGATTGGAAAACGGTGCGCGTGTTGGAACCGCAGGCCCAACCTCTGACCCTTGAGTTGGAGACGGCTGAACTCCACCAGTTCTTCAGGCTGTCCGAGCTGTGATCCTCCCAAGCCCGGGAGCGTGGCCCTTGTGCCCGGGAGTGGATCGATGGGTCGTGAAGCGCTCGGGAGTTTCCGCTCTATTCCGCTCTCTCCACGCGACCTTGCTTTCCTGTGCGAGGAGTGGTGATACGCCCTCCCTGATAAGGAGTTTTCTGATTCTTCTGGCGAGCGCGGCATCCCTTGGAACGTTCGATTCTCTTCATGCGGAATTAGCCATCGACCCTGAGCTTGTGCTCACCATAAGTGGTTCGCCTGGCAGTTTCCATACCCTGCTGAGCGCATCAAAACTCGACGGAAAACATGGCTGGCAAGTGTTGACGAACCTGACATTGGACGGGACGGGGAACTCGAGCGTGCAGCTATCGCCCCCGGTCGACGGTAGCCGCTTCTACAAGCGGTTTGCACCGGAGGGCCTTGTTGCCATTCCGCCGGGGACATTTAGGATGGGAAGCCCGGAATCTGAGGCGAGACGCGAAAGCGATGAAACGCAACACACGGTGGAGGAAGTCAGTTGGAATGATGCGACGAACTTCTGTGGAAAGTTGACGCAAAGAGATCAGGCCGCAGGCCTGATCCCAGCGGACTACGCCTATAGGTTCAGACATCCTGACCTCGTGCGAGAGCCCGTAGGCAGGAGTGGAACGAGGATGAGCCAAAGCGCAGGCCGTTTTCTGGCTTTCCCCGAGCCTGGGGGAGCGGAACCGGACGTTGGACGTTGGGGTCCCCTACATCCGGAGGTTCGAGTCCTTGTAGGCGACGACGTTAGTTCTGAGCTTATCCCCTTCGAGCGCCGGGCATTATCTGCAGACCGGATCCACGGTGCCAGGATTTGAACGTTAACCGCGAATGAACGCCAATGAACGCGAATGAGACATTGCTGCGGAAGGATGAAGTATACTTGGTAGTTGGGTGC
>CAMAVD010000275.1 GCA_945861575.1 Akkermansia muciniphila
TAGTGTCGTCCGCTCCAGAGTAGAGGCTCTGGGTCACGGGGTTCGGCAAACCATTCCTAAACTTCGCCGTGAAAAAGCCTGGTTCCGCTCGCGAAATCCGAAGGATTCGATCATTGTCGAAGTCGGATAGGTAGAACGATTGACCCGGCCCCGCGACGATATCGAACACCCCTGTGGGCAAGCCGGACATCAAAAGCGTTCTCCCGCCGGAGGAAGCGTCCAGTTCGAAGAGATCCCCCTTCAGAACCATCCATAGGTTTATTCCAAAGAACGGCGGCGGAAACTCCACCAGGGCACCGACCAAGCCCGTCGCGATCTGGTCCTTCAGCAGCGTGCCGGTGGCGGAGTAGAGGCGGAGCACCCCTAGTCGATCGACAATGAAGACGCTATTATCCAAATCCACTGCAAAACTGTCGGCAGCTGTATTGCCTGGAGCGGCGAAAAAAGCCCTCCCTTGGAGGCACTGAAATTTCGTTCTGAGCCCAGAGTGTGGAATCGGGAAGCGTGGCACCCGGGCTGGTGGGAAGCCAGGTCGGCCCAAAGGCGTCCACCGTGACCAAAGGGAGCAGGACGCTTCCGGAAGGGTTGCGTAAGGTGAGTGTGAACGCGTCGACCACTTCGCCGGGGAGAATGCGTTCATCGGTCGCGAACTCGACGTCGAACCGGAGCGCCCCTCCTTCCGCTGGGACAGGACCCTCCACCTCCACCACACGTCGATCAAGCACCAGGCCGATTCCCGTGTTCATTTCAAGACGCAACGGCTCAAGCCACGACAACTTTGCACGATCTGCCTTTTAGATTCCGGGCGCGGCTAATCAGGGCAAGACCACGCGGTAGAAGCTCCTGGCCTGGGGGGGAGCGGTGTCCAGATGCGTGAACTCCGTGGCTGGGGCTTTCAGGGTGGCGAGTGTCTCCCAGGAATCGAGTCCCATCGATCGCTGGATGAGGTAGGTCTCCCCTGGTTCACCGCGTATGGTAAGCTCAAATCCTCCCGCAATCCACCGCGCAGCGAGCGTCGGCGAGGACGGGGGAACGACGCTCCCAAAGAGCTCTAGCTTGAGAGAGTTAAGCTGGCCTCGGTTGAGAAATCGACGATCGGAGATCCGCACTCTCCAGTCCCCTTGCGCCTGCTCACCCCAGTGCCGGACGGACAGAAAGGTCCAGTCGACCTTGGCATCAAAGACGGGAGAGTGGGGTTCTGCCAGACGGCTGACCGTCCCGCCAGGCGATTGCAGAAGGATCTCCAGATCGCCCCAGTCGTCGTGGCTCAGACGGGTTTGAAGCAGGGCGTGCTCCACCCGGAATCGGCGCGCCGCAACCGACAACGACACGACCACCCCGGCTTCCTGGTTGTCGGGCAGGCTCAAGCCCGGATCGCTCCACTGGATCGACACCTGTTCGCGAGGACCCAGGGGTGTCCAGCTGGAGCTCAGGCGCACCGCCGCCGCCGCGTCAGTCAGGCCGGCACCGTACTTGTGATTGAAGTGCAGTCCGGCGGTGTTGGTGATCCAGTCCCCGTCGCCTGGGTCGTTGCGAACGGCCGACCGCATGAGGATCTCCTGGGCGTCCCGCCAGCCAAGCGCGGGGTTCGCCTCCAACATCAAGGCCAGCACACCCGCCACCAGCGGAGCGGAGGCGGATGTGCCGGTAAAATTCGTGGTGTAGTCGCCCGAATCAGCCCCGTCCACACCGACAAGGTCGGTGGTGGTCAGGCGCGGCAATCCGGCGCTGCCAGAAGGGGCCGACACCACGAGGCAGGCGCCAGGCTCGCCATAGGAGGTCTGCGTGCCCCGATGAGTCACGGCCCCGACCGCCACCGTGTAGGGCGAGTTGGCGTAGCCGTCGTAGTTCGCATTGTCACCCACGCCGCGTCCATTCCCCGCGGCGAAGACCATCAGCGTTCCCAGCCCCCCTCGCCCCTGCTCCGCCGCCTGGGCCAGCGCCGCGCTGGCCAAAGGGCCCACACCCTCCAGCAGGCCGGTGCCGTCCGGCGCCCCCCAACTACAGTTCTTGATGGCAATGCGGTCGTTCCGATAAAGCATCGCCTCGGCCTCCGTCACATCCGTGCTCGGCGCCGCGATCAGCCGCAACCCCACCAGGCCGGCGTTCGGAGCGGTCCCTGTGATCCCGATACCATTGTCGCCACGCGCGGCAGCAAGGCCGGCCACCTGGGTGCCATGGATGTCCAGATCGAGATCGCCGGGGCTGGGATCGCCGTCCCCGTCATTCCAATCCCATCCAGGCACATCGCTCACATTGGGGGCGAGATCCGGATGTGTGAGTTGGAGACCATCGTCAACGATGCCCACCACCACGCCTACGCCTCGGGCGCGATCCCAAGCGGGCTCGCAGTTCAGATCCACCCCAGGAACTCCGCCCAGCTGCCCGCTGTTTCGGAGATGCCACTGGCGAGCGAAGAGAGGATCGTTCGGAACTGCCTTGCGTGCACGCTGACGGGCCAGGAGCGGCTCGCACTGGAGAACCCCAGGCAGGTCCTCAAGAGCGCGAGCCAGACGGAGGGCGCTGTCGGGATCTCCTCCATCCAGGACGTACGCTCTCCCAACCAATCCGAGCCGCCGCCACGTCAAAATCCCGTGGGAAAGAAAAAGAGAGGCGGCGTCCACACCCTCCATGAGCTCCACGGCAAGATGCCCGTCAAAGAAGGCTTGCCGGTCCACCGAGCGAGGCCCGCGGGCTGGATACAAGATGCGAGCGGGACGCGCCTGACCTCGCCCACCCCCCCCCTTCGGCACGATCCCAATGTCCTGCGGCGATGGATCCGTGACGCTTCCCTCGCTGAGGGGGGCCAGCAACCATTCCTGAACCTGTCCTGAGCGCCAAACGCGAGCACCCTCCGGGGAAGGCCTTGGGACGGCACCCACAGCCGGAAGCCAGCCGAAAAGAGTCCAAAGGCTTAAGACCGCAATAAAACGTGGATCAGGCACACGACTGAAGAATTCGATGCAGCCAGAGAATCGTCGCAGAGAGACGATTTGACAAGGACTCGCCCCGACATTTCCGTCATCCTCACGAATTGTCACTTGCTGAATCTTCTCATTAATGATAGAAACATTACCACAGTGGGCTTCCAGTTCCAGGACAGCCACACGACTAATCTTCCATCGACGCAATTCGAAACCTTTTTGATTCTTCTCAAGGGAGCGCGCACCAGGCCGAATGTAAACCGATGGGACAGTCACTGGGTGACTCCCCGGCATCTGCGGCTGTGGCCCTTTCACTCGGGACCGCTACGTGTGGGTGTTTCCTTGAGCAGACGAAGTTCGATGTGTTGCTGATTTTAGAAGTGCTATGTTATTTAGAGCGTTCTGCAGACGGTCGGTCTCCCGATTTCTGACGATGGGGCTTGTGGCGGCCGCCTCGACGATTCTCACCCCGGCTGGCAAGGCAGCGCTCTGCCTTGCCCCGCCTGCAGGACTGACCGCCCTGTACAACGGCAACGGCTCCTCGGTGGATCCGGTGGGCGGATACCACGGGTTCCTGGGTGGCACGGTCGGGTTTACCAACGCGCTGGTCGGCCAGGGTTTCCTGTTTCGCGATGATCCTTCCAGCGCCCTGCGCCTCCCCGCCAGTTCATCCTGGATGCCCGCGAGCAACCAGCTCAGCATCGAATGCTGGATCCGACCAAATTTCACCGTGTCCGGGGACAAGCTGGACACCATCCTGTCCAAGCGGGATGGTTGCTCCACCCTTTCCTATCAGTTCGGAGTCTACAAGGGGCATCAGGGACCGGCCAAGATCGGCTTGCTCTACTTTAACATTGGATCGGCGGGGCTCGACTCCACCAACCGCATTCCCAATGACGGGCTCTTCCACCACGTCGCCGCAGTCTTCGACGGCGCCCTGACCAACGAAAACCTCCGGCTTTACATCGATGGCCAGCCCGCAGGCGTGGCGTCAGCGGCCGTGACCATCCCCACCACCTCCGCGTCGCCGGTCATCGGCCAGCATGGGGGCTGCAACTATTACAGTAGTGCGGTGATGGACGAGATCAGCTTCTACGGCCGTCCCCTGCTGATCGGAGAGATCCAGTCCATCTACGCCGCCGGCTCCGCCGGCAAGTGCGCGCCTCCGGTGACCGGGGCTTCGACGCCGTATTTCAGCGACTTCGAATCCGGTGCCGACGCCGCGTGGTCCCTGCGCTCGACCGACAGCACCGAGCCCGCCAGGTTCACGCGCTTTCTCGGAAGACTTTCGGTGAACGAATCCATGCTCACCTTGGTCGGCCTGACTCCCGGGCCTCTTACACACTCGGCTTTGACTTCTACGCAATCGACTCCTGGGATGGCGGGAACAGCACCAGCGGTGATGGGCTAGGTGTCTGGGTGGATAACCAGCCGCTCTTCAGGGAGAGCTTCGCGAACTACAACGGCAACCCTCCCGGCGGCGCGCAAACCTTTCCACGACCGCCGGACGAAGGGCGAGCAGCCCTGGGATTTACGCCGGGGCACTTGGATGCCATCTACCGGGGAATCGAGATCAGCTTCACCCCTTCCAACGCGGTCTCAGTGATCCGGTTCCAAGGACTAAACCTCCAGGATATCAGCGACGAGTCCTGGGGACTGGACAATGTGCGAGTGCGGCCCACTCTGCCCCAACCAGGCGCGTCCATCAGTTCCACCACGCTGCCTGCGTCCGGCTCCACTCAGTCGATCGCCATTGACCGTTTCATGGCCGTGGCCACCCGCCCCCTCCAGGCCGCCTCCGCCACCAACGCGGCCAGCTGGTCGCTGCGCTCCGCAGGGCCCAACGCCATCCTAGGTGACGGGGACGACGTCGCCATGGGCCTCTCTGCAGCGCTCACCCCGGCCTTCAACACTGGGCGCAGCGTGCAACTCACCCTTCTCAACGGGGCCACCCTGCAACCCGGTCGTTACCGGTTCTCCACGGCGGCCAGTCTGCTCGACACCAATGGGGTGACCGTGGCTCCCCATAGCCAGGACTTCACACTGGTACACCCCTCTCCCGGCCGCCTTGAAGCGCTGGGCAGCGACACCATCGCTTCAGCCTCGGATATCGGCCTGATCGAAACACCGGCCGGCTCGGGCTTCCACACAGCCGTGGGTGCCGGGGTGTTTAGCACGGCGGGAGACATCGACTATTGGCGTTTCGACGCCGAAACCGGCGATATGGTGACACTCCGACTGGAAACCCAGGGCTTGGGAACCAATCCTCAGATGCAGCTTCAAACCGTCGCCGCTGGCATCCTTCAAAATGTCAGCGGTGGAGCGGAGGGGGTCGCAGGCATCGAACGTTACCGGTTCACGTCCCCTGGAACCTATTTCATAAGGGTGTGGTCGGACCAGAGGTCCGCTCCCTATCGTCTTCGACTGGACCTCGCACGAGGTATACAACTGGAGGATGAGCCGAACGATACCACCGCGCAAGCCACGCCCTTGAACCTCACCTTTGGCTCAGGCCTGGCGCAGGGGCGGGTGGCTGGCTCGACGCTCGGCGCGGCGGACATCTATTCGTTGCTCAACTTCAGCGCCGGAAACTCGATCAGTGTCACCGTGCGCTATCCGGACGGCTCCATGCTGCCGCCTCAAGGACTGACGCTCAGCCTTATCGCCGGCAGCGAGACGGTCACCACCCAGAACGGCAACAGCCTCAATTTTCTGCTCCAGGCGAACACCAATTATTTCCTTCAGGTAGTTTCCACAAACAACGACCTCCGCAGCCAATACCTGCTGGACATTGCCGTCAGCGACAGCGTCCCACCCCAGATAACGGGAACGACA
>CAMAVD010000276.1 GCA_945861575.1 Akkermansia muciniphila
ATCTGCGCGCAGATCCCATCCACCACCTCTCCCAGATTGTGAGGAGGGATGTTGGTCGCCATACCGACGGCAATGCCCGTGCCGCCGTTGATCAGTAGGTTGGGGAACGCGGCAGGGAAGACTCTGGGCTCGGTGAGACGCTCGTCATAGTTAGGGACAAAATCGACGGTGTCCTTGTCCATGTCCGTCATCAGGGCGGAGCCCAGATGAGTGAGCTTGGCTTCGGTATAACGCATCGCGGCGGGGGGGTCCCCTTCGACGGATCCGAAGTTTCCCTGAGGATCGACCAGCGGCGCGCGCATGGCCCAATGCTGAGCCATGTGAACGAGGGTGGGGTAGATGACAGCCTCGCCGTGCGGGTGATAGTTACCCGACGTGTCACCGCAGATCTTTGCACACTTCATGTGCTTGCGGTTCGGGAAGAGGGAGAGCTCGTGCATCGCGTAGAGAATGCGACGCTGGGACGGCTTCAGTCCGTCACGCACATCCGGCAGGGCGCGTGAGATGATGACCGACATCGAGTAGTCGAGGAACGAGTTCTTGATCTCGTCTGCCACGTTGATCCTGGCGATCTTCTCGTTCGGGGCGAACAGAGGTGTGGCGGGGAGCGGCGGATCTTGCGGCGTGTTCGGATCTTGCGGGTCAGACATAGTATGGAAATCAAGTCGGTCAGCAGGCGGATCAAACGTCGAGGTTGCGGACGTTCAGCGCGTTGTCCTCGATGAACTGGCGGCGAGGCTCCACCTCATCTCCCATGAGCCGCGTGAACATCTCCTCCGCCTCGACGGCGTCGGTTAGATCGATCCGCAGGAGCTTGCGCTTCTCAGGGTTCATGGTGGTCTCGAAGAGTTCCTTGGGGTTCATTTCACCCAGACCTTTGAAACGCTTCACCTGGATGCCGCGTCGGCCTACTTCGATGACGCTAGCCAGGATTTCGGATACGGAGAACAGGGGCTTGACCAATTGGCGCTCCCCTTCGCCCTCCACCAATTCGAAGAGGGGTTTGTCTTGGGCGGAATAGTGCTCCACTGAGAGTCCTTTTTGGGAAAGATTGGCCAGGAGCTCCGCGATGGCCTTGCTTTCATGCAGCTCCACCAAGCGGGCACGGCGCTGGGTCTGCCCGCGCTCTTTTTCGATGCGCTCGGTGTCGCCTTCGCTTTCGCCAAAAAGGCGAAGATCGCTGTTTTCCTCACCAAATTGGCGCAGTTCTTCCTCGGTGTGGAAGTAGTGAACCGTCTCCTCGTTCCCGTTGCGGACCTTTACCAGATGGGTGGGCAATTCAGTCTGGGCATTGCGACGATCAACATAGTCCGCAAAGTCCCCGCCGTGGCGCCTCAGAGCCCGAGAATATTTATCCACCGACTCCAAGAGCTCGAGGATCTCTGCGAGCTGCTTCTGGCTGAGTTCGCGCCCGTTTGACAGATTCCGCAGCTTTACCTCTTCGGTGCCCAGTTGAATCAGGATTCGATTGAGCTGTGCATCATCGTCCACGTACTCCACGCGCTTCTTGCGCGTGATCTGGTAGAGCGGAGGCTGAGCGATGTAGACGAAGCCCTGCTTTACGAGCTCGTGCATCTGTCGGTAGAAAAAGGTGAGCAGCAGCGTGCGGATGTGGGAGCCATCCACATCGGCGTCCGTCATAATGATGATCTTGTGGTAGCGCAGCTTCTCCAGGTTGAAGGAGCCTTCTCCCTCCCCGGTTCCGATGCCAGTACCAACTGCCGTGATCATGGTGCGGATTTCCGTGTTTTGCAGGACCTTGTCGAGACGGGCCTTCTCCACATTGATGAGCTTTCCACGGATGGGCAGGATCGCCTGGAACTTGCGGTCCCGGCCCTGCTTGGCGGAGCCACCGGCCGAGTCACCTTCGACAATGTAGAGCTCGGTATTTACCGGATCGCGGTCGGAGCAATCGGCCAGCTTGCCTGGCAGACCGCCGCCCGCCATCGCAGTCTTTCTTACTGCTTCACGCGCTCTTCGCGCTGCTTCGCGAGCACGGGCCGCATTCAGGCCCTTCTCAATCACGCGCTTGGCGACGGAGGGATTTTTGTCCAGGAAATCCATCAACCCATCGTAGGTGATGGAGGATACGATCCCCTCGACCTCTTGGGTCACCAGCTTGACCTTCGTCTGCGACTCAAAGCTGGGATTGGGGTGCTTGACCGACAGCACGGCTACCAGACCTTCGCGGACGTCATCGCCGGTGATAGCAGGGTCCTTGTCCTTAAGAATGTTGTTCTGCTTCGCGTATTGATTGATCACTCGCGTCAGTGCCGTGCGAAACCCAGTGGAGTGCGTGCCACCATCCGCGTTCGGGATGGCATTCGTGAAGCAGAGGATCTGATCGTTGTAGCTGTCGTTGTACTGGAGCACGCAGTCGACAATCGCGTCAGCCTCGACCTCTTCTCCGTCCCGATTCTTGTACTTCACCGGCCGTCGACCCGTCAGAACGATGGGGTTCTCATGGATGACTTCCTTGTTCTTCCCCAGCTGTCGGACGAACTCCTCGACTCCCTTCTTGTAGAGAAATCGTTCGGACTTGTTCTCGACCCGTTCGTCGGTGATGACGATCTCCACCCCCGGGTTGAGGAAGGCAAGTTCGCGGAGTCGATTGGCCAGGATCTCGAACTTGAACTCCGTGGTGAGAGTGAAAATGGTCGCGTCGGGCTTGAAGGTGATGAGCGTGCCCGTCGATCGTGACTTCCCAATCACTTCAAGTTTGCGGACGGTTTTCCCCCTCTGGAACTGCATGTGATGTACCAGTCCATCGCGATACACTTCGACCTTAAACCACTCAGAAAGAGCGTTCACGCACTTGGCGCCGACGCCGTGCAACCCTCCTGAATATTTGTAAGCGCCCTGACCAAACTTACCTCCCGCATGAAGATTGGTCAGCACCAGCTCCACGGCCGGCATCTGGAATTTGGGGTGAGTGTCCACTGGAATTCCTCGTCCGTCGTCTTTCAGCGAGATCGAGCCATCCACGTGGATGTTGACATCAATGCGCGTGCAGTGCCCCGCGAGGTGCTCGTCGATGGAGTTGTCGAGGACCTCGAAAACGCAGTGGTGCAAACCTCGCTCATCGGTGTGTCCGATATACATGCCGGGTCGCTCGCGAACCGCATCCAAGCCCTCCAACTTGTCTATCTTGGATGCATCATAAGTCTCCACTGCACCCACGGAGACCCCACCTGTCAGAGGTGCGGATTCGTCGTTGTCGTTCGGCATAGATTCGTTGTCCAAAACCGTAGTTCCATCAGCCATAGGCCCACCTATTTGCGAACCGGTTTGCACCGATCGAAATGAGTGCGGTTATCCTAGTTTTTTAGGCCAAAGGTCACAACAAGAAACTCAGTCTAAATCGGACGAAAACTCAAGATCTGGGGGGGATTCTCTTGCTATCTACAACCGATGGGGGGTGGGGTCTGGCGCGATCGGGGAAGGGGAAGGGGGACGAAGGGCTTGCCGCCTGTCGGACTTAACTCGCGGGTCGTGCGTCCGGCTTTTGATTTGGTTTTGCGGAACCACGTTCCAAGCCCGACTGCCCGCTAGAGCAGGCAGTTCAAGTAATTGCCGACACCTTCGCCGCATTGAGGGGCAACGGTGACTCGGCTGCGGCTTGGGTCAGCCCGATAAATCTGGGTTCCGGAGGCCCCTCCTTCGGCAAGGGTGGAGCGAGGCTTGTCGTCCTTCTGCGATGCATCGGCTCCAGAGTTCTGCTCTGCCCTCTGCATCGCTTTGAGGGCGGCGCTGATGAGATTTGCCTGAATAAGCGGGAGCATAACTACCTAGTGCCGACAGGGAGCGCGCGAGGCCTTGAGAGCCGCTTTGGGTGACGGCTAGGGCCTTTCGTGGCGTTTCCACTGCTCGGGCTGATGATCCGGAGGCACTCGGATGCTCGGAGGTTATCTAGCTTATTCCCTGCCAGGATCTGGGTCTACCTCGCCGGGTAGAGCTGAAACATTTGGAGCACTGACACCCAAGCACTTCTAAACGCATCTTTCCGGTAAAGAACCCGAACCTTTCCGTCGATAGTAACTATGCGTTCATGGCCCTGTCTTCGCTCAGTCTTTTCTGTCCTTAATCGGGGCAGGGAGGGTAAGGCGCGAGGCAGGGCCCTCTTTGCATTTTCAACCGCTAAGGCTCTGGTGCGGGCGGTGTGAGCGCCTAGCCCGCAGATTTCATAGCCCGCAACACGATTGAAGTTCGTCCGAAGCCATTCCTGTCACCGCAGGTCCTACGAGCGCGATCAAGCGTGGTGCGGGCGTAGGAGGTTGGATGGCTGAGTTTAAAGGACAAGAGAGGCTCCGAAGAGCCTCTCGTTGAGCGAATTTATCTGCTGCTGCCGGGGCGGAGGCGCACGGACCTCCTAATAGCGGTAATGTTCCGGCTTATAGGGGCCGTCGGCGGACACACCGAGATAGCTTGCCTGCTTGTCCGACAGGCGGGTGAGCTTCACACCGATCTTCTCGAGATGCAGTCGGGCGACCTCTTCGTCGAGCTTCTTCGGGAGTCGATAGACACCCACTTTGTAGGTGTCCTTGTTTTTCCAAAGATCAAGCTGGGCGAGGACCGGGTTGGCGAAGGAGTTGGACATCACGAAGCTCGGATGGCCTGTGGCACAGCCCAGGTTGACCAATCGTCCCTCGGCCAGCATGTATATGCTGTTTCCGCCGGCGAAGGTGTACTTGTCCACCTGAGGCTTGATGTTCAGCCGTTTCGCGGTGGGTGAGGTATTCAGGCGGTCGATCTGGATCTCGTTGTCAAAGTGCCCGATGTTACACACGATGGCTTGGTCCTTCATCTTCTCCATGTGCTCCAGAGTGATGATGTCGCAGTTGCCGGTGGTGGTGACGTAGATGTCAGCCCGGCCTAAGGTTTCCTCCAGCGTGGTCACTTCGAAACCTTCCATGGCAGCCTGCAAGGCGTTGATGGGGTCGATCTCGGTGACGATCACACGGGCACCGAAGCCTCGGAGCGAATGGGCACTCCCCTTGCCGACATCGCCGTAACCGGCGACAACGGCAAGCTTGCCCGCCACCATGACGTCGGTCGCGCGCTTGATACCGTCCGCGAGGGACTCCCGGCAGCCGTAGAGGTTGTCGAATTTGGACTTGGTGACCGAGTCGTTGACGTTGATGCACGGGACCAGGAGGGTTCCGGCCTCGAGCATCTGATAGAGGCGATGAACCCCTGTGGTGGTTTCCTCAGAGACGCCGCGCCAGCCCTTCACAACTTCATGCCAGAACCCTGGGCGCTCTTTGGCGACCTTCTTCAGTAGGTTCTTGATGACCTGCTCTTCATGGCTCTGCGAGGGGCTGTCGACCCACTTGTCGCCCTTCTCGAGCTGATATCCCTTGTGGATGAGCAGCGTGACGTCACCGCCGTCGTCGATCACGAGCTCTGGCCCCTTGCCAGCGGGATGGGTGACGGCATCCAGGGTGCAGTCCCAGTATTCTTCAAGTGTTTCACCCTTCCAGGCGAACACGGGGACGCCAGCGGCGGCAATCGCGGCCGCCGCTTGGTCCTGGGTGGAAAAGATATTGCAACTTGCCCAGCGCACCGAGGCCCCGAGATCCACCATGGTCTCGATGAGGACAGCGGTCTCGATAGTCATGTGCAGGGAGCCCGTGACTCGTACCCCTTTGAGGGGCTTGAGGGGGGCGTACTTGCGTCGAATGGACATCAGGCCGGGCATTTCGTGCTCGGAGATGTCG
>CAMAVD010000277.1 GCA_945861575.1 Akkermansia muciniphila
GCGCCGATCCAAGTTGACCCCTGCCCCCTCCCCCCACTACAAAGACTGGCTTTATGCGCTGGACCCAGACACTTATTCCGACCCTGAAGGAAACTCCCGCCGACGCGGAGATCATTTCTCATCAACTCCTCCTCCGAGCCGGAATCGTCCGCAAACTTTCAGGCGGACTCTACACCTTCCTGCCGCTGGGTCTGCGATCCCTCCGCAAGGTGGAGAAGATTATCCGCGAGGAGATGGACAGGGCCGGCGCGCTGGAGGTGTCCATGCCAGTCCTCCAACCGCCCGAGATCTGGCAGCGCAGCGGACGCTACGAGACCGCGGCCGATGTCCTCTACCATGTGCGGGATCGCTCCAAGAAGGAGTGGGTCCTCGGGCCGACCCACGAAGAGGTCATCACCACCCTGGCGGCGGGCGAAATCAATTCGTATCGCCAGATGCCCAAGAACTTCTACCAGATCGGGCTAAAATTTCGGGACGAGATCCGGCCTCGCTTCGGCCTGATGCGCGCCAAGGAGTTCATCATGAAAGATGCCTACTCCTTCGACGCCACCGACGAGGGGGCCATGGCGAGCTACAAGAAGATGTATGACGCTTACACGCGTATCTTCGCCCGCTGCGGTTTGCGCTCCTTCGCCGTCGAAGCAGACACCGGCGTGATCGGCGGTAATTACAGCCACGAGTTCATGGTGCCCGCAGAGACAGGCGAAAACGAAGTCGCCTACGTGGACTCCAACACCTATGCCGCAAACATCGAAAAGGCAGGCAGCCGCGGCCCCTTGACCGCCACCCCGTCCACCTCCACAGGCTCGGCCCCCGAAAAGTTTGCCACCCCCGGGGTGGTGACAATCGAAACCCTCGCCGCCGCCCCTTACGGAGTGCCGGCCGATCACCAAATCAAGACGCTGGTGTATCTGGTGAAAGGAAAGCTCGCGATCGCCCTCGTCCGCGGCGACGACCAGGCTAACGAAGCCAAGCTTGCCGGAACCTTCGGCACACCCCTCTACCGGGCCGCGACAGCCGACGAGATCGTCGCTGGGCTCGGAGCACGCCCTGGCAGTCTGGGAGCCGTCTCCATTCCCGACACGGCCAAGGACGTCCCGATCTATGCCGACCACGCTCTGCGAGCGGCCGCGGGCATGACCACCGGGGCCAATGAAGATGGCTTCCATCTGCGCCATATCGACATCGAGCGCGACATCAAGGTCACACGCTGGGTGGATATCCGAACCATCAAGGCCGGCGAACTCTCAGTCGCCACTGGCGAACCTCTCAAGATCCAACGGGCGATCGAAGTGGGCCACGTTTTCAAGCTGGGCACCAAGTATAGCGAAAAGCTGGACGCCACCTTCCTCGCGGAGGATGGACAGCGGCATCCGGCGGTGATGGGGTGCTATGGCATCGGTGTCACCCGCACACTCCAAGCGGTGATCGAACAGTCGAACGACAAGGACGGCATTCGATGGCCGGTGAGCGTCGCCCCGTATCAAGTCCTGATCACACCGCTGGGCGGCAGCGGCACAGCCACAATGGTCGCCGCCGAAGAGATCTACGCTCAGCTCATCACCCTCGGAATCGAGGTCTTGCTCGATGATCGAGATGACCGTCCTGGTGTGAAGTTCAAAGATGCCGATCTGATCGGCATCCCGCTTCGGATCGGCATCGGCGAGAAGTCTCTAGCCAAAGGCGAAGTGGAGCTGAAGCCCAGGGGCGGCGCGCTGGAACTGGTCCCTGTGAGCCAGGCCGTCGAACGTATCAGCACCTGGGTCCGCCAAGAGCTGGAGAAGCTCAAGTAAGGGAATCCGTCCGGGCCGGTGCAAGGTCTGAGGGTGCGCTCTCTGTTCGCCGCATCTCTTAAGTCTGGCAAACCGCCGTGACATTTGGAATGGGAGCGAAGTCCGCTGGCGCAGGAAACCGCAAGGTGACGGTTGGGGCAGGGATGTCGGGAGAAGCGACCGACAGCGTCACATGGGTTACGCCGGCCTCCTGCAGGCGCTGGCGGACCGTCCGCTCTGCGAGCTCAGGCCGATTGCAGTCGCGGCTCAGGTGTCCTAGGAAGAGATGGGTCAACTCGGGCGAAACCAATTGAACCGCCGCCTCGGCCGCCGCCTCATTGCTCAGATGCCCATGCCGGCTGGCGATGCGCTGTTTCACACTCCAGGGACGCTTCAGATCCTCCTGGAGCAGACGCGTGTCATAATTGGACTCAAGGACCAGCACCTGTGACGAGCGAACCCGCTCGATCACCAAACGCGTGGCGTGCCCCAGGTCGGTCAGAAAGCCTATATTCCCATCGACTGTGCGGAGCAGGAAACCCACCGGATCCTGCGCATCGTGCGGAATGGGGAAATTTTCCACCTTCACATCCCCAACCTCGAAAGCGGTGCCGGTTGAAAAAATTTGAAAGGGGATGGGCCCCTTCAGATCACGGACGACGGCGTCGCGTGTCAGTCGGTTGCAGTAGACCGGAATCTGAAGTTTTGACGCCAGCACGGAGAGACCTTGAACGTGATCGGAATGCTCGTGGGTCAGGAGGATTCCCTGCAATCCCTCAGGAGCCTTCCCGAGCGTTAGAAGCCGTTGACGGATCTGTCGGGCACTCAGCCCGGCATCGATAAGAAGTCGGGTGCTTTCCGTCTCCAGGTACGCGCAATTCCCGCTGGAACCGCTGCCGAGAATGGTGAAGTGAACAGCCACTGTTTGGAAACCCTAGGAGGTCATCCGACGAAGGGCAAGCATGCAGGGGCACGGAGCCAGCAGTTCTCATTTTGGTCACAGGCGTGGGGTAGACCTCCCAGCAGTTCTCATGATGACAGGGAACTCTTGTCCCCCATACGGCTAAACGTTTGCCGAGGCCTGGGATCCCTCCAGGATCCTTCCACTAAAACAGAGAACCGGTGGTGTCGTCCCGGAGGTCCTCAACCGACCGGCTATGGGCTGTGATCCCTTCGGGATCAGGAGCGGAGAGCGGGGCTACTCGTGTGAACGATCTCTTGGGCCGCCGAACCCGGAGGGTTCGAAGCGGGTAGCCCCGGGTTGACCGAAGGGACACCCGGGGTTGTCGCCCATCAAACATGGTTCTAGATGTCCCTTGGAGGAAACGTTTCACCGTGAGCGAAGCCCCGGTCGACAGGCTGCTAGGTCTTGGAAAAGACCACGATCCGGTTCGAGTTGGTTCCTTTGGAGTTATTGTCTACCCCCCAGCAATTGGCGGTCTTGGTGAACTCCTGGGCATTGATCATCACCAGATCAGCCCGAAGGCCCGCGTCGAGACCACAGGGAATGACCGCTTGCTCCAACTTGATCTCCCCCTTTCCCACCTCGCCGACCTCAAACGCGACGACTCCCCCCGGTTCAAGAACCCTAGCCAACTCCTGGAAAACGGGCCGCATCGCTTCCTGCCAGGTCTTCACCTTGGTGGCCATCGTGATCTCCACCTTCTTGGCATCCACCCCCATGAACCAGCAGCGAAGCCAGTTATCCTCCGCATACTGGACGATGTTCAAAAACGGAGGAGACGTAACCACCAAACGAACCGATTCCGAAGCGATGGCGGGGGTGGAGGAACAGAGCGACGTCACCCACTGAGCGCCGGGAGCCACTGAGGAAAGGATGGAACGGACGGAGGCGTCGCAGTCTCCCAGGAGTTGCCTGCTTTTCTTAAGCAGAATTTTGCGAACATCGCGCA
The DNA here is from genome assembly GCA_945861575.1 of Akkermansia muciniphila. Taxonomy (GTDB): domain Bacteria; phylum Verrucomicrobiota; class Verrucomicrobiia; order Limisphaerales; family UBA11320; genus UBA11320. Next base: position 3,686 of record CAMAVD010000277.1, read on the forward strand.
CCGGAGGCACCTGACCTCGCTGCTCGTTGATCTTGATCTGCCGACGGACGGAGGTAGCTAGGTTGGGCGGAAGCGTGTAGACCGAGAAAAAGCCAGGCGAGTGCCCGGTCAGGCGATTCAAGGCCACCATCCCGATCCAGTCATCTACGGCGTCGAAGGTGCCCTCCGCAATCCTTCGGAGCAGATACTCCTTCAACGCGGTGATCTCTCGCAGCGTCTGTGGATGGTAAAACGCGAGAAGATCTTCCCAGACCTCACCGCTGCGGGAGAGGTCGATCTGGACCAAACGGGCTTCGATGTGCTCCAGGGTCGGGGGGGAGACGCGGGGTCGCACCAGACGGAGACTGAGCGGGTTCACGTCGCACCCTACCGGCACGCGCCCCAGGAGAGCCGCCTCAATAGGTGTCGTTCCCCGCCCCATGAAAGGGTCATAAACTCGGTCGCCAGGCCTGGTGAGCCTTTCGATGAAAAATCGGGGGAGCTGCGGCTTGAAACAGGCCCGATAGGACAGTTCATGCAGCGAGGATGCGGCCCGCTGGGCGGAGGTCCAGAACTCGTTGACGAAGGTGGGCACGGTCACAGCCTGCCCAGACGAGGTCTCCGCCTGGGTGTCCATCTTTAGACTCGGGCTGCCGAACTCGGCGAAGGCACTCAGTTCCTCTCTAAAAGCGCGGCGGCTCTGGAACGAGGGCCTTGGGGCCAGCGCAGCTGCCATCGCGCCTTTGCGCTGGCTGCGGGCAGGAGATCGTTGGGCTGAAGCCGAAGATTCAAGCTCAAGGAGAAGTTCCGGCTGCGAATCGCTATTCGGTTTTATTGGTTTCATCGGGGAAGGAGGCACTGGTGGTGCGCCCGGCAAGGAAAAATCTGCTGAAATTATCTGCCACGCGACGGGTCAGCAGCTCGAGGGGCGTCTTGGCAAAGGCCGCGAAACCCCGATAGACCGCCGCGAGATTGGCCGGATGGTTTAAGACGGTTCCATTCGCGGCAACAGGAAGGCGGAAGTCGAGCACGGGATCGGGTGGCAGCTGGTCCGGGGCATCGGTTTCAATCAGGAGTCGCTCCTCAGGAACGTGCAGGAAGGTCTCACGTTGTCTTTGCTTTCGCTCGTGAAGGAAGTAGCCGGGGAAGGAGAAATAGGCCCCCAGCTTGACGAAGGCAGGGACCATTTCCACCGGCCCGCCATAGGAATGCAGGAGAAAGCCTCGCTCCGGACGTGGTTCGCGCCGCAACACGGTCTCCAAAGCTCCCCAGGCCTTCAGGCAGTGGAGGCTCACGGGCAGATTACGCTCCGCAGCCAGTCGCAATTGCCAGGTGAACACCTCCTCCTGGGCCACAGGATCCGAAGGCTCGCGCCATCGATCAAGCCCGATCTCTCCCACACACCCCCCGGAGAGGTCCAGAAACTCTACCAAACGCTCGCGCCATTCCGGCGTCCTTTGCGCGATGTACCACGGATGATAGCCAAAGCTCGGCACCACCGAGGGGAACCTCCGGGCCAGATCCAACACCCAAGGCCAATCCTCCTCGCTAGAACCATTCACCACCATGCGGGTAACACCTACCCCAAGCGACGCTTCCACCAATTCCGACTGGCACCCCTGAAAACGCTCGTCCTGCAGATGATTATGGGCGTCGTACAAACCAGCGCCGACATCGATGGGCTTCATGGTGGGAGTTGTGCTTGGGCGTAGGCGCGGATCCGTTCCCTCATCCGCCCCAATCCCAGCCGTCGGTTGGTGCTCAGATGATGCTGAATGCCCGCGTCAGCCAGAGGATCGCCTTCGAGAGCCAGCACCGCAGCGGGATCCAGTTCGGTATGCACCGCGCAAAGGAGACCCGCCACCGCCCGGACCACCGCCGAGTCGGAATCACAACGAAACTCACAGAGCCCATTCCGCATGCCAGCAACAAACCAGAGCTGAGCCACGCAGCCCGCCACCCGAGCGTCCTCCGAACGGTCGTCGCCCGACAGGGACGGCATGGTCTTTCCCCAAGCCACAAGTCGAGCCATTCGCTGCTG
>CAMAVD010000278.1 GCA_945861575.1 Akkermansia muciniphila
CTCTCCGCCACTTTTCGCCCAAGTTGTTTACCAAGCGAGACTTCCGATTGTTTTTTGGATTTGCGATTCGAAGCAAGTAAGTGCACCAACAGGAACCAACGTGCCATTAAGTGCATCTTTTTGGGCAAATATTTGGGCAAATCGCCGGAAGTCGTTTTGCAATCCAGCGCCGGAGTTCTTCTAGCCCTTCGAATCAGAAGGTTGGGCAGCCTTCTTCCGAGTCTCCTCTGCGAGGATCTCATTACATAATATAAAACCTTCTCGAAACTCCTCTAACGCTCGCGCAAAGTCCGTTTCATTAGGGTGTGGGGAGTCAGTTTTCCGATCTTGGTTCAGGCCACGCACGGCAAAATCTTCGACTCCGAATTCATTGACCAGTGATTTGAGTGCCTTTCCAGCCTGGTATAGGAGGATGTGTCGATCCCCGCGCTTGATGGCGGATAGAAAAACATCTGCCAGCGTGGCGGCCATAAAATAGTATGCGCCAATAAATTGCTCTGCGTTTGCGGCCGGGGGGTTCTTCAATACCGATTGCGCACTCTTGAAGTTCGCTACCTCATACGGCTTGTGGAATACATTCAGTAGCGGGCGGTTCGGATCGGCATCGAGGAGTATTTCCAAGGAGCAAGCAGTCGCTGCGCTGATGCGCATGGCGAGATCCCTTCCCAATTTCAGTTTGCCCAATTCGATCGCTTGGATTGTAGGGCGCGAACATTTGGCGAGCTCCGCCATTTCCTTCTGCGTCAAGCCTAGGAATGACCGCAGGACCGCAAGAATATGACGCTGAGGCGATGGGCGCATGAACGAATACATAGCATATCTGCAATGAATATCTACTAATAAATTGCATATGTGCATTGCATATCTCTATTTTGTGGCAGGCGCGAGCAACCAGGCTCCAAAGTAGCAATAAAGGACTGGTAGCAGCGCTTTTCGGGCTAATCCTTATGAAAAGCGGCTTAAACGACCTTTTGGTCACAGGAAAGCTAGTCAGCGCTGAGCGTCTGTTAGAAGAGTTGTTTGAACCGACGTCGCGCCCCAGCCTGCGATGGTTAAGGTCCCAAACAAGGTCAAAGTCGATCCCGCACATCCGCATCGGCCACCTCGTGTTTTTCGACGTCGACATGGTTCGCTCCGCACTTTCTGGAAAGAATCTCGTGCGCCATCGAATGTTACCTTCACTCAGGTCCTCGGGAGTTGGTGATTCGGCGACCTTGTCCAACCAGGGCGGACACTGCTAGCGGCTCCAGGTGGTTACCCCAAACGACTGGAAAAAGATGGATCTTGCAGCTTCACCCACGTCAGCCGGCCGATCGCAGTTAACGCGAGTTCGCTCGGGCATTGTCCAACCCGCGAGGCACACGTGACGACTTCGGAGTTGGTGGGACGCTATTTTCCCACTGCCAAGAGATCTTCGCAGGGCTGGACTGCGTTGTGTCCTGGGCATGAAGACCAGAAGGAGTCTCTATCCATCGCTGAAGGCCAAGGGGGGGCAGTGCTCTTGCATTGTCACGCGGGCTGTCAGACCGAAGCGGTCCTCGGTGCTCTTGGCCTTCAGACCAAAGATCTCTACAGCGAGCCGAAGGTCCGGGCTCCGCTGTCAACGCGACCCACCAGTAAACCCCTGCGCCCTTTCGATTGGAGGCCCTGCGTCGAGGCTGTGACGGAGGAGAAGGTGCAGGAGCTTGCCACCTGGCGCGGTTACAGTCCGGAGTTCGCAAAGCATTTGGTGAGCGAAGGCCTGATTGGCTTGGTGGAAGACCGGTGGGCTATCCCTGTGTATGGGGCTGGTCGGGTCGTGGGTGCTCATGTGCGCATGGAGAGGGGGTGGCGGTTTACACCAACGGGCCTCAAGGTGACTCCCTTGGTGATTGGAGATCCAGCGACAGCGACAAACGTTTGGCTTTTTGAAAGCCAGTGGGATGCATTTGCTGCTATGGAAGCTGCTTATTGGTCCGAGCGATTAGCGGATCAAGCGGTTCTCATTACCCGTGGGGCTGGAAACGCGCAGCTTACCGCCGGGCTTGTCAGCAAGAATGCAACCGTGTTCGCCTTTCCGCAGAACGACACACTCAAGGACGATGGCTCCTCACCCGCTCTTAAGTGGCTGGCAGGGATCACTAAGCAAGTGGGCTGTCCCGTCCGGCGGGTCATAACTCCAGAGCAATTCAAGGATGTAAACGATTGGCTCCGCGAGGGGGCTGGTGGTCCAGAGTTCTGGGCTGCGATCGAGGACGCAACGACTGATGGGCCGTGCGCACGGAGTTTGGGTGAACTTAAGCGGCGGGTCGTAGACGATCCTACTGAATTACTTAAGCATGGTTACCTGTGTCGTGGCGGCGGGCTTCTGCTGGTGGGACCGACGGGCATAGGTAAGAGTTCCTTCTCCATGCAGTGCATGCTGCTCTGGTCCTTGGGGCTGCCATCCTTCGATATCCAGCCGACGCGGCAACTCAAGTCGTTGGTGGTTCAGGCGGAAAACGATGACGGGGACCTAGCTGAAATGCGGGACGGTGTTTTCGCTGGGTTGCGGCTGTCCGACGAGGAACGGAGGATCGCGGAAGGGAACATCCTGATCTTCAACGAGGACCAGCGAACGGGGTCAGCCTTCTGCCAGCAGGTGCTGCGCCCTTTACTCCAGCAGCACAGGCCGGACATGGTTTGGATTGACCCTGCACTGTCATTCCTCGGTGGCGATGCCGCTTCGCAGAAGGACGTCGGTTCGTTCCTGCGGAATCACCTAAACCCGCTGCTTCACGAGTACGAGTGTTCCGCCGTTGTGATCCATCACACCAACAAGCCGGCCTCAGGTAAGGAACGGCCCGAATGGAGCGGTTCCGACTTTGCATACCTGGGCAGCGGTTCGATCGAGTGGGCCAACTGGGCCCGGGCGGTCCTGGTGGTTCGAAGCCTGGGCTCGCACGAGGTGTTCGAGCTTCGTGCGGGCAAGCGCGGCCGTCGCCTTGGGTGGCGTGAGCCGGATGGACAGACGAAAGCCTACGCGAAACATATCGCTCACGATACCGACCCAAGCGTCATCTGCTGGCATGAGATTCTCAAGGAAACAGTCTCTCAATCTGCGCAAATGCCCACAGCCAAGAATGAGCAGGATTTGTTAGCTCTGGTTCCGACTACTGGGACGGTCCCAAAGGCGCAGCTCATCCAGCGGGCCTCCAGTAAAGGGATTGGAAACAAGAAGGCAGCCGCTTTCATTGAGCAGTTGCTGAGCGCCGGTCTGCTCTTTGAGCATCGCATCGCACGGCAGGGGGCTAGGCCCTTCGTGCATCTCTCCCGTGTCGCTTCTCAAGCCCACGGAGCCGTGACTGAGTGAGTTGTTGGCAGCGTTGTCGGCAAGGTTATTGGCAGGGTCGAGAAGGGTGCCGACAACCCGTGGAGAGTTAGTTGCGCGCACACACCCCCCTTTAGGGTGTGCGTGCAACTAACTCGAACCCGATGTTGTTGGCAGCGGTTAATAGCGTGTCTTCCAAATCTGGGCGGGTGTCCACGCCAGGTCCGCCTCCGCAGCGTCTCTTGGGGTGCAGTTCCTCAAGGATCCTAAGTGCTTCTGTCTTCGAGCGGGAGCAGGCGCGACGGCCCCCGGGCTCACTGCAGTAGCAAGCCCCTGGTAGACCCATTCCTGTGAAGGCGGCGTTGAACAAAAGGAGCGGAAACCAGCCGATGTCGCTCGGAATCACAGACCCGGGAACCTCGCGCTCGGCACGCTCCCGTCGAGCCTGGGGCATGACGAGCACGACGCGACGGTGCTGATCTAGGGCCTGATTCGCCATTGCATCGCTGGGCCGCTGCACCCAAGCCGACGCAATCAGAACGCATGTCGTGAGTTGCCAAGGAGCGGTGCGCCGTAGCTCACCAGGTCGGCTGGAAGCGAGTTGCGGGTGACGACAGCTGCTCGGGGCCCAGGATGTTCTTAGGATTCTTCGATTGAGCGCGAGTGCGGACATGCTTGGCCGACAGGACCACTCCTTCTGCCTCAGTCTAGGAACTCCGGGATTTTCGTGTCTCGTTCCTGTAGGGTGCGGTGCCGTAGGCCCGCGGAGTGCGAGGAGGGCGGTCTTCGCGGCGGTGGAATGGGAAGCGGGAGTTAGACATTCACACGGTCGAATGAAGCTGCCCACTGGACCGCGCATGTCCCAAGCCATTCACGGATGAGGAACTTCCAGAGCGGTCTTCTTGGATAGCCCAGCCAATGCTGCTGCGAGCACCTACACGAGAGGCCACTGCGCTGCTGCCGGCTACAGCTTGCATACTCTGAATCGGCAGGAGTGGGGGCATGAGGGACGTTGACTTTGAGGCATCTGTCATATATATACCGTGGAACGCTTATGACAATACGAGCTATTTCACCCAGTAAAACCACGGGTTTCATTGCATACTACCGCGTTAGCACAGACCGACAGGGCCGCTCTGGCTTGGGACTCGAAGCCCAGCGCAAAGCGGTCACCGAATGGGTGAAGTCGTGTAAGGGGAGGCTTTTCACCCAGTTTACCGAAGTGGAGTCTGGCCGGAAATCCGATCGCCCTGAACTAGAGAAGGGGCTTCGGGAATGCAAGAGACGAGGAGCGACGCTCATCATCGCTCGCCTGGATCGGCTCGGTCGTAGCGTTCATTTTATCAGCGGGCTCATGGAGCGGAAGGTGCCCTTCCTGGCTGTAGAGTTCCCCGAGGCTACTCCGATGATGCTTCACATCCATGCGGCTATGGCGGAGCACGAGCGCAAGCTGATCAGCCAGCGAACCAAGGAAGGATTGGAGCGGGCTAAGGCTCGTGGAGTGAAGCTGGGGAGCTACGGCAAGGTGCTGGCCAAACGCAATCGCGACGCCTCCCAGGAGCAGGTCAGGAAGCTGCGCTCCGTTGTGAAGGAGGTCCGCAGCTCGGGCAAGAGGAGCGTTCGCGCTATAATGGCCGAGTTCAACCGACGAGGGATACCGACGCAACGCGGTGGGGCGTGGCATCCGCATACCATCAACGTCCTTCTCCGGCGGATTGACAAGCGCGGCTGACAACCCGGCGGGTGCAGAGTTGTTCAAGCAACGGACCGAGCTTCAGATTTGCGAAACAGGGGGGGGGGGGCGCCCGTTCGGCCAGGGGGGGGCCGTTGTCTAAATGGTTCCAAGCCGAATTAGTATTAAACAAAAGAGGACTCATCCAAGGCGGCTATCCATCCGGCAGAAAAATCCATCCCTAGAACTAGGGAATGGCTCCGAAGAAATCTTGCGTTAATGCCTAGTTCTCTGGATTGCAGTCTTTTTTTAAGAGTCCAACGTGCCGACATAGAAACCTCCTCTATGAACGCCCAACTCCGAGCCTGTTTCGGTGGGGTCCCTTCCAAGGGCGGCTTTCGCGTTTCCTTCGCTACTTTTGAGTTGATCAGAGTTGGGGGGATACATCCTTACTCTTCCCCTCACGCGCTGATTCGCAGTGCCTCTCTCCGGCCCGCCCTGGGCTTGGAGCATCCCCAACCCCTTGCGTGTCGGGTCTCCCCGTCGCGCAGAGCCCCCTCTGTCCTATGAAACACTCCGCACTCCTCCTCCTTGCCATCGGAGTCTCCGCGGCCTGCGCCCAGGAGCTCCAGGTTCTCGAACGTGGTGCCCACCACCAGGTGATCCAGCGTGTGCAGTCGTGGCAAGACCCAGGTGGGGTCACCCGTTTCCGCACCAATCAGGTG
>CAMAVD010000279.1 GCA_945861575.1 Akkermansia muciniphila
ACTACCAAACCCTCCAACCGCTCCAACGCTGCCTTCGGCTCCGCCAAGCGCGCCAAGGCGTCGAGATCCTCCAGATCAAAAAAATGGCTTGGTTGCTCCTTGGCGATCTCCTGCGCGAGGGTCGTCTTTCCGACCTGCCTCGGACCCAACACAGACACGACGGGGAAGCTCTCCAGCCGGCTCCGGATCATTCCCAAGTAATGCCTTCGTATTACCATAACTCAGACAACATCATTGAAAATTAAAGCATAGCGTTTAGTTTTTCAAGAATGTTGTTCATCTGGTTGACCATAAAACATTTGTGAGCCTGTTTGTCGCACGGATGCTCGTCCTCTCCATGAACGTTGCTTCAAACAGAACTCAGGTGACGAGACTTTGGCGGGTTCCTTCCCAGGGCCGGGAACTCAGGGCAGCTGCCTGGCAACCCGGAGCCTTAGGAATCGCTGGGGTTGGCGGGCGATGGGAAGGCGGTCTCGGGTCGTTACCGTCTGGGTCCCGTCGCTATTAAGTTGGGGAGAACCGACGGGATCGGTGACGGGGGTCCAGGTGAGAAGATCATCGGAGGCCTCAACGGCGTAGTCCACTTCGAAGCCGAGAATGGGGCGGCGGAAGGTGAGCGCGAAATGGGCCTGTCCATCGACGGTGACGATGGAGCCCGTGGAAAGTGCAACGGCGTAGGATTTCTTACCTTCCCAACGCACCTTTGTAGTCAGGAGGAGACTCTCCGTAACCTTCCTGTCGCTTCTTGATGGCTGGCTCAATGATGATCTTTCGCACATCGATACTCGAGGCGTAGAGCTCTTGCCAGAGTCGTTGAGTATTCTCTGGATAACGGTTTGGCGTTTCCTCGTCGAAAGCAGGTCGGAAGAGATCCAGGCCGTTCTGCAATTCGCGAATGAGTTCCTCGGCGGTCGGGTGACCCGTGAGCTGAATGACACGCTTGAAGGCCTCGAGATCCTTCGGATCTAGTCGGCCCAGTTTCCCAATCAGGATGTCGAGCGGATGCGGGAACGTAAATGTGACATGATGGAGCTGGATGACCCTAGCCCGCTGACGCCATCGCGTGCTCGCTCTGAAGCTCAACTCAAAACTTGGCTCAAGGTACAATCCACCATGCCCCTTCTCCAGACCTGTCTCCCGAATCATTTCCGAAAGATCTTCGTCATCGTCTGAGAAGATGTCTACATCGCCACTCAAGAGATTCCGATCCACAGTCAATTGCAGTGGGGCTGATCCAAAGACCGTGATCCGGTAACTGCGATGGGCTGGCAGGGCAGCAGCAAAGCGGGCCAGGAGTTGCCCTGCCGGCGTCTCCCAATCAATTTGGCAGTTCCACCAGTTTTCGATCGAGGGCATGTTTGCGAGAGCCGTCGGCTAGGAAAAAGAGCGCTTGTTGGATAAGTCGGTTACTGACATCCGGGTCTTGGGAGAGCTGATTAGCCAACATTCGATCCCGCGCTGTTAGTGGCCCTTCTTCCCTGCGGAGTAGCAATCGAGCCGCAAGCCGTGACTTCCGCCATGCTCGATCAGGTTTTAGGGTCGCACCATTCACGAGGGAAAAGCTACTGCAAGTCTTCGGATGGTGCAATGGCTAGCTTGAACCGGCGATCACCCGGTAGAACCGCTCCTCGTTTGTTTGAGGTCGACCCTTCCACCACCTTTTTTCCCGCCTAGGGTCTGTTTTTCCCCTTTCTTTTGTCCTCAAACGCACTAGCTTTCCCGCCCTTGGTCCTCTACCTGCTCGGAAACTGGCGCGGGAGGGGATGAAGCCTTTATCTCAGCAGAATCATGGCGCTGATTGTTCAGAAATACGGTGGCACGTCGGTGGGCAACCCCGAGCGCATTAAGAATGTCGCTCGGCGGGTGGCGGAGTACCGCAAGCAAAAACATCAGGTGGTGGTCGTGGTCTCCGCGATGAGCGGCGTGACTGACGGCCTCATCAAGATGGCTAAGGAGATTATGCCTCTTCCGAGCGAGCGTGAGATGGACATGCTCCTTGCCACCGGGGAGCAAACCACTATCGCACTCACCGCGATGGCCCTCCATTCCTTGGACATCCCCGCTGTCTCTCTCACCGGCGCTCAGGCGGGGATTGTGACGGATGGCGTCCATACCAAGGCCAAGATCCTGAACATCACCCCGAAGCAGACGCGCGCCATGTTGAAGGCTGGCAACGTGGTGATTGTCGCCGGTTTCCAGGGCGAGACCCTGGAGGGCCACATCACCACGCTCGGTCGAGGCGGCTCCGATCTTACCGCGATCGCCCTCGCCGCAGCGCTCAAGGCCGACCTGTGCCAGATCTACACCGACGTGGACGGTGTCTACACGGCCGACCCTCGCATCGTCCCTCAGGCCAAGAAACTGGCGGAGATCTCCTACGATGAGATGCTCGAGTTGGCGAGCCTTGGAGCGAAGGTCATGCAGTCGAGGTCCGTCGAGTTTGCAAAGAAATTTGGAGTGGTATTCGAAGTGCGTTCGAGTTTGAACGACAACCCTGGCACGATTGTGAAAGAAGAGACGAAGAATATGGAGGACGTCGTCATTCGCGGCGTCGCGCTTGATAAGAACCAAGCAAAGATCACCCTGGTGGCGGTGCCGGACAAACCCGGGGTTGCCGCTCGCGTGTTCAAGGCACTTGCCGATGCCACCATCAGTGTGGACATGATCGTGCAAAACGTCAGTCATGGTGCTGGCAAGCCTGCGACGGATCTGTCGTTCACCCTGGACAAGGTGGAGTTGCTCAAAGCGCAAAAGGTGATTGAGCAGCTTCGCAAGGAGATCGGATTTGCCGAGGCCATTTCGACTGAGAAAATTGGCAAGCTCTCCATTGTGGGGGTCGGCATGCGCAGTCATTCGGGGGTTGCGGCGAAAATGTTTGAGACCCTGGCGCGGGAGAAAATCAACATCGATATGATTTCGACCAGCGAGATCAAGATTTCGGTGGTGATCGATCTCGCGAAAGGCGAGCAGGCGATGCGCGCTGTGCATTCCGCGTTTATCGGTTGACGCTGAGTGCGCGACGGGCACCTCTCTGGCAGCAAGGAGGATCGCTTGGCGTCCCTCCGTCCGGTCTTGGACTTACGTCGGTGGCGAGCTTTTCCCTAATTTATGGCTGATACAGATTCCAATTCCCGCGCTGATGGCCGGGCGGCGCGGCAGATCCGCCCGGTGCGTTTCACCAATCACTTTGCGCCCAATGCCACAGGTTCGACTTTGATCGAAAGTGGCAATACACGCGTGATCTGCGCCGTCACTGTTGAGGAGGGCGTTCCGCGCTGGATGAAAGAGCAGGGCGTGGTCGGAGGATGGATCACGGCGGAGTATTCGATGCTACCCTATTCGACGCATGACCGGAAGGCCCGCGATATCTCCAAAGGCAAAATCGATGGACGCTCCCAGGAGATTCAACGTCTGATTGGCCGGTCGATACGCGCCTGCCTTGACCTCGAAAAGCTCGGCTCTCGAACCTTGTGGGTGGATTGCGATGTTCTTCAGGCGGATGGTGGCACCCGAACCGCTTCGATCACCGGGGGCTACGTGGCTTTGGCGTTGGCGATACAGCGCCTCATTCGGGAAGGGAAACTACAGCAGAGCCCGCTTCTCGAACCTGTGGCCGCTGTCAGCGTCGGTATCGTCGGTGGAAGGGCTCTCTCCGATCTCTGCTACACCGAAGATGTGGCGGCGGAAGTGGACATGAATCTGGTGATGAACGGGGCAGGCCGATTCATAGAACTCCAGGGGACGGGAGAGGAGTCCACCTTTAGCGAGGAGCAGTTGTCCGAGATGCTGGCGCTGGGGCGCCAGTCGATCGGGGAGCTTCTCGTACATCAGCGCACTGCGCTTGCGACGGCGGTATGAGCTCTTCTGCAACCCGGCTCTATTTGATTCGGCACGGGGAGGTCGAGGAACGCTACCATAAGATCTTTGGGGGCCGAATCGACATGAATCTATCGTCTCAAGGACAGGAGCAAGCAGCCGCTCTTGCGGCCTACCTTAAGGCGCAACCTTTGCATGCGACTTACGCGAGTCCTATGAAGAGGGTTCAGCAGACCTACCGTCCCTACGTGGACGCGGGTGGCCACGTGCCTCGCACTTTTGAGGATTTGAGAGAAGTGGATTTCGGGGATTGGACCGGCTTGGGTTGGCACGAAGTGCATCAACAATTTGGCAAGCATGCCTCCGACTGGCTGGAGCATCTCGAGAACGGGGGGATCCCGAACGCCGAGACCGCGCACGGGTATCGATCCCGAGTGCAGCCCTGCCTTCGGCACGTGCTAGGAGAACATCCGTCCGAGCATGTAGCACTGTTTTGCCATGGAGGCGTTGTTCGTCAAATGTTGTCCATTCTCTTGGATTTGCCGTTGAGTCGCATGCGGATGTTTGAGGTGGATTATGCGAGTGTGACGGTGGTGGATTGGGAGCCGGAGAATGTCGAGATTCAGTTGCTCAACTTTGCCCCCTGGAGGGATCGAGCGTGAGCGCTCAGGCCTATTGGCGATTCTCGGTGTCCACCTCCCGCGAAGCCGAGGAGGCTGTGAGTGAATTGCTGGGGAGCGTCTTTGAGATGTCTGCTGTGGTTCACAAAAACACTCAGACGGGGAGCACGAGAGTCTCGGTTTTTTGTCCAAAGAAATCGGATATCACCCCAACCCGGCGGCAGCAGGTTCTTGCCGGTTTGCGCTCGATTCGCGGCTGTGGTTTGGCGTTGGGTACCGGAAGGGTTCAGGTGGTTCACGTCGCTGCTCAGGATTGGGCCAATTCTTGGAAGCGTCACTTTCAACCTTGGGAGGCGGGCCCTGGTCTTCTGGTCAAACCGAGTTGGAGTAAGAAGGCACCGCGAACGGGACAGAGGGTGATGACGCTGGATCCTGGTCTGAGCTTCGGTACCGGGCAGCATCCGACCACTCGATTCTGCCTCAAACAGCTTGTCCGCTTGCGTCGCGATGGGACGCGACAAGCCCTTCTTGATATCGGATCCGGGTCCGGGATTCTTGCCATCGGTGCCGCTCTGCTTGGCTATTCGCCGGTGAGCGCGTTCGACTTCGATCCAGAGGCTGTCCGGGTCGCCCGAGAGAACGCCAAAGTCAACGGGGTTTCCCGCCGTGTTCAGATGGCCTGCGCTGATCTCACACGCATGTCCCTGAAGCCCGAGCACTGCTTTGAAGTCGTGTGCGCGAACCTGATGCACGATCTGCTGATCGCTGAGCGTCGTCGAATCATTCGTCGCGTCGCTCCGGGTGGAGCCTTGATTCTCGCAGGGATTCTTGTCGTGCAGTTTGACAAGGTGGCCCAGGCCTTCGAGGCGGAAGGTTGGATCCTTCAGCGTGGTCGTACCGAGGGTGAATGGCGTTCCGGTCTGTTTAGTCGTAGTTCAAAGGAAAATTGAGAATGTGCCTGAGTGTGCAGTCTCTGTTCTCCTGTCCTTTTTCGATGCTCCCCTGCCTGATTTCCACCCGCGCGAACGCGTCGTTCCCACGACCGATCAAGGGAATCGGCAAAGGCCAGCAGTAGCCTCAGACATCCTGACCTCGTGCGGGAGCACGGAGGCAGGAGAGGAACGAAAATGAGCCGAGATGAGGGTAGATTTCTGGCTTTCCAGCTACCCGTCTGTGGGCTTCAAATGGAGCCATGCCTCAGGTCCAATTACCCCTATTCCCG
>CAMAVD010000280.1 GCA_945861575.1 Akkermansia muciniphila
CTACAGCTTCTCGAAGAGCGGCAGGCGGCTCGCAAAGCAAAGGATTTCAAGAAATCGGATACTCTGCGGGATGCTATCAAGGCTGCGGGTTGGGTGATTGAGGATACCCCTCAGGGAGCGAAGCTGAAGAAGGTGTGAGCGCATCCTTCCTTCCTCGGATCTCGGTGATCATCCCGGCTCGTCCGGGTGAGGGATCCGTGCCGGCGGTCGAGGCGGCGCTTCGGCTCGACTATCCTCTGGATCGTCTGGAGATTCTTCTCGCCAGAGGGAGGCAGCCGTCGGTTCAGCGCAACGTCGCGGTTCGGGAGGCTTCTGGCGACCTGATTTACTTTCTCGATGATGATGCTCTGGCCGATGTGGGTAACTTGCGTCGAGCCGTGGAACATTTTCGTGACCCGGCTGTCTGGATGGTAGGTGGGCCGAATCTGTGTCCCCAGGACGCCCCAGAGCTGGAGCAGGTGTTTGCTGTGGTGCTTTCCACCTGGCTTGCGTTCATGTCCAGCCGGGCTCGGTACGACGCCTTTGGATCGGTGCGACGATCCGGGGAGAAGGAATTGATTCTCTGCAATTTGCTGAGCCGCAGAGAGCCGTTCCTGCAACAAGGGGGATTTGACGAGAGTTTGTATCCGAACGAGGAGAACGCCCTGATGGACGCTTTCCAGAAGGGCGGGGGGATTCTCCTTTATGATCCTGATTTGAGCGTTCAGCGCAGGCCGCGTCCGAGCCTGCGCGCCTTCGCGCGCATGGTGTTCACCTACGGGCGTGGCCGTGCCGAGCAGTTCCGCCTGCATCCTTCCTTGGGATCCGTTCCCAACTTCGTACCTCCCGTGTTCTGCCTCTATTTGCTGCTTCTGCCCTGGCTAGGGTTGCTAGGGCTTCTTCCCCTCGCTGCCTACGCGTTGTTGGTCGCAGCCCAGACCCTGGTTTCCTGTCGCAATAAAGGAGTAAAACGAAGCCTGCTCGCAGCCCCGCTGATCCTGCTCACGCATGTGGGCTATGGATTGGGGTTTTGGAGAGGCTTGTTTACTCGCGTGCGGCCTCCTGCGGCGGGGGGCTCCATCCCGGTCATCCTGCAGCGGATACCTCACGAAAAATCCTAGGTAGGGCGGGATAGTGTGCGGGGGGAGAGACATGCGGGTGGCTTCACTTCACCCTCAGACATCCTGACCTCGTGCAGGAACAGGGAGGCAGGAGTTATGACCCTAGAGATCTGGGTTGAGCGCTGTTGTGCAGCCCAGCGGCGGGCAACTTCAGTTTCTTGGGCTACTGTAGAGTGTCCCGCCCCTTGGTTTAGGCAGCCAAACACCCTAGGGGGGGCGCCCCCCAGGGCTAACGTTTGCGAACGACTTGGAGTCGGTACCAGTGTCTGCTGCGCCGTCAACTCCGCAGCGTGCGCAAAGGTCGCGTCCCGAAGGATTACGGTGTTTGGACCAATCGGATGAACTGAGTGGCATCCCCGCTGGAGAGCGGGACGCTCAGCCTGCCGCCGTTGCCGTCGAGACCATTGCCGAGCGGGATCCAAGCACCCTCCAGCTCAGTCTTGGACTCCAGGCCGTAGCGGGCGCCCAGGATCGAATCGAACGAGATTTCGAACTGGTTGCCTTGCAGCTTCAATTGCAGCGGAACGAAGGGCGCTGCCTGAATATCGATGGACTGCAGAAACTTGATCACCAATGCGCGATCGGCGGGATTGGAGAGAAGGTCCGGGAGAGTGCCGCCCGCAGTGCGATGCCGAACATCGCTCAGGACGGCATCCAGGGACTCCGCAGCCCCGTTGTGAAGGAAGGGAGGTAGTGCATGAATTCCCAGCAGGGATGGCACGTTGAATCCAACTCCCTTCCCATCGGCATTGTAGTCACGGCCCAGCCCATCCTGGCGTGGTTGGAGCACTCCCGTGGCAACCGTTGCAGGGGCAAACTCGTCTCCTCCCACATTGGCAGCCAATGGGTTGCCCTGACCCGGAACGCCCAGGTTGAAGGATCCTATGTCTTTTAAGAACCGGGGAAGGAACTGTGCCCCGACTGGGTTTCCGAGGGTGTGACTTGGGCTGCGCTCGGTGCTGATCTCAGCGCCTAGCGGCGGGGAGACGAAGTCCTTGATACTGGTCGTCCAACCAAGGCCTCCGTGGCACTGGGCGCACCCGCTGCTCAGGAAGAGCTGTCTGCCAGAGGCCAATTCGACCGGCGTGGCGTCGTAGCCGCCGAAGCCACCCGTGAGGGGACGATTCGGAGTGCGCACGGCAAACCGCACCCATTGGCGCATCGCGGTGAGCGCAGGCACCCGATTCGGGCTTCCGGGCAATGTGACAGTCACCTGCGGACGGCCGCCATTCGCTTTCGCCAAGGCATTCACCACGCTGGGAGCCACATTCAAATCGCCCGTGTCGCCGATCATGAGTCCGTGATTCGGATCGAGGGAACCCCCAGTCAGCGGACCGGGGCCGGACACGTTGCGGATATTGATTTCAAAATCCTCCACCTCATCAAAGATGGCCGAGTAATTGAGCAGGCGCTGCTGATCGCGCCGGTGGGGATTGAAAGTGGCATTGAGCGGAACGCTTTTTCGAGGGCCGGCTCCGAACTGCCAGACGACGCCGTCGGTGAGGCCCTTGAAATGGCAACTGGAACAGCTCTGCCAGCCTTCACTGGACAGCCGATCCCTTAGCGAGTTGGTTCCCGGGATGGCATCGAAGTTCCCGCGCGAGGAGAAGAACATCTCGGCGCCCACTAGATTCGTTTCACCCTGCGAGCCGGGCGTGGGCAGATCAGACGTGGGCACCACGGCAATGACGGTGTCTGTGGTGAGGTCTACCACCGAGACGTTTCGGGAAACGAAATTGGCCACGTAGGCGCGCGTCCCCGTGCTGTTGATGGCGAGGCCCTGCGGGTTCTTGCCGGCCCCGGCCCCTGTCGTCGTCGGATTATCCGGATTGTTCAGATCGATGTAGCGTGTCGTGTTTCCGTCCACGGTGAAGCCAAGCCCCCCCGTGTCAGAGACGTTCAACTTGACCAGCAGGTCGCTCGCGGCGGAGACAGCGTAGGCGCTCCCTTCGCCAGACTGTGTGGTGAAGGCGATGGCCCAGGGATTGGCGAAGAAAAGCCGCCGATTGCCAGGCTCGGGATCCCGCGCACCTAGATGGAGGTTCAACGCGCCCGCATCCTGCGGCGAGGTGGAGTTCACGCCAGAGATCACGCTTATGAAGGCATGGGTATCGAGATTGAAACGCAAGGGCCCGCTGGGGGAGGCTGCTATGTTCGGTAGATAGGCCATCTGCCCGCGAAGCACGATATTCTGGAGTTGGTTGGGGAACGCCGACGTGTCGGGAGCCGGTGGGTCGGTCTGGGTCGGAAACTTGAATCCTGTGATCTGTGGCGCGAGGGTAATCACGCGCCTCGGGGCATAGTCCCCAATTTGGGTCGAGCTCGTATTCACATCCAGCACGGTCACTAACCCTTCTTTTCCGAGATCCTCCCCCTGACGGCCCCCTGGTTTCGTAAAGGAGAGGAAGCGAGTGACGTAGAGCTTGGAGCTGTCAGCAGTGACCGCCAAACCTCTGGGTTGGAAATGACGTGTGCGGTCCGGGTCGTTGGCGATGCTGTTGCGAAGATCCACCTGCCCGATGATGCTGCGCGTCGCGGTGTTGATGACCGTGAGGGTGTCCTGTCCGCTGTTGGACACAAACACTCGCTTGCCATCCGGCGAGCAGACGATGTTCCAGGGCTCGGACCCCGTGGTGAGCGTGGTGTCCAGGGTGGCGGAGAACGTGCCCCACGCGGGACTGGTGATGCGAATGATACTCACAGAATTGCCCGCAGCGTTGGCCACATAGGCCCACTGGTTGTCGGGTGTGAGCGCCACGGATTCGGGCTCATCGCCCACGGAGATCTTCGCCAGGCGCGTGTTGTCGTCAGGACGGATCACGCTCACGGAATCATCGCTTGGATTGACCACCCAGATCAGGCGGTCGTTGGGGTTGATCGCTATCGGGCTCGAGGCGGTGGGGCGGAGACCCAGATCCAGGACGGGTGGCGTGGAGGTGTCAATGGAATCCAGGAAGGCGAAGAGTTTGATCTGGTCCTCTGGATCTGAGAGCAGGTCCGGCAGGCGTCCGCCTGCGGTCCGATGATCCACGTCCGAGATCACGTCGAGGAGGGATTCCGCAGCCCCATTGTGCAGGTAGGGAGGTACCGCATGCAGGCCCAGAAGCGATGGCACGTTGAAGCCCACACCTTTTCTGTCGTTGTTGTAGTCGATACCGAGACCATCCTGCGCCGGTTGGAGCCCACCACTAGACACGCCCGGCGCGGCTTTTTCGTCAGCTCCCACATTGAGCCCGAGCGGATTGCCCTGTCCTGGGACCCCGAGATTGAACGATCCAATGTCGCGTAGGAAACGGTTCAGGTACTGGGCGCCTACCGGGAGGGCGGTGAAAGGCGTGGGCGCGCGTTCGGTATTGATCTCGGAAGCCAGCGGAGGCGAGGAAAAATCTTTGAAGCTGGTCGTCCAGGCTCCCCCTCCATGGCACTGCGCGCAGCCGGCCTGTCCAAAGAGCTGGCGACCATCGAGAATGAAATCGGGCGGATGCGCGCCGGGAAACCCTGGCAGCTTGGAGTTGGGAGTACGCACCGCAAAACGGACCCATTCGCGCAGCGCGGTGAGCGCGGGGACCTTGGTCGTGCTGCCTGGCAGTGTCACGGTGACCTGCGGCCGTCCGGAGTTGGAAAGGGCGAAGGCATTCACCGCGGTCGGCGCAACATTCAAGTCGCCTCCGGTCCCAATGAGCAGGCCATGGTTGGGGTCCAAGATACTTCCGTTGAGCGAGTTGGCCAGATTGCCCGGGCCGGAAACGTTGCGGATGTTTAGCTCAAAGTCTTCCACCTCATCAAAGATGGCCGAGTAATTCAGGACGCGCTGCTGATCCCGATTGTGCGGGTTGAAGGTGGCGTTGAGGGGGACGCTCTTTCTTGGCCCCGCTCCGAACTGCCAGACGACGCCGTCGGTCAGACCCTTGAAGTGGCAGCTGGAACAGCTCTGCCAGCCTTCGCTGGACAGCCGATCCCTCAGCGAGTTGGTTCCCGGGATGGCATCGAAGTTCCCGCGTGAGGAGAAAAACATCTCGGCACCCACCAGCACTTCCTCCTCCTTGGTGGCCGGGGTGGGCAGGGCTGAGGTCGGAACGACAGCGATCACCGCGTCGGTGGTCAGGTCGACCACCGAGACATTCCGGGAGACGAAATTGGCCACATACGCCCGGTCGCCCTTGCTATTGGTGGCGATGCCCTGCGGGTTCTTGCCGGCCTTGGCGCCGCTGGTGGCCGGATTCTCAGGATCATTGAGGTCGATGCAGCGGGTCGTGTCCGCGTCTCCAGTGAAGCCGAGTTCCCCCGCAGCGTTTACATTCAGCTTCACCGTAACCGTCCGGCGGAACCGTATCTTGCCGCCGTGGCTGCGCGGAGTTTCGCGGGTTGAACGAACGGGCCGGGTTTAGATTTTGGTAGGAGTCAGCCGCTGGGGGCGGCCACCGGGCTCTTGGGGGCGAAGGTTTCCTTCCAGCCTCT
>CAMAVD010000281.1 GCA_945861575.1 Akkermansia muciniphila
GTTATACCCTCCGACTGATAGTCGATCACTTTGCCGAGATTGAGATCCCCCACCAGCATGAAGAGGGGAACGACACTCATGCCCATCGCGATCTCGTAGGAGATCATCTGGGCTGTCGAGCGGATGCCCCCTAAGAATGGATACTTCGAATTGGCCGCATACCCCGCCAAAACAATCCCGTAGACACCCAAGGAGACGATCCCAAACGTGTAAAGAATCCCAACGTTCAGATCGGCCAGCACCATTTTCTGACTCCCCAGATAAGATCCAAAGGGGATGACTGCCATGGTCATGAAGGCAGGGACCAAGGCAATGGCAGGAGCCAACCAGAAGTAGATCTTACGAACATGATCCGGGGTGAAGTCCTCCTTCAGGAAGGATTTTACCCCATCGGCCATCGGCTGCCAGAACCCAAGGCGGGTGAGGAAACGACCGAGGATGGGGATAGAACCGATGAGTGGCAGCGCCACACGGTTGGGTCCGACCCGATCCTGGATGAGGGCGGAGATCTTGCGCTCCGCCAAAACAGCGTAGGCAACCATGGGTAGGAGGACCGCGAGCACGGCCACGATCTTCGCCAGGGGGATAAAGAACCCCTGGTTCGCCTGAATGAAATTGATCAGAAATTCCATGGCAATGTTAGATCGCGAGGTTCACACCGAGGTCGGCAATTCCGGCCCACTCCAGGCCGGCGAACGCAGGGACGTCCTTGGCCATCTGATTGAAGAGCCCCTCGATGGTGGTGTAGCCCGTGGGGCCCACCACCTGCTCAACGAGCTCCTTCAGAAACTCCCACTCGGGCCTCGCCTCTCCGGACGGCTCGACCGCCTTCAAAAAGCGCTGCAACCTCCCTTTGCCGTTCACAAAAGTCCCACGCTTCTCGGCGTGAGCGCAGCCGGGCAAGAGGAAATGTGCACGGCGAGTGGTTTCGTTGGGCAAAATGTCGCTGACAATGAGGGTGGACACCTTTGCCAAGGTCTCGGAGTCGATCCCATGCTGGGTGACGTCCTCACCAATAACAATCAATGTCTGGACCTGCCCGGAACGGATGGCTTGGGCAATCTTGGGAATTTGAATGCCCATCTCGGTGAAAGCGATGCCTGTCAGCCGAGCCCCGTTCGTATTTGGATTCTTGTCCTCATTGACAAGGAAGCGGTCCCCCTCCCCTTCACGGGGCACAGAATCCGTCATGGCACCAAGGTGAGTCGCCAACTTCCGCACCAGGTACAGCTCTTCGTTGGTCTGGCGCGCCGAGGCGATAACCGCCACCGAACCGCGAGGAGCCGAGCGGAGCGTTTGGGCGATCTCAGAAAGCACTGCAGGCCAGGAGCGGGCACCGGTGCGGCTGCTCCGGACCGCTGCAAGGCGGTCATCCCGACCAATCCACTTGTAGTTCAGGCGACCTGCATCACACATCCAGGACGCGTTTACCACGTCGTTCTGGCGCGGTTCATAGCGGTAGACGCGGTCCTCACGGGAGCCGATCACAATGTTGCAACCGGTAGCGCAACTGGTGCATACGGATTTGGTCTCCTTCATGAACCACACCCTCATCTGAAAACGAAAATCCTTCGATGTCAGAGCCCCCACCGGACAGAGGTCAACCGTATTGAGTGTGTAATTGTTATCAAAGGTGCGCCCGGGAAAGGAAGCAATCGTGTTGTAGCTTCCGCGGTTCACGATCCCTAGCGCGTCGTCGCCCACCAGATCCTTGGTGAAACGGATGCAACGGGTGCAAAGGATACAACGCTCGTCATCGAGCATGATCCGGGGCCCAAGGTCGACTTGCTTCGGCTTGTGGACCTTGGTCTCGACAAAGCGACTGGTGGCCTGACCGTGTTCGACCGAGTATTCCTGGAGTTTGCACTCCCCCGCCTGGTCACAGATTGGACAATCGAGAGGGTGGTTGATGAGCAGGGACTCAAGCACAGCCTCCCGCATCTGCCGCGTCGCTGTCGACCCAGGATAAATTTCCATGCCCGGAGAGATCGGGGTGGCGCAGGCGATTGCACCGCGCGGCGTGCCGGGCTCGTAAGGGAGCACCGACTTGGCAATTTTGCTGGAACCGTCGGGATTCAGAACCGGCTTGCGATCCGGCCCCATCATCGGAGTGCCAAACTCGACCAAACACATCCGGCAATTGCCAGCGATTGGAAGCTTGGGATGGTAGCAGTAATGGGGCACCTCAGCCCCCGCGAGGGAGCAGGCCTGCAGCATGGTGGTCGGCTGCAGCTTCCCCTGCCAATCCGGCATCATCTTGGGAACGTCAATATCGCGCCCGTCGACCTTGATCCGGACAGTCTCGACCGGAGGGGGCGCGGGTTTGGTTTCAGGGTTCGCAGCGGTGGACATGTGAGCTAGACTTTATGGCTGGCGACAGCGTTGGCGGCGTGCGATCCCTGGGCGGCGTTGGCCTCGTCGGCCGCACCACGGGCTTCGAACTCGTCTTTGAATTTTTTAACGAAACTCAGAACTGGCCAGGCACAGGCCTCGCCGAATGCGCAGATGGTTCGACCTTGGATGTTCTGTGCGATGTGAAGGAGATAGTTGGCGTCCTCTTTGCGCCCATGCCCATGGGTAAGACGATGCAATGCCTTACTCATCCAGAGCGAGCCTTCGCGGCACGGCGTGCACTGGCCGCAGCTTTCATGAGCATAAAATTCACCCAGATTCGCAAGCACTCCAACGATATCGACCGAGTCGTCCATCACGATGATCGCGCCAGAGCCGGACATCGATCCCGCCTGCTGAAGACTGTCGAAGTCGTAGGGCAGATCCAGCAGATTCATGTCCACCGGCACCCATTGCCCGTCCTCGCCCTTCTTCTTCACCTTGAAGACTTCTCCAGCCTTAAGAACTTTGGAAGAGGATCCGCCAGGGATGATGGCCTTGAGCGTACGACCTTCGCGCAAGCCGCCCCCAAAGTTTTCATGATAAATCAGCTCACCCAGCGTGACCTTGCCCACTTCCACCTCGAAGTAGCCAGGACGTTTGACCTGTCCGCTGAGGCTGACGATCCGAGTGCCAGTATTGTTGGCAGTTCCCAGCTTCGCGTACTCGGAGGCCCCCATCGAAACGATATGCCTCACAGCCGCCAGAGTCTCCACGTTGTTTACGATCGTGGGACACATGTAGAGGCCTAGGATGGCCGGAAAATACGGAGGCTTGATGCGAGGGTAAGCACGCTTGCCCTCAAGCGACTCAATAAGCCCGGTCTCCTCACCACAGATGTAGGCCCCGGCACCCCGGTGAACATGGATTTCGATGTCAACGCCAGTCCCCAGAATATTCTTACCCAGGAAGCCCTTCGCACGTGCTTCTTTGAGAGCCTTGTTCAACAGCCGCGCCCCCTCGGGCATCTCCCCGCGAATGTAGATGTACGCGAGCTTCACGTCGTTCGCGAAACAGGAGATAATCATCCCCTCGATCAGCTGATGGGGGTCCTTGTGCAAGATCTGGCGATCCTTGAAGGTCCCCGGCTCGGATTCGTCGGCGTTGCAGATCAAGTAAATGGGCTTGCCGCTCTTACGATCCACAAAAGACCACTTCAGCCCGCAGGAGAATCCCGCACCTCCACGCCCGCGCAGACCCGACTTCAGGACTTCGTCGCGGATCTGCTCCTGCGCAGTCATTTTCTTTCCGTCGGGCAACTCCTTGACCCCCAAAGCGAGCGCTTTGCGAAGAGCTTCATACCCGCCATGACGGAGATAGCACTCGATGTCCGGGGTGTAACCGGCCTGGTCGGCGTGCTTCAGGATCAATCTGTATTCTTGCGGCATACTGCTGCTTGACTCTCGGTTGAAAGACTTTAATCTATCCCCTTGCTACTGCCCGATGGTGTAACGGTAGCACAGCAGACTCTGAATCTGCTTGTCATGGTTCAAATCCATGTCGGGCAGCCAATCGTTCTTTTTGCAGGCCGTGAGTTTAAAGGCGTCTCTCATGTTTTCCCTCATCGGCATTCAGACAAAATCGCATCCGCCTTTTCCTGGGTGACCGCTTCATGAAACGTCTCATTACACATCGCCACAGGGGCAGTCCCGCAACTGGCGAGACACTCAACAAACTCCACCGAAAATTTTCCATCCTGAGTGGTCTGAATTCCGTGCTTCTTTGAGTCCAGCCCCAAACGGGAGCACAGATGCTTGTGAAGCGTATGCGACCCACCCAGCGCGCAGCTTAGAGTGCGACACACCTTGATCTGGTGTCGGCCCACCGGCTCCTGCCGGAACATAGGGTAGAACGTCACCAACTCCCAAATGTTGATGGGCTGCAGCTCAAGCTTCGTGGCGGTCCATTCGACAGCCTCCTTTGAGATATGCCCAAAATGCTCCTGAAGCGCGTGGAGAAACATCAGAGAAGCACTACGCTTCTGCGGGTAGTGCGTGATCAACTCGTTGAGCTCGGCCTCAAGTTCTGAAGGAACGGTAAAGGTCATAGTCGCTAGCGGTCACACTCACCCATCACAAAGTCAATCGATCCCAAGATGCTCACCACATCGCTCATAAGATGTCCCGGAAGCAGGTGCGGCAGGATACTGAGGTTCACGAAGGATGGGGCCCGGATCTTCAGCCGATGCGGGGTCCCTCCCCCACGACTGCAAATGTAGAATCCAAGCTCGCCCTTGGGATTTTCTGCCCCGAAATAGATCTCACCCGGAGGTGCGTTCACTCCCTGGGTCACCAACACGAACTGGTGGATCAGCTCCTCCATGCTCGTCAGAACTTTGTCTTTCGGAGGCAGCACTGTCTTGCCGTCCGGGATATTAATGGGTTCCTTGGAGGCGTTGTCGGCACCCCCCGGAATCTTATCGAGGCATTGGCGGAGGATCCGAACGCTCTGCCTCATCTCTTCCATGCGAACCAAGTAGCGGTCGTGGCAATCGCCCACCGAACCTATCGGGACATCAAACTGCAGTTCGGAGTAGATCAAATAGGGGACCGCTCGGCGCACATCATAATCGACTCCACTGCCCCTCAGGTTTGGTCCGGTGACGGCGTAGTCGATCGCATCCTGGCGGGAGATAATCCCCACGCCCTTGGTGCGATCCACGAAAATCTTGTTGCGGGTGAGGAGCGCCTCCGACTCATCAAAATTGACCTGCACCTCCTCGCAGAACTTCCGACACGCCGCCACCCATCCGCCCGGAAGATCTCGCGATAGGCCCCCAATACGCGTGTAACTGGTCGTGAATCGCGCCCCGGTGAGAGATTCGATTAAATCGTAAATTTTCTCACGCTCGGTGAAGGTGTGCAGGAAAACAGTCAGAGCTCCGACATCCATTGCGAAGGCGCCCAACCCTAGAAGATGCGCAGAAATTCGAGCAAGCTCGCAGCAGATCACCCGGATGTACTGACAGCGCAGCGGGAGCTGTCCGTCGATACCCATCAACTTCTCCACCGCCAAGGTGTAAGCAACGTTATTGGCCAAAGGCGCCAAATAATCCAGCCGATCCGTGTAAGGGATGAACTGGGTATACGTCATGTTCTCGGCAATCTTTTCATCGCCTCGATGCAGATAACCGAGGTCCGGGACTGCCTTGGT
>CAMAVD010000282.1 GCA_945861575.1 Akkermansia muciniphila
CCTTGCTTCATCGTGAGGCCCAGCAAGGCTTCGACCAACCCACCCTGCCCGTTCCCGCCATTCACCGCCACATCGGGCACGACCTTCACATTTCGCTCGCCAACGACCTGCATCATTTGAAGGCGCGCATAGCCTTCGGCGCCCATCGATTCCACACCCGCACGTCGTAGGCACCGATCGCGTCCTCGATGTGCTGGGCTGCCTCCTTCTGCCGCTCACTGCGCGCTCCGAGGAAATCCAGGACGGTGTAGTGCTGCGCGGAGTTGCGGAAGTAGTTCCCCACGCGAGGTTTGGCCTTCGACTGCAACGGGATAGAGAAAAGACGAAGCGGGCCTATTCTGACACGTCAGATGGAGTTCCTGCAAAATCCGGCAGCCGGATTTTGATTCGAGCAGGCCGACGGCCTGCTAGGCCCGGTAACGAAGGAAGTCCTCCTGGAATAGGTCGGCCGTCGCCGCCTCGCGGTCGAGGCCCGACACCTTGTCCAGGAGTGTACGAAAGAGGAGCCCCAAAGGTGCCTGCGGCAAGCGCAGTTGAATCCCCCGTGGAGGGCGATGCCAGGTCTGTTCCGTTTCACTACTGGTCACACTCACCCCCTTGGACGCATCCAGTTGGCAGCACAGCTCCAGGGCGACCACCTCCTGACCTGACTCTATCGCTGGACGAAGGATCATCCCGTAACAGTGCGCCGCGGGGTAATAGGCCGCCAGAAACTCAGGCATATCTGCGATGCCAGGAACAAACGGGCCAATCTCTCGGAAACCGAGGGAACGCAATCCGCTTTTCGCTCCGACCACCAAAGGGTGGCCTTCCCACTGAAATGACTGAACCGGTTGTATCACATTTCACTCCTTAGAGAGAATCAACTAGGCCTCGTAGAGTCGGTCAGAAACCGTGCAAGCAGTGAGTCGATGTCCGAACTCCTATTACGACCGAGCTGCGAACGGACCCTGTCGACTGCTTCCATCGGTTCCGCTGCCCATTCTCTGAAACGTGCATTGGCCCGAGGAGCAGCCGTTGCTGCAGCACCGATCTACCCCGCTCGGGTTGAAAATCGACCCATTTCAGACTGTTCCTCCCCCTGCCCCCCAACTAGGTTCGTACGCTTATGAGACATTCAACTGTGGAAAGGCCGGGAACAAGATGATCCAAGGTTTGATCTTCGATTGCGACGGGACCCTGGCGGATACGATGCCCCTGCACTGGCAGGCCTGGCAGGTTGTGACGAAGCGCTATGGGGTTGAGTTTACGGAGGATCGGTTCTACTCCCTGGGTGGCGTGCCCACGCGGCATATCCTACAAATGCTCGCGGAGGAACAAGGTTTATCGATCGACGCTCTCTCGGTCGCTAAGGAGAAGGAGGACACCTATTTGGTGATGCTTCCACAGGTCACGCCGATCGAATCCGTGGTCGAGGTGGCAAGGTCACATCGAGGAAAGCTTCCCATGGCAGTGGCCTCGGGAGGCAGCCGGTATGCCATCGACCTCGTTTTGCGTCAGATCGGGATCCGCGATTGGTTTCAAACCGTGGTCACCAATGAAGATGTGGTGCGTCAAAAACCCGCGCCCGACATCTTCCTTGAAGCCGCCAAGCGCATCGGAGTTCAGCCGCAATTCTGCCGTGCGTTTGAGGATACCGACCTGGGCATGCAGGCGATCCGCGACGCCGGTATGGAGGCCGTGGATATCCGCACGATGCTGGCCCGATAACACGGTTCCCCCCCCACCTAAGCCTGGAAACGCGAGTCCAAGGCCGCTAACTCTCCCCCTTCTTGAAGAGGGGAGAGTTTCGCGGCCAGTAGCGACCGAGCTCCCACGCCCATAGCGCGAACGTCACCTTGGTCCAGAAACCTCTGCTGCCTGCTGTCGCACCCGCCAGAATCCAGAGGAGCCCGCAGCTTTGATCTCGAGGGTCCAGACTTCTCGATCGCCAGCCCGATGCACCGCTTGCTCCGCGATGGATTCAGTCTGGACTCGAGAGAGGCAAGTTCAAGCTCTGGGCCACCGGGTTCTGCTGGGAAGCAAAGGATCCCTCCCCATCCCGAGGCCTTTAGGTCTTTGTTTGTCATCTCACCTCTTCCTGTGGCAGGGTCTCCTCCGAACGCAATGGCTCTCTGGCACCATACTCCTCATTGTCCATCGGGTCTGCTCCTTGCCGTGCTCGCAGCAGGGCTCACGGCGAGCTGCAGCCCCAGCGAAAAGGCCGCATCAATCCGTCCCAGCAAGGAAGCCTTAGATGTGTCGGGGGGGGTGGTGGAAAAGCGTCCTATGGAGCGAACTCTGACGGCACTAGGCTCCCTAGCGCCGATGGAACGGGCCACGATTAGCATAAAAACCACGGGCCGACTGAAACTCCTGAAAGTGGACGTCGGCAGCCCGGTGAAGGTCGGTGATGTGCTCGCACAGATCGAACCCAGGGACTACGAGCTCCGCCTCCAGCAATCGGCCGCGATGCTCGCCCAGGCGCGTGCGCGGGTCGGCCTGCCGTTTGAAGGAGGCGACGATCGGATCGAACTGGAGAAGCTGAGCGTCGTTCGCGAGGCGGCCGCCTTGTTTGAAGAAGCCGGAAAAACTCTCGACCGTGTCCGCAAGCTCCACCTGGAGAAGATCAGCGCGCAGTCTGAACTCGAGCGCGCCACCGCAGACCATCAGGTCACTCTCAACCGCTACCAGGACTCCCTGCAGGAGGGCCGCGAGCGCCAGGCCGTACTGGCTCAGCGCCGGGCGGAATACGAGATCGCCCGTCAACAAGTCACCGACACATCCCTGCGTGCGCCTTTCGATGGCGTGGTTCAGGCCCGCCTCACCACGGTGGGTGAGTTCCTCGCCTCAGGAAGCCCGGTGCTGACGCTGGTCCAGGTCGACCCTCTCCGTCTCCGTATGGAAATCCCAGAGCGCCAGGCCTCGCAGGTGCAAACCGGCTTGTCAGTCCGGATCACCCTGGAGGGCGGCACGAGCCAACACCTGGGGCGAATCGCTCGAGTCAGCCCCACCCTGGACGACCGCACCCGCATGCTGCTCGTGGAGGCGGAGTTCAAAAACTCCGGCCCTTTGCGACCTGGCTCATTCGCACAGGCTGAGATCCTCTTGGAGGATGTGGCCCCCTCGCTCGCTATCCCTGCCGACGCCATCGCCACCTTCGCCGGGATGGAGAAGGTCTTCGTGATCCTCACCAACACGGCCATCGAACGTCGTATCACCTCAGGTCGGCGGGACGCGAACGGGGTCGAGGTACTCCACGGGATCACGCTCAACGAGGTGGTCGTTCGAAATCCCGGCGGGCTGCGATCGGGCGACAAGGTGCGGCTGACCAATCAGATCGGCTCCCCAATCCCCACGTCCGTCTCGACCCAGGACCCCGACCATGCAAACGCTCGCTGAGATCTGCATCCGGCGCCCGGTCTTCGCCTTGATGCTCATCCTGGCCTTGGTCGTGGTAGGGACCGCCAGCTACTCGAGGCTTGGAGTGGATCGCCTTCCTCCAGTGGATCTGCCAACGGTGCGGGTCGGCACCTCGCTCCCAGGAGCCTCTCCCGCAGAGATAGAAGCTCAAGTATCCCGCGTCATCGAGGAGGCTGTGAACACCGTGAACGGGGTCACGGAGCTCCGCTCCATTTCCCACCAGGGCAACTCGAGTGTCATGGTCACCTTCGACCTAAGCCGGGATATCGACACCGCAGCTCAAGACGTCCGCGAGGCCGTTTCGGTGGCGGTCCGGAAGCTACCTCGAACCGCGCTGCCACCGACAGTGTTGAAGTTCGACAACGATTCCACTCCGGTGCTCAGCCTCTCCATCGCGGGGGATCGTCCCCTCCGAGAGCTCACCGAATTGGCGGACAAATTCGTCAAAGTTCAGATTGAACGGGCGGCCGGCGTCGGAGGTGTCAACATCGAAGGCGGAACAGGCCGCTCGATCAATCTTCGGATCGACGCCAACCGCCTGGCGGCCTACCGGCTTCCCGTGACGGTGGTCAGGGAGGCGCTCACCTTGCAGAACGCGGACATCCCCGGCGGCAACGTCACTGCAGGCGCGCGTGAACAATCCTTGCGAACTCTGGGAAAATTCACCCATCCAGAACAGTTCAATCAAATGGTCCTGGCGACACGGGACGGGCAGCCCATCCGTTTCGGGGATGTCGGACGCGCGGAGGACGGCACCAAGGAGCAGCGTTCCGTCACCCTGCTGAATGGCAAGCCCGCGGTGGTGCTGGAAGTGCGTCGCCAGTCGGGTGCCAACACGGTCGCCGTGATCGACGCTGTGAAAGCCAAGCTGCCGGAGGCTCTGGCCCAGTTGCCCCCCGACGTAAAAGTCGAGATCATCCGGGACCAGTCCCGCTACATCCATCAGGCGCTCCACGAGATCAAGCTCCATCTCATCCTGGGAAGCGTCCTCGCCTGCATCGTGGTACTGCTCTTCATGCGCGACTGGCGATCGACCCTCATCGCTGCAGTAGCTATACCAACCTCGGTCGTGGCCACATTTGGAATGATGTGGGCGATGAATTTTACCCTCAACAGCATCACCATGCTCGCTCTCGTCCTCATGGTGGGCATCGTAATCGACGATGCGATCGTGGTGCTGGAGAACATCTACCGCTTCATCGAGGAAAAGGGGCTGGGAGCCTTCGACGCCGCACGCATGGCCACTGCGGAGATCGGACCCGCGGTGATGGCGACGACCCTGAGCTTAGTGGTGATATTCGTCCCGGTATCGTTCATGTCGAGCATCTCCGGCCGCTTTCTTTTCCAGTTCGGCATCACTGCGGCCGTGGCGATCCTGGTCAGCCTGCTGGTCTCCTTCAC
The DNA here is from genome assembly GCA_945861575.1 of Akkermansia muciniphila. Taxonomy (GTDB): domain Bacteria; phylum Verrucomicrobiota; class Verrucomicrobiia; order Limisphaerales; family UBA11320; genus UBA11320. Next base: position 4,804 of record CAMAVD010000282.1, read on the forward strand.
GCTGACGCCCATGATGAGCGCACGGCTCCTGCGTCGCGGAAATAGCACCGCCTCGCAGGCAAAGTCGCGACGAGGACTCTATGGAAGGGTGGAGCGCAGCTACCTCTCCTTGCTGGGCTGGAGCCTACGACACCGCGCGCTGGTGGCCGCTGCGGCCATCGGCGTGCTGCTAACCTCCATCCCGCTCTACCACCTCGTCCGTCAGGAATATCTTCCAACCCAGATTGACGAGGGCGAGTTCGAGGTCAGCGTCATCGCGCCCGAAGGATCCAGCATGGCCTCGATGTCGGCTGCCATGCAGAGCATCGAGGCTGAGATCCGCGGCACCCCCGGGGTGACGGTGGTGCTGGCGACCGCCGGAGGCGGATTCTCCGCCTCGGTGAATACGGGCAGGGCCTATGTGCGACTCGCACCGTTCGAAGAAAGACGGTTCAGCTTCACGCGGCTACTGAACGAGACCTTGCACCTGCGCCCCGGGGCCGCGTTTGAAGGAAACCGTGCCCAGGCCGACATCATGGGCGAGGTCCGCCAGCGGCTCCGCAAGTTTGGCCTGCGCGTCGGGGTCAACAACTTCACAGCCTTCAACCTGGGAGGGTCACGATCCGAGATCGACCTCGCCTTCCTCGGCACCGATCTGGACAAGCTGGCTGGCTATGCGGAAGCCCTTCGGGAACGCTCCCGAGAGCTGGGCATCATCGATGCCGACACCACGCTCAGGCTGGACAAACCCG
>CAMAVD010000283.1 GCA_945861575.1 Akkermansia muciniphila
GGGGCTCATTGATGAGTTGATACTCGGAACGCAAGCGCTGGATGAAGGTCGGGTCGCCGCGCTTTACGCTCAATATACTAGCCAAAATAGCGCGGCAGGAACCTTGGCGGGGCTCGAGCCCTCCTTCGGCCGTATTCCAGAATTGCAGGTCCAAGCCGGTCAGACCTTGGTTGTGAAAGTGCCCGTGTTTGACCCTGACTATGACCTGGAATCGCTAGGCTCAGAAAACTTGCCGAGTGGTGCAACTCTTGACGTGACAACTCGCAACCTTCTCTGGACTCCCTCCCTGAATCAGGTCGGTCGCTACTCCAGTGTGCTCGTGGCGACGGATCGCAAGGGGCATGTCGCCCGTCAGAACATTTCTTGGAACGTGTTTCCTGGCGCTTCGATCCCTGCAACCAATCTATTTGAATTCACAATTCCTTCGCCTATCGCCCCTGAGACACAGCCTCGGTTGATCAATTTGGTGTCCGGTGCCACGGAGGGTGTGGGCCGTGAAGGTGTGCGAGTCGTCGTTGAGCATGCGACGAACTTTGCGGCGATCTTGCGGGTAGTAGGCCTGAGAGGGGAACAGGTCTACAAGGGATCCTTCGGGCCGTTGCCCTTGCTTCCGGTAGGGCATTACTTCTTGGAGACACCCGGCGATCGCGGACACCTTCTGGTGCTTCCCAAGACTTACAACGGATCTTCTTTCATGGGGGCGATGGGTGATAGCCCAAATGACAGGGAATCTCAACTGCGGACCGCTCTGTTCCGCCCTGCCTGGCGTCGCCTGGGGACTGATATCAACTGGGCTGATATCGAGAAGACCAAGGGACTCTACGATTGGACTCAGCTCGATCGATGGGTTGCGGCCAACCGTACGAATGGAGGGAAGATCGTGATGATTCTGGTGGATGAGCTGCCGACCTGGCTTCGCGGATCCAGCGAGGCGACCTTCCTTGCCGAGTTTACCCGCTACGCGCGGGACTACGTCCGACGCAACCGTGACAAGTTTGATATTTTGGAGCCCTTCAACGAGCCCATGCTCATCCCTGTGAAACAGGGGGGAATTCAGGGGGTGAGTACGGCAGACTATCAATTCGGCGCCCAGGTTCTTGCCAGGGCCTATGCCGCGGTAGCCGCTGTCATACGCGCGGAACTGGGGAACACCGTCGCCTTAGCTGGGCCGACCTGGTCGGGGATGGTTTCTCCTCACGAACGGATGCAGTCGACGATGGGAAGTGCAGGGCTAGCGAACTCGGTCAATGTCGGAGACTACCATGACTATGAGATGGGAAGGCGGCAGCCGGACGGCCCCTCCCAGGGTGTGCATTACAATGTGCGTCAGTCGGTCGAGATGCTGAGGGCGAATACTGGCCAAGCCCCGTTTATCATTTCTGAGCTTGGCTTGCATGGGGTTTCAGCCCTGGGATATCGATCCGATCCGGTTGTGTCGGTCATCGAGCCTTATGGCGTTTCCGGTTTGAGCTGGGGACTTGGTTTTAGGAGGACGCTGGTCAGCACGATCCTGTATCACGGTGGGGGTGCCACCTCCGTGCTTCCACACAACTTCGTTCTCAGCTACGGGTTGGAAATCTGCGGCCGTGAGCCTGCGTTGGGCGGCAAGGGCAGGGGATTTAAGCCCCAGATCACCGCCTTCGTCATGGCCTGCCATTGGCTGGATCGTGCCGTGCGGGTGACACAGATGATTCGGCAAGAGAAGTTGCACGTCTATTCTGTTCAGCGTCCCGGCAATGAGAGCCTCGTCTTCGCATGGGTTCCCGAGACTCAGATCATGGGCATGGACGCCGGGCGAGTCACCGCGCTTCTCCAGAGCGGTGAGGTCAAGTCTCACGACATTTTCGGGCGCGAGTTCATTCCTTCTGCCTTCGGAGAGGAACCGATCCTCTTCCGGTCGAGCACCCTGAGTCCTGCCGTTCTAGCTGAACGGGTTGCGGCCTTGGAAAACGCCTCGTGCAACGGCGTGATCGAGGCACCAGGCGAAGAGTGCGATTGTACGAACCTTGGTGGCGCGACGAGCGAGTCGTTGGGTTATGGGCGTGGTACACTTAGGTGCTCGCCGACCAATACCTTCGACTTTTCTGGGTCTGAGTTCTCGCATCCTAAGACCCTTCTGACGGCGCACTACCCTTTCGATGATCTCAGCGGTACCAGCCCTCTGGATGTCAGTGGACGGAAAATACCGTCCCTGTTGATGACACCCTATCTTTCCACGAGTTGGGTGTCCTCCACGAGAGGGAGGGTTCTTCACTTTGAAGGCGTGACGGCATCCGTGCCCCGTGAGTTGCTGATCATCTCCAATCGATCGTATCAGGTGTTGCCTCCCCAGGGTGGATCTTTCGCGATCTCCCTGTGGCTCAAACTGGGTTCCCGCTCACCGACCAACTGGATGAGTATCATGACCTGCGACCGCTATGGGCTGAGCGGGTTTCGCCTGGCGATTCTGAACTCCGGGCAGCTGTGCTGGTGGACGACCCAGGGAGGTGGAAATATTACCCTCCTATCTCCTTCCGAGGTCAGCCCAGGTGTTTGGCATCACGTTGCGATTTGCTATCAGCCATCTGGCGCAAGGCTTTATGTCGATGGGAAGTTGGCCGCTTCCAGTGGCAACACAGTATACATCCCCACTGCGGCGGATATCCTGATCGGCCATGCGATCGGGGGCGGAGGGGTCGATCCCTATCGCGGGGAACTCGATGACCTGCGCTTCTACTCGCGCGCGCTTACGGCCAGTGAGGTCGGAAGGATCGCTGCCTCAACGCCCTGAGAAAGACCAAAGAATCCATGGAGCGTCTCCCTGAGCCTCGTCACTACCTCCTGTCCTTCTTGGTTCCCTGCAGCCCAAGGGGCTGCGAGGTGGCTGTTAGGGAATCTGATTTGAACAACAAAAAAATTCATCACTCTTGACCGTTAAGCCAAAGGGGTTTAAAGACGACATATTCGTTTAGGTAGTGGCAACAAACGCATCAGTGGATATGTCATTAACGAAAAGAGATCTTGTGACCCGGATCAGCACGGAGACGGGTGTCGTCCAGCAGCAGGTGCTGGATATTGTTCAAAAGACCTTGGACTACATTCGCGAATCGGTCGCGAAGGGTCAGAAGGTTGAACTTCGCAACTTTGGGGTCTTCGAAGTGAAGATTCGCAAAGCGCGCGTGGGTAGGAATCCGAACTCCCCCGAGACGGATGTCCCTATTCCCCAGCGTGCTGTGGTGAAGTTCAAGCCTGGCAAGGAGATGCGCGACGAGGTGATCAAGCTCACGCCGGAGCAGGTTGCTGCCGCCAATCCTCCCGACGCTCCCGAGTCAATCTGAGGCCAAAGGCCTCAGATTGCCGTTGCAAAATCCGTCGCGGTCGCCCTTTCTAGCGGGCGCTCCCCCATTGGGGAGCGCCTTTTTTATACCATGGAACGATTGCTTGGATTTCGAGAGTTTTACCCAGAGCCCCTGCCAAGCAAAGATGCGTGGAGCGCAGATGCGCGAACTCATGTCTTTGACCAGTGGCGTCGCGTGGCCCGGCAGTATGGATTTCGGGAATACGACGGCCCTCCTCTGGAGCCTTTAGACCTCTACACCGCCAAGAGCGGCGAGGAGATCGTCGGGCAACTCTACAATTTCTCCGACAAGGGAGAGCGACAGGTCGCCCTGAGGCCGGAGATGACGCCCACCTTGGCGCGCATGATCGCTTCCAGTCAGCGGAACTACCCCAAGCCGATCAAGTGGTTCGCTATTCCCCAGCTCTTTCGTTACGAGCGTCCGCAGAAGGGCCGTCTGCGTGAGCACTACCAGCTGAACGCAGACATCTTTGGCGAGAAGGATCCGGCGGTGGATGCGGAGCTGATCGCCTTGATGATCGACACCTTGCGCGCGCTGGGCCTAACGGCTGACGACTTTGTTGTGCGATTGAGTAGTCGCAACGCGTGGCAAGACTACTTCAACTCTCGTGGGGGCAAAGCTGAGGATACCTACGCCTTCTTCCAAGTGATCGACAAGCTGGAGCGGGAGAAGCCCGAGGTAAGTGCTGAGCGGCTTCAGGCGATCGGCTTTTCGCTGGAGGATGTGCAGAGATTCATCCAGGAGGCCCGACCTACGGAGGAGCTCGGGAGTATCTTGAGCAATCTCTCTGCTCGCGGGTTAGGGAGTTTCGTCAAGATTGACTACAACGTGATCCGAGGGCTTGCCTACTATACCGGGCCGGTGTTCGAGGCCTTTGATCGCGTGGGAGAGCTTCGCGCCATCGCGGGGGGAGGACGTTACGACAACTTGGTCAAGCTGCTCAGCGGCGGAAAAGTCGACCTCCCTGCTCTGGGTTTCGGCATGGGCGACGTGGTTTTGATGGAATTGCTGCGTTCACGAGGCCTGCTGCCGGCGTTTCAGTCGGGAATCGAAGTCTTCTGCTCCATCGAGGACGAGGTCCGGCGTCCCGAGACGCTTGCGCTGGTCCAAGCGCTCCGGGACGCGCGTCGGACGGTGGAGTATCCCATCACGCCGTCGAAGTCTGACAAGCAATTCAAGCGGGCTCTGGAGCTGAAGGCTCGTTGGATTGTCCAGGTGGACTCAGCTGGAGTTAAGGTGAAGGATTTGACCACACGTCAAGAGCGAGTGATGTCGGTGGCTGACTTCCTAGCCCTCGCTGGAGGAACCCAGGGTGGGTTGTCCACCCTGGTGCCATTGACCCCTTCGCTTTGAGAACGATTTGCGCGCAAGGCCCGCGATACCAAACTTCCCGCTTGATCCCCTGAATTCTGCGGTCGACACTCTCGTCACAATGACAATGTCAGTGAGCACTATTTGTTGGCGCGGAATCGTCCCGGCCACGCTGTTGAGTTGTGCCGTTTCCCTCGAGGCGGCCCAGGCCATTGATTTCAATCTGCAGATACGCCCCATCCTGGAGTCCAGCTGTTTGAGCTGTCATGACGCGGAGCATACCAAGGGGGGATTGCGCCTGGATTCCGTGGCTGCTGCCAAAACCGGTGGCGAGCACAAAGGGGCTGCCCTCGTGCCTGGCGATCCTCTCAAGAGCCCCCTTTACACCAGCACGGTTCTTCCGGCGGCGCACGATGACCATATGCCTCCGAAGGGTGATTCGCTCACCAAGGAGCAAACTGAAGTGCTCAAAGCCTGGATCGAGCAGGGAGCTAACTGGCCCGCGGATGCCTCGCTGAAGAAAATTCGGCGCGCCGAATTCACCAAGGAGATCAAGCCGATCCTGGAACTGAACTGCGTGGCGTGCCACAAGGCAGGCTACGCCAAAGGGGGCCTACGGTTGGATAATAAGGCGGACGCTTTTAAGGGAGGCGACGCCGGTCCAGGCATTGTCCCATTTAAACCCAAGGACAGTCCAGTTTACGTTTCCACCACTCATCCAAAAGACCATGAGGCCCTCATGCCTCCTGCGAAGAAGGATGGTCCCATGAGTCGGGAGAAGATCGACATGCTGAAGGCTTGGGTAGAGCAGGGGGCTCCCTGGCCCGACGGCCTGACTCTTGAGCCGCGTAAAGCTGAGAGCGCCCCTGGAGCAAACGAGGCG
>CAMAVD010000284.1 GCA_945861575.1 Akkermansia muciniphila
GAGCGCTTTCTCGCGCAGTGGAACACTCAGTGTATCCGATGCCATAGCACGGGGGGCAACCCAGGCCTAGATCCGAGCAGCGGGGACCTAAATACCCGCGTCGCCGAGTTAGGCATCGCCTGTGAGGCCTGCCATGGCCCAGGGGAGAAGCATGTGCGGCGACAGCAGGAGAATCGTAGACTTTCGGTGGCTCTCCCCGTTAAGGCGCCCCCGGACGATAGCATTCTCCAGCCTGCGCGACTGAGCTCCAGGGCCTCATCGGAGATTTGTGGTCAATGTCATGGCGAGTACGTCGTGCGCGAAGAGTTCGCCGCTGACGCGATGAGTCGATCGCCGCTCTATAAGCCCGGGGATGATCTTCACCGTACGCGCCATTATATCCAGCATCCTCGTCCAGGCTCCTCCCGGAGACGGTGGCAGGACTTGGAGAACAATCCCAATTTCTTTAGCGAGCGCTGGTGGCCAGATGGGACGATCCTTGCCGGAGGCCGAGAGTTCACGGCCCTCCGTGCTTCCGCCTGTTATCTGAAAGGCGAGATCTCCTGTCTGACCTGCCACTCCATGCATAAAAGCGATCCAAACGACCAGCTCAAAAAGCAGGGAGGCACATCCATGGCTTGCCTCGAATGTCATAAGGAAGCTCGATTTACCTCAGAGATCCGTCAACACACGCGTCATGCACCGGGCTCGTCGGGGAGCGATTGTATGAACTGTCACATGCCGCACACTTCCTACGCGCTGCTGAAGGGTATCCGTTCCCACCAGATCAGTTCGCCTCGCCTCGACTCGGCGGTGAAACTGGGGGTGCCCAACGCCTGCAATCTTTGTCATCTAGACAAGACGCTGGGTTGGGCTCAGGGGGAGCTGGCTACCCGTTACGGACACGCCCGCGTTCCATTGTCCTCGGACCAGGAGCGTATTGCGGCATCGGTTCTTTGGCTGCTCAAAGGAGATGCCGCCCAGCGGGCGATCAGCGCGTGGCATTTCGGGTGGCAGCCGGCCAGGGAGGTGTCCGGCACGAATTGGATGGCTCCCATGCTGGCACCGCTGCTGAATGATGGATACGGCGTGGTTCGCCAGATCGCGTTCAAGAGTTTGCAGAGCCTCTCGCCCAAGCCTTCCGCTGGCTACGATTTCCTCGCGTCCGGAATGGAGAGACAGCGAGTGGTGGAGCGTGTGACGGACGCCTGGAATGCCCGGCCTCCGACTCTGGGGCTTTCGTCCAACCTTCTGATGGGGTCCGATGGGCGCTTTCAGCAGGAGGCTATCTCCAGGCTTCTCAAAGAACAGGACCAACGTTCCGTCACCGTGCAGGAGTAGGAAAACCAATCTGCGAGCTCAGGGTGTTGTTTGAGGGAGTTCGCGGAAGCGGTAGAAGCGCTGAGGGAAATCCCCCTGGGTCACGTCCGCGAAATCCTCGGGGTCTTCTGTCTCGCCAATTTCCTCCCAGACCACAAGGTCAGTGGAGGCTTCGACAGCCCAGATTTTCGGCGGCGCGCCCGGAGCGGGTGCGGGTTCGCCGACGGGCAGAATCGGCAGGGGAACGATCACGACTCGGTAACGGCTCGGGAAACGGAGCCGCAAGGCGCGCTCAAATCGGTTGAGACGATGGGGTGGCACGACGAGGGCATCCTCACGAATGGTCGCGCCTGCTGAAGTCACCATGATCCCCGAACTGCCCAGCACATAGGGCGGTTTGGTGAGGCCGGGCTGCGGTGGTTGCAAGGTTAGAATCACCGTTTCATCCGGTTCGTTGGTCTCAGCGTCAAGGTAGACAATGATCGTGATAGGCGCGGCGCTCACGCCGGCTGCGAGGGTTACGAAGCCGGGCAATGCCACATAGTCCACGCCGTTGATGGCCGTGCCAGTGATGCTGTAGGGGATGGTGATCGACTCCGCCAGGCTTCCCAGACGTTCGACGCGGAAGACCGCGTGCGGGCTTGCAGAGTTCTGCTCGACGGCCTGCGCGTCGGTGGTCTTGATGCGCACGATGGGGGTAAAGCTCGATAGCACCAGGTCTCGAATGACTAGGCTTGCCATTGAGTTTGTGTAGAGCAGGTAGCTGGACGGATCCGGGATGGGGACAGGTGAGGGCCGCAGGTGAACCTGGACGTATTCTGGAATCTCCGACACGAGATCGTTGATCGGTGTGATGACAATTTCTGTGCTCGCCGCGCCGGCCGGAATTGTGGCGACCCCGACGTTGAGAATACGTTCGAAGTCCACGCCGTGTATGGCCTGAACGGGAATTGGGAAGCGCAGGGGAATATCCCGAGGCCGACTGGTGAATTGGTAGTGCACCTGGAGCGGTAGGTTCGTCGGGCCGACGCGCGATACGGTGAACACGCCGACATTCGGTGCGCCTAGGCTTGCCGCCGTTTCCTCAGCCTCGGCATCGGTGGCGGTAATCGCCACGATGGCAAAAGGCGTCGGCTCCGTGTCGTTGTCGCGGATGACCGCCGTGGCCGTATCGTTTGTGGTGATGTCGTAGTCGAAGTAACGCACCGGCAGCGCGAACGGGTCGAAGGGCGGCGTGTGGAATCCACCTTCAGTAAACTGCACGATCCCTTCGAAGGTTCGCTCCGTGAACACGAACGGATAGGAGAGAGTTAGGGTAAGCGTCTCGGTGCCTTCGTTGATGGCGTCATCCACCGGATTCGCGACAATCTCAACGCTCGTCACCCCGGTCGGGAAATACGCGTAGCCGTAATCAGTGGGTCCCGCCATCCAGTACATCGGCCAGTGGGTCGCGCTATAATGGGTGGGGGGAAAGAAGTCTGTGCCCGGTCCCGGCGAACTGATGCGATAGACCACGTACTGCGCCGTTGGCATCGGCGCGTCCACCGAGATCACGAACCTGGCCGGGTTGAATTGGCCATCCACTAAGCCTTCCGCCGCCTCCGCATCTACCGCCGTCACGGACATCTTGGAATAGATCGGCGGGATGTTCGTCACCACCGCTTGCACCGCCGCGGACGTGCTGGACAGCCCCGAACTGCTCCACACTTTCGCCCGAAATGAGTGCAGGCCAGCACGCACACTCGTCAGCGTGGTGGAGAACTCAAAGGGCGTGCCGTTGACGGGTGGGACGGGATGCGTGACGCTATTCGAGGCGACCACCGTCACGCCATCCGTCAGTACAAAGTGCGTGATGTGCCCCACCGGATCCACCGCACTGAAGTCGATGTGAATTGTCCCCGGCGCGGACTGGCTGTCGCCGCTGATCGGCGAACGGATATTCACCGTTGGCGGCGGGGGCAAGTCATCCGAGTAAATCGTTACGGTCGCGCTGGTGGTGGCACTGAGAAGATAGGAGTCCACCGGCGGCGGACTGTCATCCACGTTTGGATGTGGCATAAGGGTGAAGATCACCGACTCCGGTCCTTCCACGAGAGTGTCGTTGAGGGCGACGATGTTCACGTCTGCGAAGGCGACGTTGGGAGGGAGGACGACGAGGGCGGACGGCGCGGCGTAATCCGAACCAGCCTCCGCTGTGCCTTCCAGCGTGTAACGCACCTCGAGAGCGGGAGCGAGATTGGCGGTGCGGGAAATTCGGAACGTCACGGAGTTGCTGAGGGATTCGAGCGCCTGCGAACCGATCGCGATGACGCCCACGATGGCGCGCTGCGGCAGCGAGGGATCTTCGTTGTCGAGGAGGTTTACGCTCACCCGGTCGGTTCCCATGGAGTATGGAACGTTTGCGCCGCTTTGTGTTTCATCATCGAGTTCGATCCGCACACTCTCCGTGCCTTCCGTTAGTTGATCATCCAGCGGGCGGATGGAGATATCCACTATCGCGCTGCCCGCCGGGATGGTGACGAAGTCGATGACACCAACCCCGAACGAGTAATCCACGCCTCGCAGGGCGGTTCCGCCCAGCTTCACCCAGACCGTGAGCGCGGCGGCAATGCTGCCCGTGCGGGTGACCCGGACGTTGCCGGAGTTCGCAGGTGCGCCAGGGATGGTTTCCGCCATGCTGGCGTCGGTGACAGAAAGGCTCACAGTGGTTTGTGCGTGAGTCGTAAAGGCTCCGAACGCAAGAACCAGCGCCACAGTGCATGGAAGGAGGGCTTTCATAAAAATGGATTGAGGCTGCGCGATTGAATCAGGCCCTGTTAGCATAGCAAGTGCCAGGTGCTGAGGCGCGATCATTGCCTGGCCATTGTTCTGACAGCGGCAAAGAAACCACAGGCTCCTGTTCCACCAACGGACGATTTATTCCGGTTTCAGACGTGCTTGTTCCGTTTGCGGAACAGCCGGCTGCGGATTTGCCTAGCTGTGGGTGGCATCCACTTCAGTGAGCGGGTCTTGATAAAGAGAACGTTTCATTCTACTTATGGAGACGACGCAGAGCGCAGCCTTCATCGTGTTCACGCTCTACATGATTCCCGACCCGGCCACCACGCCCTTGAAACCTTTCCGGCAGGCGCTGTTCGGATTCTCCGTGGCGCTGGTGTAAGCCATCACCCAAGTGCTTCACATCGTCTTCGGCCTGTTCTTCGCGCTGCTGACCGTCTGCGCCATTCGCGGCCTGTGATGTGGGCTTTGCATTTGTTGCAGAGCCGGACAACTCGCTCTGCCGACCCTACCTCGGCTGTCTCGGAACGAGGATCTATTGAACGAGCTGTGACGTGATGCGAGTGAGAAAAGGCGGGTTGCAGGGAGTTGAGCGCCAAGAAAGTCAGTTCAACGCGGTGTCGGGATGCCCAACGCGAATGAGCTGTCGCGAATGAGCTTGCCTCCAGGCCTGATTTTCTAGAATTATACCCTCTCTGACGGTGCGAATCGCAGGCCGAGCAGGCAGACGCCAGCGAAGCGTCACTATTGGAGTGGTCCGCAGACAAAACGGTTGGAAGGGTGGCTGAGTGGTTGAAGGCACCTGACTCGAAATCAGACGTAGTCGCAAGGCTACCGTGGGTTCAAATCCCACCCCTTCCGCCACTTTTTGCATCGGATGCAAAAAGTTTGGGTCTATCGACCCGGTTTTGCGATGACAGCGGGCTTCTTCCTCAGGCTTTCCTTTCGGAGTGGTGGGGTAGACCTACAGGTCTGCCGGTTGCGAGGGTCCCCGACCCCGCCCGGAATCGAAGACTTCGGGAACCGGCAGGCCGGAGACCTCCCACACTATCAGCGAAATGAGAACCCCTGCCGCGCACTGAGTGAACCGTTCCCTGAGATCAGCAGCTCGTTGATGGCTTTTCCCTTTCAGAGTAAAACATTCTGAAATAGTGTCCGCGCAACGCCATGAATTGGATCGCCCCATCGGAAAAGGACAGGGACAACGCCGCGTTGGAAAAGCGCCTCTGGGATGCTGCTGACCAGTTCCGGGCCAACTCCGGCCTCAAAGCTCAGCGATACTCTGCCCCTGTCCTTGGACTGATCTTCCTGCGCTTCGCCGAGGTCCGTTTCGCCGCCCAGCGGGCCAAGCTTGAAAAGGCCAGCGCCTCTGCACGCCGTGGCAGTCGGGTGGATGAACCCGCAGCTTATCATGCTGAAGGGATCCT
>CAMAVD010000285.1 GCA_945861575.1 Akkermansia muciniphila
GCCCAAGTCGTGACAGGCCCTTTCGAGCTGGAGGATCTGCGGATCACCCCCTTGGACCTGCCCCACGGCCGGACGACCACCACCGGCTTCCTCTTCGAGCAGGGCGGCGGCAGAAAACTCGCCTACTTGAGTGATTGCAAGGAAGTGCCCCGGTCCGTTATTGAGTCGGTGTCGGGCGTGGACGTGGTGGTACTCGATGCATTGCGTCGCCAGCCTCACCCCACGCATATGTGTCTCGATGAGGCGCTGACCGCAGCCCGTCGGATCGGGGCCGGCAGAACGTTCCTGACACATCTCACACACGACTATGACCATGACGCCGTTCAGCAAGAGCTTCCCCTGGGTGTCGAGCTCGCCCATGATGGACTGCGCTTGATGATCGAGTGACAGCGCCCTTTGCCTTGATGACCTCATCTATGACGACACAAAATTGTCCGCCATCTCGCCCTCGAACTGTCCTATGTGCCCTGCTCCTGCTATGGCTCTGCATCCAGACCCTGCCTGCCGGCGAGAACGGTGGGGATGTGCTGGTGATCTACAACAGCCGTTCCGAGGAGTCCAAAGGTGTTGCCGAGCACTACGCTAAACTACGAAAAGTCCCGGCGAATCAAGTTCTGGGCTTCGATCTGCCCACCACCGACACGATATCGCGTGAGGACTATTTGAAGCAGCTTCAACATCCCCTGGCGATGAAGCTGGTCGAGAGCAAGCTCTGGGTAATGGGGGACCGCGACCCCTCGCTACCTCCGCTCATCTATTCAAAGTTCCGCTATGCGGTCACCTGCTACGGCGTTCCCTTCCGGGTGGCACAAGATCCTGCCCTGAAAGAGGGCAACATGGAAAAGGTGGTCGAGAACCTTCGTCACAGCGGCTGCTCGGTAGACAGCCAGCTCTCACTCCTGCCCTGGGGTGATCGCGCTCCGTGGATCGGGGTCGTCAACAATATCTTCTACGGAGTCACCAACGGCCTTTATATCCATCCCACCAACGGCGTCCTGCCTGTGACCCGATTGGATGGCCCGAGCGCCACGATCGCCAAAGGCTTGGTGAACAAAGCGCTCGAAGCCGAGACGAACGGGCTTTGGGGTCGCGCCTATTTCGATGGACGCGGCCTGACCAATGGGCCTTACGCGCTTGGGGATGAATGGATCCGCAACACGGCGCGTGTTTCCCGTCAGCTCGGATTCGAAACCGTTCTGGACGAGCAGGAAGCTCTCTTCGCTCCGGGCTATCCGCTGAGCCACATCGCCTTCTACGCCGGTTGGTACAGTCAGGACGTTTCCGGGGCTTTTGCTCAGCCGCAAATCGAGTTTATGCCGGGGGCCTTCGCCTATCATCTTCACTCATTCAGCGCCCAGTTCCTGCGCGACGCCTCCACGCGCTGGGTAGGACCCTTGCTGGCAAAAGGGGCTACCATCACCCTGGGCTGCGTGGATGAGCCGTTCCTCGCGCTCACACCTGACATCAATACGTTCTTCGGCCGCTTGGTCTACTTTGGAAACACCTTCGGTGAGGCAGCCTATGTCTGCCAGCTCGCCCTTTCCTGGCAGACCACCGCTATTGGCGATCCCCTCTATCAGCCCTTCGGCCGCAAGACGACCGAGCTGGAGAAGGAACTTGCCGCCCGTGGAAACCCGCTGGTGGCCTGGGGCAATCTGATGGAGGCTAACCAGAATATTGCTGCAGGCGCTGACCGGGCCACGGTGATGCGCTTTCTGCAGAAGTCGGAGTCTCGCCACAGCCCCATCCTTCAGGAGAAGGTGGCGGAGATACTCATCGAGCAGAAGCGTTTCAATCTCTCCATCGAAACCTATGAGGAGGTGCTCAAACGAACGGAAAGCCGCGGCCAAAGACTCCGTGTGCTCTTCGCGCTCGGCGATCTCAGAGCGACCTACGGTCCGGATGCGAAAGCACTGGACGCCTATCAGGCGATCTTGAAGGACTATCCGGATTATCCCGAGAAGAGATTGCTCTACCATAAGCTCATCCCGATCGCGCGTCGTCTTGGAAAGAAGGAAGACGAGAAGCGCTACACTCAGGAGTTTGAGCGACTGGCACCCAAGATCCCCGCTCAAAAGTGAGGGCAGGCCTACGCAGCTGCCGTCGTGTCCGAGAGCTCCCAGTCCCCTGCCAAGCCTTCCCCCCCCGGGAAGGCCTTCCGGACGTTCAGTCCCGCCGCGCGCAATGACTGGATCCTGCAACAACGCGGATCACGCAACCAGGTAGCGGCATCCACCGCCTACGCCGCCCTGCGGGAGTGGGAGGCCACCGATTCAGCCCAACACGCGGATGTGTGGACGGTTTTCCTGACCAATAAGGAATGTCCCTGGCGCTGCTTGATGTGCGATCTCTGGAAAAACACCCTGGAGTCCCCGTTACCGTCCGGAGCCGTGGTGCAACAGCTCGACGATGCTCTCGATCTGCTACGACGACAGCCGCCCAACGAAAAGCCGACCTTCACAACAGCGCCCCGGCATCTAAAATTGTACAATAGCGGCAGCTTCTTCGACCCGCAGGCCATCCCCCTGGCGGATCACCCCGCGATTATCGAACGAGCTAAGACCTTTGATCATCTGGTAGTGGAGTGCCACCCGAGTCTGGTCGGCGATCGGATTCTCCGCTTCCAATCCCAGCTCAACAGTGCGGGCACGACAGGGCTAGAGGTTGCCCTTGGGCTAGAAACCGCGCATGCGGGCTGCTTGGAGACGCTCAACAAACGAATGACGGTCCCGGACTACCAGGAAGCTGCGGGCTTTCTGCGCGATCATCAGATCCAGATCCGCACCTTTCTCCTGGTGCATCCGCCCCTGCTCCGCGAGGAGGAACAATGTGAATGGCTGCAACGCTCCTTGCGGCTCGCCCTCGATGCCGGATCGTCCGTGGTCTCACTGATCCCAACTCGCGTGGGCAACGGAGCTCTAGAACGTCTGGCCGAGGCAGGGGAATTCCGGGAGCCAACCCTTCTCGCCATCGAGGATGCATTCGATATGGGACTGGCCTTGCAACGGGGGCGGGTCTTTCTGGATCTCTGGGACTTGAGCCGCTTTTCCAGGTGCTCAGCCTGTTTCGACGCGCGGCATCTCCGCCTGCAAAGAATGAATCTGTCGCAGCGCTCCGAACCTCGGGTGAGCTGCCCTTCGGGATGCCATGAGCGCAGAGGAGATGATGCACAGCTTTGACATAGCAGTCATCGGATCCGGATTTTCAGGCTCGCTGCTGGCCATGGCGGCACGTCGGCTAGGGCTCCGTGTGATCCTGATCGAGCGGGCTCAACACCCTCGCTTCGCCATCGGCGAATCCACCACACCCCTCACCAATCTCCTGCTGGAGGAGTTCGCCCGCGAGTTCGATCTGCCCGAGGTTGCCTGCCTGTCGAAGTGGTCGACCTGGCAGGCACGGCACCCAGAGGTGAGCTGTGGTCTCAAACGGGGATTCACTTTCTACCATCATCGTCCGGGAGCGCTCTTTCACGACGACCACTCCCGTCAGTCCCAGCTTCTGGTCGCTGCCAGCCCCAACGAACGGGTTGCCGATACGCATTGGTATCGGCCAGACCTCGATCACTTTCTTTGGCGCCAAGCCGAATCCCTCGGAGCCGTCTGTTGGCAGAATGCCTCCATCGAATGCCTCGAACGACGGGCGGACAGCTGGGAGCTGGGGATCCATCACGAAGGCTCAACCCGTCCGCTTCGGGCAAAGCTTCTCGTGGATGCCAGCGGCCCGCGAGGCTTCCTATTTCAACGCTTGGGGCTCAAAGAGGAGCGCTTCCCAACCTTGCCGGATACGTGCAGTCTCTTCGCCCATTTTCGCAATGTGCGCCGCACCGTCGACCTGACTGAGTTCCAAAGCACCGAGGTTCCACCGTATGCACCCGACGACGCCGCCGTGCATCATGTCTTCGATGGAGGGTGGATCTGGGTGCTGCGCTTCAACAACGGCCTCACCAGCGCGGGAGCCGCTCTCACGCCGGAGGGAGCCAAGGGGATAGACCTATCCAAGGGTGCCCAATCATGGACGAGGATACTGGAGTCCTTGCCCAGCGTTCGACGCCAGTTTGAAGGAAGTCAGGCGGTCACACCCTTCGTCCATCAGCCCCGCATGCCCTTTCTCTGCTCCCCCATGTCCGGGCCCGGCTGGATCCTGCTCCCATCGGCTGCTGGCTTCGTCGATCCCCTCTTCTCCTCTGGATTCCCGCTCGTCCTCCTCGGACTGCACCGGCTGATGCGGACGCTCCGAACCCAGTGGAACACTCCGACGCTCGATGCAGGGCTAGAGGCCTGCGCATCGGAAACCCGCGCGGATGCACTCAGAGCAGCACGTTTGGTAGGGGGCATCTATCAGACCCTCTCTGATCCAGAGAAGCTTTTCAGCCTCGCACGGCTTTATTTTGCTGCGGTGATTCTCACCGAGACGGCGCGGAAGCTCGGTCGGCCAGAGCTTTGCGGTTCCGGCTTTCTCCTGCGAGAGAAGACGACCTTTTCAGAGGCCATGGATCTCTGCCTCGATAAAGCGGGCAGTGGGACGGCTGAGGAAGTTTCGCGTCGAGTCGCCGAAGCTGTGGCCCCCATCGACCTGGCAAGGCTTTGCGCTCCCGAGCGCCGCAACTGGATCCCTGTGGACTTTGACGACCTGCGAAAGGCCGCCGACAAAGTACAGGCATCCCCCGCTGAAATCGAAAACCTGATCAGAGGGTGCCGCTAAACCCAATGGCTTTCGGAAATACATGACTAAACACAGAACTCTTGACCTAGAGTGGAATCAGGCTGAGCCCATTTGGCGATAGACGAGACGGATCGATGTGGTGGGAAAGGTCGTTTCCGTGTCGGTGAGGGTTTTGCAAAGTTCAGGAATGACCCTAGGCAGAGTGAGCCGCCAGAATGCGACATTGAAGCGAAGGGAGTGAGACCCGGAAGAGGGCAGAAATGTAACCGCGAATGGACGCGAATAGACGCGAATGCGAAAAAGGCTCCTGGGTTGTGACTTCTGGATCAACGTTCATTCGCGTTCATTGGCGTTCATTCGCGGTTAACGTTCAAATCCCGGCAGCGGGCCGTCGGTGGGTTTCGGCGAAGCTAAGGCAGCCGTATCAATGCCGACCCAGCTCGTGATCCCTTACATGCGGTTCACCGTCGCTACACACCACCGCCAACGGAAAATCCCCAGACAATCCTGGAAGAATCAACTTTGGGAACGGAAACATTTTGTCCCCTGACGGAATACTCAAATGGGTGACCCCTTCGGCTCCGCATAAGACGGAAGAGATCTGATAACCATCTGGAGCATTGAGAGAGCAGTCTCCTCGCGGTAGAGGAATGTTTGCCGTTGAAAACAAACAGAACAACTAACGCAAAGAGACCGCATGAAAGACCTAATGGCCGGATTGGACCTGCATAGCAACAACATTGTAGCCGGGCTGGTAGACCTCAAGGGTGCGCGCGTAGCGCACCGAAAGCTCGACTGCAAACTCAGCGACGTAGTGGAGTTCCTCGCCCCGTATCGCAAG
>CAMAVD010000286.1 GCA_945861575.1 Akkermansia muciniphila
CGCCTCAAGCGCCACTCGGGCCTTGAATTCGGGTTCGTGTCTTTTCCGTTTTGCTTTCATTTTGTGCAGCTGTGGTTTGGGTTTATCACCCACACCCAACCGCCACAATCATAGCTTAGCTCCTGGCCCGAATTTCGGGGTCCGCCTCATCCCACGCCCGCTGCACTCAAGACGCCACGACGCAAAGAATTTGGACCAACCATGAAGAACCTTCTTTCATCCTCTTCCCACCTTTGCGTCTTCGCGTCTTTGCGTGAGACCCTTCCGCCGCCAGTTTCCAGTAAGCGGGCACCCAGCTTTGAAACCTAACCGCGAATAAACGCCAATGAACGCTAATCCAAAACTCACAACCCAGGAGCCTTATAGTCATTTCCCCTCAAGGCCTCGATGCAATCACCTAAGACTTGGCAGTTCCGAGCCTCGAACACAAAGTGTCTCTGTGAGTTTCCGACATACCTGTAAATCTCTACGAGGATGTCCTCCAGTCTAAGACTTACGATTGACTGAACTTGGTTTTCTTCGTTGCATTTGTACGCTGCGAGCAAGACCCGGCAATAATCAGCGAGGGACATCTCCTGACTCATCAAGGCCACCTGGAAGGCAGCCACATGGGAGCCCATCAGAGCCGGACTAAGACGCAAGTTCATGTCGATGTTAGTGCTGCTAAGCACTGGCACAGAGCCGTCTTCGGTCTTAAGCATTCCAGTAAGACCCAGGCTGCGGGAACGAAGCTCTAAGACTTTGAGAAATTTTTGGGCGAAGGCTGCGTCATCCACCACAGAGTTGGTATGCTACTCAGGCAGCTCGAAAAACTGCTCGATGCCCTTGGCCACGCCCTCAGCCAACTTCTGGCGATAGCCCGCCTCACTGATCCGGCGGCTCTCCTCCAGATGGGACAGATACCCTCCCTCCACCAAGACTGCCGGGCGTTTCTGCCCGCGCAAAACTCCCATGAAACGAGCACGCTGCACTCCCCGATCGTATGCGCCGGAGGACTGCACGACAGCCCTCTGGATGAGCCAGGCCAGGAGCGTGTTGGAGGGATCGAAATGATTGTTGGGGAATGAGAGTCGGGGATTGTCCTCCCCTTCACGAACCACACTGGAAATCATTCCGGGGGGCGTCAGCGCGTAGACTTCTAACCCGCGTCGAACCACCAAAGGCGTCGCCGAGTTAAAGTGAAGACTGACGAACACCGCCGCCTTGGCCTCCTCGGCAATGAAGACGCGCTGGGCAAGGGAAACCTCCTGATCATTCGTGCGGGTCAGTAACACCGGAATTCCCCGGGCTTCGAGCAGAGCCTTGGTGCGCAAGGCCCAGTCCAAAGTGAAACTCTTCTCGTAGTAGCGTGCGTCGAAAGACTGCGTGCCGGAGTCCTTGCCCCCATGGCCAGGGTCCAAGACGACAAATCGATTGGTGGTAGCCAGGAGGGTGGAAGACGGCCACAGCAGCGGGAAAAGGGTTTTCTCAAGATCGAGCCGATGCGCGCAGGGCTCGCCGGCGATGAACTGAGGCAACTGCCCAAGCATCACGTCGGTGCTGAAAGCGCTGACACGTGAGGATCCCACTCGAAAAACCAGACTTCCCCGCTTGGCTTTTAACTCATAGGCGGCATTGGGTTTGTCTGCCACACGCTTCGGGGCTGAAGCTCCGATGTAGTCCGCCCACTCCCTCAACGGAATCCATGTTCCTTTGAGCGCCTGTGTCGGCCAGGGGGAGGCCTGGGGTAGAACAAGCGGCAGGCTTGGCACCACCGGCGGGGGATCTGACGATGGGAGGCGGGGAAAGGTCGGATTCAGAGGCTGAGGGGAGGCCAAGCGGAGAGGAAACTCCACCTCATTGGTGAGAATGGGAGGAGGTACGGCTGAATCCCCCTCGGCTACCAACGCCCAGGGAATCCAGCAGATCCACAGCAACCAATGGCATCCTGATCCACGCACAAGGGGGGTAAAGTGAAGTGAGCCGACCCCAGGGGACAAGAAAGTTCGCAGCCCTCGAATGCAGAACCCTCTCCTTTTCCCTTGCCGCCCCTCGGCCTCAGACAGGACGATCCCCGCCATGTCGCAGATGTTGAGGTCATCGGGTTCTGTCGCCGCAGCGACGCTGCTCAGCCGGATCCTGGGGCTTTTTCGGGATATTGCCATCGGCCAACTCCTGGGAGTTGGGCTGGTGAACAGCGCTTTCCAGCTCGCTTATATGGTTCCCAACCTTCTCCGCCGACTGCTCGGCGAGGGGGTGCTCACAGCCGCGTTCATCCCTCACTTTAAGGAGAAGGAAAAAAAAGAAGGCGAGGCGGAGATGTGGCGAACGGCAAGTGCTGTGCTCTGCGCTCTCGCACTCGTGGCCGGCCTGACGGTGCTGATCATCATCGGCGTTTGCTCGCTCCTGATCTGGTCCGGATGGTTCCAGGTGCGCACCACCCTGATGCTCGATCTTCTTCGCGTCATGAGCCCCTATCTGATGATGGTCTGCATCGCAGCGGTATCGATGGGGATGCTGAATGCACGGGGCTACTTTTTTGTTCCAACCTTGGGGTCCTGCATGCTGAACCTCACCATGATAGGATCCGCCTACTGGATCGCCCCACGCATGGGAGCCACGGAGGAGAAGCAGGTCTTCGGCCTGGCCATGGGCGTGGTTATTGCAGGCTTTGCTCAGGCGGCATTTCAATGGCCGTTGCTCCGAAAGCTTGGCTTTCGCTGGATTTGGATCACTCCTTGGAAGAACGAATCCGTGCGCCACGTGGCGAGGCAGATGGTACCGGGGATCCTCGGCGTGGCTACCTTCCAGATCAATGTGCTGGTGAGCCAGGGCTTGGGCTTCCTCGTAGCCGACCATATCG
The DNA here is from genome assembly GCA_945861575.1 of Akkermansia muciniphila. Taxonomy (GTDB): domain Bacteria; phylum Verrucomicrobiota; class Verrucomicrobiia; order Limisphaerales; family UBA11320; genus UBA11320. Next base: position 2,843 of record CAMAVD010000286.1, read on the forward strand.
TAAGCGCCTTCAACACTGCGGTGCGACTCATGGAGTTTCCGCAGGGGCTCTTCGGCCTCAGCATGGCTACCTATCTCCTGCCAACCCTGTCGTCCCTGGCCACGGACAAAAAATACCCCGAGTTCCGCACCACCCTCAAGGAGGGTGTGGGGTATGTTCTCTTTCTGAATGTTGCCGCGACCGTCATGCTGATGGTTCTGGCAACTCCCATCATCCGACTCCTCTTCGAGGGGCGGAAATTTGACGCTCTCGCTACCAGCCGGGTGACAGAAGCGCTGCAGTTTCTTGCACCTGGCCTGATCGCCTACTCCACCGTGAACATCCTGGCTCGGGCCTTCTACGCGCTGGGAGACACCAAAACACCCACGCGCATCAGCATGACCTGCCTGGTCGTGAACCTGGTTCTCACCGCTCTATTTCTGTGGCCGCTTCAGCAGGCGGGCATGGGGCTGGCCAACTCGATCACCTCCTTTGCGAACGCCGGATTACTGCTGTTCGCGCTTCGCAAAAAACTGGGGCATCTCGAGATGGGATCCCTTCGCGGCCAGCTGGCCGCCCTGGCGATCGGCGGACTGACGGCCGCGGGCACAGCCTATGGCGGCCTGCAACTGTGGCAGGCCAAGCTGGGACATGCGACGCTGCTTCTCAAGGCGGGGGAAGTCTTCGTCCCCGCCGTGGCAGCGGCAGCGGCCTACGCCCTAGTCACCACACTTCTGGGCGTCCCCTACGCCCGCGACCTGATAGGATCGATCGTAGGACGATTCCAACGCTAGCAGCCAAGCCTGCCTGCACAAGAGCCCCTCCAACAACCGCCAAGGGTCTTGTGCAGGCGGGGTTGGCTGCTAGGCTGAACCCATGTCCGAGTCCTTTGTCATCGCAAATGGGGAGAGACGCTCAGCCCCGCTGCCCTGCTCCGTGGAAGCCTTTTTAATTGGCCAGGATGTCCTGCCACGCAGCGTGGTGGTGGAGCTCAATGGCGAAGCGCTCGCTCCGTCGGAATTTGGCGCCACACTGCTGAAGGAGGGGGATCGGATGGAAATCGTCCGGGTGGTGGCGGGCGGCTGACAAGCTCTGTTGCGCTCCCGGCCTTCTCCAGCTTAGGCTTTCCCCCGAATGGAACAATCGACGCTGCCGCGCATGCCTTTTTGGGTGAAGATCGCTTTTTTTCTGGGCGATGCCCTGCTGCTGGGCGTTGCCCTCGTGATCGTTCTGGAAGCGCCCCACCCTCTCCCGATCTCACACGCACTGCTGCTCACCGCCGCCGTGGCCAATGGAGCGATCCTCTTTATCATCCCCTTCATGCTGGAGTACAAGGCGGCAGTCCGCCTAACCGAGGCGGCCGAGCTCCGCTCTGCCAGCGAGCAGTTCGCATCCCTCGAGCAAGTGCAGCACGATATCCGCCTGGCCACCGGCCAGTGGCAGACGGTGCAGGAGCACTGTCTCAAGGCGGTAGAGGCAGCACGGAGCATCTCTGAAACCATGATCGAGGAAGGCAAGGCCTTCGCCAAATTCTCACAGCAGGCAGGTGAGTCTGAGAAGGCTCACATGCGTCTGGAACTGGAAAAGTCCCGCCGTAAGGAGGGGGAATGGCTCGAGGTGCTGGTCTTTATCAACGATCATGTCTTCGCCTTGTATCAGGCGGGGCAGCGGAGCGGTCAGCCCGCCTACGCGGAGCAGCTCTCCCGTTTCCAGGCCGCAGTGCGCGATGTGACACGTCGCGTCGGCCTGGTGCCTTTCGAGGCTCAGGAGAATGAGCCCTTTAACCCGGAGCGTCATCAGTTGGCCGAGCCCGACGCCCCGATTCCGCCAGGGGCCGTTGTCGGCGAGACCATCGCTGCCGGCTACACCTTCCAAGGCCAGCCCATTCGCCACATCGTGGTGACCGTTCGGATGCCCGAATCCACCGCTTCCCCCAGTTGAGCTGACGCAGCAGTTCTGCTTTGCCAAAAGAATTGCTGGAGCTGACGCCACTTGCCTTTACCCAAAGCCCCCGTATCGTTCTGCCCATGCCAAGCTTTGACATAGTGTCACAGGTTAATCCGATGGAGATCGAAAATGCGGTCAACCAAGCGAAGAAAGAACTCGCTAGCCGCTTCGATTTCAAAGGGGTCCGCGCCGAGATCGTGCTCGAGAAAAACGAAATCAAGCTAACCGCCCAGGATCAGTTCAAGCTGAAGGCCCTGGAAGAAATCGTGGTAGGCAAGCTGGCTAAACGCCAGATTAGCCTGAAGCAGGTGGAGCGGAAAGATCCCGAAATTTCTTCGATCGGAAACGGCCGACAGATCATCAAGATCAAGCAAGGACTCGAAGCCGCCATCGCCAAGCAGGTTGCCTCCTTCGTGCGCGATACCAAGCTGAAGGTGACCACCCAGATTCAAGGCGAAGAGGTGCGCGTCTCCGGGAAGAGCCGGGATGATCTTCAGGCGGTGATCTCCGCCGTTCAGGGCCACGATTTCCCGGCCGACCTGCAGTTTGTTAATTTTCGGGACTGAAGCCCGTCCGCCGCCCCCTCCAGTGATCCCCCCCGACCCATTGAGCCCTCCCCCCGTGATCCGGGTCGCCGCTGGATTGGTGTTCCGACAGGGGCAATTGCTGGTTGCTCAACGCAGGAATGATCAGCATCTCGG
>CAMAVD010000287.1 GCA_945861575.1 Akkermansia muciniphila
GTCCATGCGCGGTCCGAGCTGGAACTTGCCAAGGAGCTAGACCCGAGCGACCCCACGGCTTGGCTTTACTCTGCCCTGGTGAATCTGAATCAGAACAGGCTCAACCAGGCGGTTCGAGATCTGGAGCAGTCCAAGAGGCTGAATGATAACCGTGCGGTTTATCGATCCGGCCTGCTTCTCGATCAGGATCGTGCGGTTCGGGGGGCGAATCTTGCAGGAGCGTATCAAGCCGTCGGACTTGGAGAGGTGGCTGTGGCTGAGGCGGGGCGGGCGATGGCCTCGGACTATGCCAACTATTCAGCGCACCTCTTCCTCGCGGATACCTACAATGCGTTGCGGGATCCACGTCAGATCAACCAGCGCTACGAGACAGCGTGGCTGAGTGAGTATCTGATGGCAAATCTGCTCTCCCCCGCCGCCGCCGGTGCGATCTCCCAAACCCTGGGGGAACAGGACTACGCCCGTTTCTTTGAGCGCAACCGTGTTGGATTCGTTTCCTCCTCCAAATACCTTAGTCGCGGCGATTGGATTCAATCGGCTGCACAGTATGGTCGCTTCGATCGATTCAGCTACGCGGCCGAGATGAGCTATCGATCGGAGCAGGGGGATCGCCCGAATGAAGAGTCCACCACCACTCAAGTGAGCGTGCAGTTCAAGCAGGAGATCTCCTCCCGGGACAGCCTTTACGTCCAGACGCTCTATAGCTCTTCGGACCAGGGCGATCTGACCCCTCATTATTCTCCCACCGACGCTCTCGCAGGGTTTAAGGTTAAGGAACGCCAGGAGCCCCTCCTAGTGGCGGGCTATCATAGAGAGTGGTCCCCTGGTTCGCACTCGCTCCTCCTGGTGGGGCGCCTGACGGATGAGCTCACGGTTCGCAGTCCGCGTTCTGGACCCTTTACCCTGGCGAGTGCCGGTGGGTTGCCTGTGGCTATTCCTACGGTCACCGACGCCGCCTATCGCAGCGAATTTGAGGCGTACACGGCTGAATGGCAGCAGATCCTAGAACGTGGAGCTCATACCTGGGTGGCGGGCGCGCGCGCGCAGTTTGGCCAGGTGAATGCCCGGAATGATTTCACGAGTGCAGCCCGATTGAACGGGCTTCCCTTTCCGCAGACGCCGAATCCAGCCGCAACGGAGGTGGGTGCGGGGTTTGAGCGCTATGGCATCTATCTTTATGATCACTGGAAGCTCTCGCCGACGCTGACAATTGTGCCCGGTATCGCTCTGGATCATCTCCGGTATCCTCTGAATTTTCGCCAGGCTCCGCTCCGAGGGGGAACCCTAGGAAGCGATTTGGTGGAGCCTAAGTTCGGAGTGGTATGGACCCCGCGCGAGTCGACTTTGATTCGAGGCGCGATTTCACGATCCCTTTCCGGCGTCAGCTTTGATCAGAGCTTCCAGCTGGAACCCTCTCAGCTTGCGGGGTTCGGCCAGGCATTTCGCAGTCTCATCCCGGAAGCGGTTGGCAACGCCAACAGCGGTGCCGAGATGCGTGCGGCCTCCGTGGCCTGGGATCAGCGGATTGGCTCCAACACCTGGGCCGGGGTCAACGGGACGTGGCTGGAGTCCGAAGTCGATCGTTACGCGGGCGCGTTCGGACTCAGCTTGCTGAACGGATTTCAAAATGACTCCGTGCTTCAGAAGCTGGACTATCGCGAGCGATCTGCGGGCGTGTATGTGCATCGACTGATCGCCGACGAATGGTCGATCGGCACCCGGTATCGACTCACCTATTCGGAGCTCGAGGAACGGCATCCAGAACTGCCCTCCACAGCATTCCCCGCGGCACGTTTCTCTCCAGCCGCCAGCTCCGCGCTCCTTCATCAGCTGCGCAGCTACCTCCAGTTCCAGCATCCCGGCGGTTTCTTCGCGGTGGGCGAAAGTATCTGGAATCGCCAGCACAATCTGGGCTACGTCCCGGATCAGCCAGGGGATGATTTTTGGCAGTTCGACGTTCATGTGGGGTATCGATGGCCCAATCGGCGCGCTGAGGTTCGTGTAGGGATTCTAAACCTGACCGATCGCGACTATCGAATGAATCCGCTGAGCGTCACCGAGGTTCTCCCACGCGACCGGACGCTCGCCGTCAGCCTGCGCTTGAACTTCTAGTAGGCTGTCAACCGTGCCAGCATGGCAACACCGGAGACAGCGATACAGCCTCCCAAGATCTCTCTTCGGCTGGTGCGTTCACCTTCCATCCAATGTGCCATGGGAAGAATCATGAGAGGAGTGAGAGCTACGATGGGCAGGACCACTCCTGTGGGGGCGTTGCCCAAGGCCCATTGGAAACAGCTGACGCCCAGCACCGGTCCCGCCAGAGTGTTGAACAGAACCCAGAAGAAGGTTTGACGCTTTTCCGAGGGGGAGAGAGGAGCCTTCAAGGGAGGAAGGTCAGCCTTGTTGCGCCAGTGTTTTCGGAGGAGATAGCCACCATAGACCAGCGCGGCCACCCAGATGCCTCCCCAGGCCCGGGCCGAAGCGGCATCGATTCCGTTCATCGGATGTTGGGCCGCGAGTGCGATACTGGCCGCCTTGCGGCTCAGCACCGCACCCATCGCCTGTCCCAGCATGGCCAGCAATCCCCAAAGGATGCCGGTTCCGAATCCTTTCGACACCGGGCCGTCTCTTTTTGTGGGGGCGAGGGCGATGGCTACTCCGCCCAGCGACAGAGCGATGCAGAGGATTTGGAGGAGACTGAGAGTGCTTCCGAGCCAGAAGTATTCAACGATGGCCGCGCTGGGTGTTGCGAGACAATGGACGAGGAGGACGGAAAGTCGGGAGCCGAGGCGGGGCAGGGCTTGAAACAGAGCGACATCACCGATTCCGAATCCGACCAAGCCACTGATGAAAAGCCAGATTTGAGCCTTCTCCGGCACTCCTCCCTTCCCGACGCTCTGGGAGAGAGCGGCTAGAAGAAGGGTAGCGAGGAGCATCCTCCAGAAGTTGGCGCTGATCCCGCCTAGAGCCTTCGCTGTCCTTTGAGCGAAGAGCGCCGAAATGGAAAACAGAAAGGTGGTCAGGAACGCTGGAAGCATCAGGCAACGCCGTAAAGCGATCAGGTCGTCGGGGTCTGATCGAGTGAGGGGGAAGTGGCCACGGTAGAAGGAATGGGTTGAACTCCCGACGCGATCGCTCCCATCTCCAGCTTGACATAGTAGAGAATCACGGGTGCCAGAATCATCCCTGGAATCCCCATGATCTTTTCTCCTACCACCAGTCCGAGCATGGTGAGCCAGACAGGATTGCGGATCCGATCGCCGATGATCTTGCTGTTCAGGAAATACTCAAACTTGTGCAGGAGCACCAAGAACACGAGCGCAGCGACCGCCATGGACGGGGACATGGTGAACCCGACAGCGACGATCACACAATTGCTGAGGATGTTGCCGATAATGGGCAGCAGCCCGCATAGAAAGGTGACTCCCAATAGCACCAGAGGGTGCTTCATCGAGGTGGAGAAGATAAATACTCCGGTGAGGGCCGCGTTGATCGCTGAGATGATGATCTGTGCTCCCATCACCGTATTAAAGCTTACGTAGAATGCTTTGAAACGCTGCGCGATCTCCAGGCTGCAGGCGGAATAGAGATTGTTGCGAACCGGGTGCAAGGTGGGATCCACATCGAGCGTGGGGTTTAGAAAGATGCTGCAGGCGACCACCATTCCTAAGAGAAGAATGACGAATTCTTTTGTGGCCAGCTTGGCGATGTTGGTCAGGTCGGCAAACCGATCTGTCATCTCTCGCCCGATCAAGCTTTTCAGACCGGCGACATCATCGAAGGGAAGATCCCATCCTTTCTCCACTGCGAACGCGATGATCTTGGGGACCGACTCGTCTGCCACGCTCGGGAGGGTCATGGCTGCCCGTCGCACAAACTCACCGCCGGCATAGGAGATGAGTGCGACGACGCAGGTAAACAGCAGGATGCTAATCCAGCGGCCTCGTCCGAAGTCTAACTTCCTGAGAACGAAGGTTGAGAACAGGATCGCCAGCAGGGGTGTCGCTAAATGCAAGACCGGGATCAACACCAGTATCAGGGCGATCAGCAGGAAGGAAACGCGCCTGGGGGTCCACCAGCCGTAGATTGTCGTGGGATGATTCATCCGTTTGAAGCGGCATCTCTACAGCGAAGTATGGATTTGTCCCAGGAGAATCTGCGACCCGTTCCCGACCCGTGCGCATCTCAGGCGGCTTCCTCGCACGGAGGAAGGACCCCTGCACATGTCTCGGCTTGGAGCCGGGCAAATCCTCCCGTTTACGTCGAGCAGGAAGCCTGCTAGGTTCCCTTCGCAATGATTTCCATCGCATGCTTGATCGGTCGATGCATACAGGCCCTGGCTTGTGTGACGCTCTGCTCCCTTCTGCTGCCGGATTCCGCCGCAGCGGCGGAAAAAAAGGGAAAGCCGGAGAAGGTGGCACCTACCGCAGACGTTTACTTGGGTCAGGCACAGGCGGCCTACTCGAAAGGGGATCGCCCCCAGGCCCTGTCCCTCATCAACAAGGCAATCCAGACCGATCTCGAAAACCCCGCGCCTTACTTTGCTCGTGCGCAGTACCACAGAGGGCAGGGCGATTCCATCAAAGCGATCGAGGACTTCGACAAGGTGCTGAAGCTGAATCCTGCGGCCGTTGATGTTTACCACCTACGTGGTGTGGAGCATTTCTACCAAGGTCATATCGCGGATGCGGTCAATGATTTCAATCAGTATATTCTGTTGGCGCCGCGTGAGGCACCTAACCATTGGCAGCGGGGCATTGCCCTTTACTACGCTGATAAGTTTGCCGAGGGGCGACTCCAGTTCGAGCAGCATCAGACGGTGAACTCTCAAGATGTCGAGAACGCCGCGTGGCACTACTTCTGTGTCGCCAGGGCTGACGGTCCTGAAAAAGCCCGATCGCTTCTGCTGCCGATCGCTTCGGACGGGCGGGTACCCATGATGGAAATTCATGCCCTACTGAGCGGTGCGGGGAGCCCCGAAGCCGTGCTGGAGGCTGCCGTGGCCAACAATCCCAGCCCCACCACGCGCAATCGACAACTCTTCTATGCTCATCTCTACCTCGGGCTCTACTATGAGGTGAACAAGGACCCAGCACGCGCGGACGAGAACATCCAGAAGGCGATTCCTTTAGTCGCCAAGGACGACTACATGGGCAGGGTGGCTTTGGTGCATGCCAAGATTCGCAAAGCCGCGAAGAAGAAATAGGGGCCTGCGTCCGTTACTCCTCTCGGAACCCAGATCCCTCGGGTAGGAGGGTGATGCGCCTTAGCCGCCAACGGCTGAAGTCCTCCTGGACTGTGAGTCGCGCCAGGACATCGAAGTCGTAGCCGCAGCGAAGGCCGTAAACGGAGTCTGGTGCGACGTTGAGTGTCCAAACGGAGCCGTCCGGCACCGCCTGTTCCGCCTGGGTTTCAAGTCGGCTGGACAGCCCGGAGACCGTCCAGGCCAGTGCGTTGGTGGAG
>CAMAVD010000288.1 GCA_945861575.1 Akkermansia muciniphila
ACGAAAGTGTTGTCTGCCTGGGCGGCAAGGCAAAACTGTCCCCCGGTCGCCAACGCATGATTCGGCAAATCGGGATCCTCCACCACCGTGAGCTTAGCTGCCGACGGCTGGCGCTTTGCGGGCGTTGAGCTCCAAAGCCGGACCTGTCCATCACGCCCTCCTGATGCGATGGCGGTCCCATCTGGTGAAAAAGCGATCGCCAACACCTCCCCCGAATGGCCTCGCAGGCTGCCCACCTCTTGCCAGCTTCCGACTTCCAGCAGATGGATCTCTTGCCCTCCACCTCCTGCTGCGAGCATGCGTCCGTCAGGGGAGAAGCTTGAAGCTACCAAGCCCTTGCTGAAGCCTCCGATCGTTTTAAGCTCCCGCCATGAGGCGGCCTCCCATATCTTCAAGCTGCGATCGCTGCTGACTGAAGCCAACAGTTTTCCGTCGGGGGAAAAGGAGAGCGCGTTTACGTGAGATCGATGACCTTCCATTACCGCGTCTTGGCGCTTCCCGGCAAGATCCCACGCGATGATTTTGCCCGTTGCTCCTTCGCTGAAAAGCAGCGATTTTCCGTCCGGCGAAAAAGCACTTCCGACCGGGTAGATCTGGTATTGTGAGGCTGGAAACTCCGCGACGATCCTTCGCGAGTTAAGTTCAATCAGAGAATGGCCATTGAGACCTGCAGCGAACAACAGGGTGCCATCAGGAGAGAACCGCAACGACTGAACCCACTTGCCGACAGCGATCCCGGGCAGCTTCGTCCAATGGGCGGTGTCCCAGATGGCCGCAATTCCCTCTTGATCCCCCACTGCGAGCTGGCGGCCGTCCGGAGAGAAAGCAGTGGTTCGAACGGGGAGAGAATTCGTGAGGATTTGCAGGCACCGGCCTGAGTTTGGCTCCCAAATCCTCGTGGTTCCGTCCAAGCTGCTTGATGCCAGCACCCCGCCATCAGGTGAGAACGCGACTGAAAAAATCCAGCTAGAATGCATTCCCAAGGTCTGCTTCTCGTCGCTTTGAATCTGGTTCCAGCCGTAGCGCCATTCCCATCCGCGCCGATCGCTCTCACCCATCGCCCCAGAGCGGTGTTTCTCCAGGAGTTGAACGGCCAACGCGCGGTCCCCGGTCTGGATGGCTTCGAGAGCGCGATGGATGTCTGCGGCGTAGAGATTTCGCAGCGCAACGCGGGCTTCGAACTGAGCACGGCTTTTTTCCGATTCGGCCCGCCGCCACTGCCAGGCGATTCCCAAACTCCCACCCAGAAAAACGAGTGTGAAAGCTGCCAGTGATGCCGCCAAGGCTGGCTTGCGCCGGGACCAGCGCCACAGGCCGGAGTGCAACCTTTGATGCGTGTGCATGGCGAATTACTATTCACGCAGCGTTGGGGAGCTCGAAGAGTCCATTGCAATGTGATTTCCAGGTGTATTCGCAGAGGTCCAAGAGTTTCGGCTCCGTTGCTTGCGCCTGCTGAACGGGCGTCCTTCCATTGATTCCCAAATGAACACGGGACTCGTTGAAGTCCAACGTCGATGGATCGGAGGGATGTTAGGAGCGCGTCATCTGGATCGATTGAGAACCAATAGTTGCTGCTTGAGGAGGAGATTTTCGGCGATGATCGACTTCGAACCGCCGGGCCGGAAGACCACGGCGATGTTTCGCAATAGATGAGCAAGCAGCGTCAACAATGTGTTCATCCAAAGGATTTTACGGACTGGTCATGCCCGCGCAAGATGTCGCGAATAGGAATTCGCCAGCCACAGGATGAACTGTCACCAGTTTGTCACCGGGGCTTCATTAAACCGGCAAATTCCGAGGGAAGACTTCGGGTTACCAATCGCTCCACCGAGCCGGTCCGGCCGGGTGCCGTTTCGGAAACCAAATAATGCGTTTATGAAGAAATACAAATCCTTGACCCGACCTTGCTCCGCGCTGGTCGCGGGCCTCATGATGCTGGCTACGTTGGAAAGCCGCGCCAACGAGCGGATCGCGCTCTCCCATCTGGGATCGTACCAGAGCGGAATACTCAACCAGGGCGGAGCTGAGATCGTCGCTTATGATCCGGCAACGCAACAACTCTTCGTGGTCAACGCCCAGGCCGCCACGGTGGATGTGCTCGACATCAGCAACCCGCTGGCACCCGTCAAAGCCGGGGAGATTGATGTGAAGCCTTACGGTGCGGTGGCGAACTCGGTGGCGGCGCGCGGTGGCATCATCGCCGTTGCCGTCGAGAACCGGGAGAAAACGGAACCGGGCAAGGTCGTGTTCTTCAATAACAAACTGCAATTTCTCTCGCAGGTGACGGTGGGCGCCCTGCCGGACATGCTGACGTTCACGCCCAACGGTCGTTATGTTTTGGTCGCGAACGAAGGCGAACCGAGTGACGCCTACACCGTCGATCCTGAAGGCTCGGTCAGCGTCATCGATCTCTCGGGAGGCGCCGCGAAACTGACCCAGTCCCGCGTGCGCACGGCGGACTTCCTAAAGTTCAACAACGCCGTCCTTGATCCGAGCGTCCGCATTTTCGGCCCGGACAGGAGCAAGCCTCCGGGCGCGATTGCCAGCGTCGCTCAGGACCTCGAACCCGAGTACATCACCGTTTCCCAGGATTCCAAAACGGCCTGGGTTACCTGCCAGGAGAATAACGCCATCGCCGAGATCGACATCGAGTCCGCCGCGATCACGCGGCTGAACGGGCTTGGTTTCAAGGATCACCTGGCTTACGAGGCGAAGGCGCATCTATTCGCATTCTCCCCCGAAGCCCTCCCCCCCATCGGCACCACGCTAGCGGGTCAGGAGATCAAGATGGGCGGTTTCTCCGGGCTGCACTTCGAGGGAATCGACAAGAAAACCGGCCGACTCCGCTTCGTGACGCACACCGACCGGGGACCGAACGGAGAACCGACCGGCATTCTGCGCCCCTTCTTGCTGCCTAAATTCACCCCCGAGATTGTGCGCTTCGAGCTGGATCGCAACACCGGGTCGATGACGCTTACCGAACGCATTCCGCTCAAGGATTCGTATGGCACCCCGCTGACCGGCCTGCCGAACACGGCGATTAGCAACGATCCAAACCAGGCCTACAACGACGAAGTGCCAGTAGATCTGGACGGACAGGTTCTCGCAATCGACCCTTTGGGTGCCGACCTCGAGGGGATTGTGATCGATGACCGTGACGACTCGTTCTGGATGGTAGATGAGTATCGTCCTTCGATCTACCACTTCGATCGCCACGGCGTGCTGATCGAAAGGTACGTTCCGAAAGGCACGGCCGCAGCGGTCGGCGAACCGGCCGGGACGTACGGCAAGGAGGTGCTGCCTGGCGTCCTTGCCCAGCGCCGTCAGAACCGCGGATTCGAGGCGGTGGCCTTCGATAGCGGGAAGCTTTACGCCTTCGTTCAAAGCCCGATCCGAAATCCGGTGAGTCTCTCGAACGGGGCTCTTGGAGGCATGACCAACATCCGCGTGGTGGAGTTCGACCCGGCGAGCGAAACCACCCGCCAGTTCATTTATCAAATGGACAATCCAAACTTGGGTGCAGGGCTGAACACGCGTGCGGACAAGATCGGGGACGCGGTCGCGCTCGGAAACGGGGAGTTCCTGGTCTTGGAACGCGACGACGATTCCGTCACTTCCGATCGCGCAACCAGCGACCCGGTGGGCAGCATCGAAAAGAAGGTTTACCGCTTCACGCTCGCCGGTGCGACGGATGTCTCCGCCTTCGACGGCGCTACGGTCGGTGTCACGGGCAAGACCGTGGACCAGTTGAATCTCACCGAGATGCTGGCGAACGAGATCGTCCCGTTGGGCAAGGCGCTGCGGGTCGATCTGGCGAAGACGGCCTACAATAACGTTCAGAAAGTGGAGGGTCTGGCCCTGATCGATCCCTGGACCATCGCCGTGATCAATGACAACGACTTCCAGGTCGCGGGCGCGTCGGAGCCGGTCCAACTCGGGATCATCGACATCCGCTCCCAGGGTCTCGACACGAGTGATCGGGACAACAAGATCAACATCCAGCCCTGGCTGGTGAAGGGGATGTACCTCCCTGACGGCATCGACTCCTATCGATTCAAAGGCGAGACCTTCCTAGTTCTCGCCAACGAAGGGGATGAGCGCGATTACCCCGGTTTCTCCGAGCGTACGACGGTGGGCGCGGTGAAGCTTGATCCGACGGTCTTTCCAAACGCGACGTTCTTGCAGAACAACCTCAACCTCGGCCGGCTGCGCATCACCAACACCCGCGGGATTGTGGACGGACGCTACACCGAGTTGTTCGCCTTCGGAGCGCGCTCCTTCTCGATCCGCAAAACCAGCGGCGAACTTGTGTGGGACAGCGGCGATGACTTTGAGTGGATCACGGCGATGGCCAATCCACGCTGGTTCAACGTCTCGCACGACAACAACACCTTCGATGATCGCAGCCGCTCGAAGGGACCGGAGCCTGAGGGGGTGGTGATGGGCAAGGCGTACGGACGCGACTACGCTTTCATCGGACTCGAGCGCGTGGGCGGCGTGATCGTCTATGACGTCAGCGATCCTTTCGCACCGGTGTTCGTGGATTATTTCAACCGGCGGAACTTCACCGCCGCCGCAAACAGCCCGGCCGCGGGAGACCTCGGACCGGAAGGCCTGGTCTTCATCAAGGCTGAGGACAGTCCAACCGGCAAACCGCTCCTGGTGCTTGGAAACGAGATCAGCGGCACCACCACTATTCTGGAAGTCTCGAAGCTTTCCGCTGAATAGGCGGACAGCGCATAGGACACGCTCGCGGTCCGGGTGAAAGCCCGGACCGCGTTTTTGTTGTGTAAACTGGTCTCCGCGTCCTTATCCAAGAACCTCCTGCTACTGGGCTATGATCGCAGAGATCTCGCCCGCCGCGCCTATGACGAAGTCGCGCGACTTCGTCCACTGACTTCGAGGTCGGCGGCCTGCGCTACCCGTAGTGTCCAAAAAAACGAACGAACCGAATCACTTAATACTGTGCGGTTTGCGACAGGTCCCGAACTGGTCGGTTCCAAAGCCAAGATGGTCGTTTTCGACCGATAGAAGGAACCGATCTTAAAGATGGCACGGGAGAATCGGTCGTGGGGCTACACGCGCATCCAAGGAGCTTTGGCCAACTTGAGACATGAAGTCGGACGCGGGACGATTGCCAAGATCCTTCGGGAAGCCGGCATTGATCCAGCGCCAGGACGTCGGAAGGGAATGACCTGGAAGGAGTTCTTAAGAGCTCATTGGGATGTCATAGCGGCCACCGACTTCTTCACCGCCGAGGTGTGGACTCCCGTGGGGTTGGTTCGTTACCACGTCCTGTTCGTGATTCGTTTGGCGACGAGAGAAATCAAAATTGCAGGAATTGTCCCTGAACCTGAAGGGCATTGGACGAACCAAATGGCGAGA
>CAMAVD010000289.1 GCA_945861575.1 Akkermansia muciniphila
AGCGGAATAATAGTCCAAGTCCGACGGCCCGCTAGGCGGAGTGGAGCGGTCGGTGAACCCATTTGAAGATCTTTGATCCGCAGATTACACAGATTTTCGCAGATTACGGAGAAGGCCCTGGAACGGAGAGCCGCCGTGTTTTGTCCCCTAATCTGTGCAAATCTGCGAAATCTGCGGATAAATCATTTTTGGTTGTTCCGGGATTGTCTGGGGCGTGTCTGTTGGCGGTGGTGTGTAGCGAGGGTGAACCGCAGGAAACCCCGGGATGTGAGTTCCCTCCAGTAGTTGCCCGCCACCGATCTGGCGCAAGATCTCGGCGAGCATGACCTTCGTCGAATCACCCACTCCGCAAAGAGCCATTACATTTCATGCTGTGAAATGATCTATTGCACGGAATGAACGATATTCTCGCCCTGCCTTGGGGATGGGCGGTGCCGAAGCGTTTCTAGGTTGAAAGCATCGGAGGGGTGAAGGCTCCTTCGGTGGGACAAAAAAGCAGCGGCCTCCTTTCGGAAGCCGCTGCGCATTCGAGGAGAACTGATTGCGAAATCAGGCCTGCTTCCTGGAGCCCGGGCCGGTGCTTTCAAGATGAACGGCTTTGTAGCCGCCCTTGGCCTTGTAAACCAGGATCAGGATGAGATAGGCGATCGCCATGACGGCAGGAACCGCGGCCGTCACCTTGAGGGCGGTGCGTCCGCCATAGAGATCCGCATCATGCACCTGCTTCTCCCCTTCGCTGCGGGCTGCCTCTGACTTCCCGCGAACCTCGCCCACCTTCGATCCATCTAGACCTTGGATCTTGGGGAAGAATAGGAAGGAGTTTTCTGAGGGTGACTTGTATTGCTCATAGACCGCAGGAGCCTTCTGCTTAAGTTCGGTGGAAGCGAAGTAGTCCTGCTTGTAGCCGATTCCCGGGCCTCCCAGCATGCCTGCTGAAAGCATGCCGATTCCGCCGATAGCACCGATGGTAATCGCGCCGCCCTTGGGGAACTGCTCGGAAACAACGCCCAGCATCGTCGGCCACAGGAACGTCTTTCCGATTCCGTAAATGGTGGCAGCCACCACGACGAGTACGCCCGTTGAAGCGCTGCCCAGCATGGTGAGTCCGGTCGCTCCGAACAGTGCGCTTACAAAGAGGAGTCCTAGAGGGGAGATCCGATGAACGATAGGACCTGCGAAGAAGCGCAGGGTGAACATCAGGGCTGAGGTATAGACGAAGAGCAGCAGACCGTTCTGAGGGCTTGCCAGAATGTTGCCGGTGATATTGCTGATCCAGGAGTCCGTGCCGAGCTCGACATAACCAACCAAGGCATGAATGACCAGGAGGAACAGGAGGATAGGCGACGCAAACACCGCGAGCATCGATCCGTAGCTGACACCGTGAGTGCTAGCTTCCGACTTCGGAAAGTGTCGCCCATAGCACATGATTCCGTAGAGCACCACCGGGATGAGGAACAGGGACATCTGGATTTCCCACTTCACTTTTCCGACCATGAAAAAGGACGCGAGGCCACCGAGGATCAAGCCTCCGGGCCAACCGGCGTGCAGGATATTCAGATAGTGGGTCTTTTGCTTTGGGAAGAGAGTGGCCACCAGGGGATTGACGACGGCTTCGGCAGTGCCGTTGCCGATCGCGAACAGGAACATGCCCCAATACAGGCACTGATACGCCGCGTCCTTGCCGCTGGCCTTGAAGATAGGGGCTGCCGCGAGGGTGAGCACTGCGGAGGCAAAGTGGCAGATGAAGGCGAAGATCATCAACTTGCCATAGCCGAGCTTGTCGGCGAAGAGGGCTCCGATGAGAATAATCAGCCCGAAGCCGGTCAGACCACCACCGGTGATCCCGCCGAGTTCGCTCTGGGTAAAGCCAAACTCGCGTCCCCAGTCGCCGAGGATGCCGCCTCGAATCGAGAAACCAACACCTGCTGCCAGAATGGCCATGAAGCCAGCCCACAGAAGGCGTTTTGCATTATTGTCGTTTCCGTTGTCCATAGTGTGTGTTTCGGGTCTTTTTGGTTAGTGTTGCTCTATCAAAGTGGGACTACTGCGTGAACGCCGGCAGCTTGACCAACGCGCCTCCTTTGAGGGCGGACTCGTGGGAGCAGAGTCCCACGCAGGTCCAGTTGGCGGATTGTCGCGCGTTGGGGAAGGGGGCTCGGTTTTCTACCAGAGCCGTGATGAACTCGTGTGCGAGGTGTGGATGGGATCCCCCATGTCCTCCGCCCTGGGCGAAGCTCAGATGGGTGGTCTTGGCCAGATCATAGACCCCCTTGGTCGTGAAGCGTTGGATGCCTTTCGGCAGCCGCTTCGCGTAGTCTGGGGCCATCACCTTCTTCGGAATCTCGGGCTCGGGCAGCTTCGCCCGGTGCATCACCAGGGGCTCATGCTCGATCAGCGGCCATTCCACCGAGACTTTCGAACCGTAGACGTCGATGCTTTCACGATACTGGCGCGCCACATCAAACAAGGACCGGTAGACGCGAGCGCTGATGTCCGAGTTCTTAAATTTAATGTGCGTGCTCTCTACGGCGAAGGGAGACTTGTAGTGCTTGATCAGCTCTTTGCGGATGGTGCCTGACCCGAAGCAGGAAACATATTCCGCTGTCGCATTCGTCAAAGCGCAGACCGGGCCGACGCAATGGGTGGCATACCACATGGGGGGGAGTCCCGGCCAGTAGTTGGGCCAGCCATCCATGTCTTGTTGATGGCTGGCTTGGATGAACTGGATCTTCCCCAGAGTACCCTTCTCATACAGCTCCTTCATGTAGAGGAACTCGCGGGCATAGACCACGGTCTCCATCATCATGTAGTGCCGCTTGGTCTTCTTCTGCAGCTCGACGATTTTCTTGCAGTCCGAGATGGAGGTCGCCATGGGGACGGTGCAGGCCACGTGCTTGCCGGCCTTCAGCGCAGCGATGGACATCCAGCCGTGGTCTGGAATGGGGGAATTGATATGGACGGCATCCACATTGGGGTCCTTCAAGAGCTGGGCGTAGTCCGTGTAGCGCTTTTCCACCCCGAAGGCGTCGCCCACCGCGTCCATCTTCTTGGGGTCGCGCTGGCAGATCGCATACATGTTGGCCTGAGGATGCCTCTGGTAGATCGGAATGAACTCCGCTCCGAAACCGAGGCCGACTATCGCTATGTTGATCTTTCGCTCGCTCATTCTCAAAAAATAACGCTGGCTGTCGTAGCTCTTCGCCCGGGCGCTTCACGTACGACCGGACGGGCAGAGGGTCTCGACGGCATTGGGGGTGATGACATCTTTCGCCCCGAGCACTGTCAAGGGAATCCCTAAGGAAGTTTGCTGGAAGCGGGCTGTCCGCGACGGCTCTGGATCTCCGGAAGGATGACCAGGCAGGCCAGGAGAATCAGGGTGGAACAGCCCGCAGCCAGATATCCGGCCGGGCAGCGATCGATCAGGTAAAAGGCGGCTACCGGGGCGATCACGCCGCGCACTCCGGTGAGAAAGGTGTGCACCGCCATGTACTCGGCGACGCGGTCGGCGGGAGCAAAGCGTGTCACCCACAGGCTCCAGGCCACGTCCCCTCCTGCGTGGGAGATGCCGTAGAGAATGGCGGAGATCACCAGGCCGGTGGTGCTTTGGGTGGTGAAAAAGCCAAAAATTCCCAGGGCAAAACCCACGTTCAGAGTGATGCGCAGGGCAAAGAAATTCATCCGATCGAAGAGATGCCCCCAGATCGGGCTCATCACAAACCGAGCGGCGTGCGGGATGACGCCGGTGAGCAGGGCCACCTGGCTCGCGTCTAACGCCAGCGAATATTTGGGATTGGCCAGATACTCCACCCGAAGGGGGAGCATCATCAGATTGGCGAAGCCCATCAGCATCCAGCTGATCAGGGTGCGGCGGAAGAGCGGATCCTGACCCACATACCGCCAGCCCCGCAATGGATGTGCGCCGGTGTCCTCGCGCAGCGGAGTGGACGGACAGCGGTGGAGGCAGACGCTGGCGGACGCCAGGGCGAGTCCGAAAAGAGCCAGCATCCATTGGAACTGGTGCATCCTGTCCTTCAGCAGGATCCCACCGATACCGCTCATGATGGCCGCCGTGGCGATCCGGATCATGAAGGTGCGGGAGAAGACCCTCCCGCGCGTTTCGGAAGCGTAGTTCTCCTGATAAATCTGGGTCACGAGGGGAACGCAGGCTGACGAGGCGATTAAACCAAGGGAGGTTCCCAGCACGTAGACAGGCAGCCAGGGAATCGCCGCGGCCACGAACCTCCCGATCGCACCGACAGCGAAGATCCTTGAGGCAGCTAGAGCGGTGGGCCAGCGGAGCCTGGCCGTCATCCAGACGATCCCCGGGGAAATCAAGAGGCCCAGGCTGCCCGAGGCCGCCAGAATTGCCTTCGAAGTGGACCCCGCCTGGAACCACCGAACTGCAATCAAGAGGAGAAAGGTACCCGCCGCTGCTTCGAGAATGCCGCTGCTGACCGCCCGGATGCGCTCCAGGCGGTAGGTCAACTCACTCGTCGGCAGTCTACCCATGAAGGGTTCAGGCTAGGCGGGCGGCTGGCTCCAAGGCAAACACTCCTCGCCGCAAACACCGCATGCGCACGAGCCTTGGCTGTTGTGAGGGGCGGAAACGGGAGCGGCTCGTGCGCACGCGGTGTTTGCGGCGAGAATGGCTTGTGTGATCTCGTTGGCCCTCAGGGCACCTGAACGTGAGTCAAGTGAGGAGTCGGTTGCAAGGTTCTGGGAGGGGCATTTGAAGGCGGGAAGGGAATCTCGGTTCTTCCTGGATTGTCTAGGGGATTGTCTGTTGACGGTCGTGTGAAGCGACGGTGAACCGCAGGTAACTGATTACCAGCTGGGTCGGCATTGAGACGGCTGCTTTAGCTTCACCGAAACCCACCGACGGCCCACTGCCGGGATTTGAACTTTAACCGCGAATGAACGCCAATGAACGCGAATGAGACATGACTGCGGAAGGATGAAGTATACTTGGTAGTTGGGTGCGCATTGCAGGTGATCAACGGCATCGGCCATGGGTTGCATGAACTCCAATGAACGTTAAACCAGAAGTCACAACCCAGGAGCCTTTTTCGCATTCGCGTCCATTCGCGGTTACATTCTTAGCCTCTTCGTGTACTTGAGTGGGTGCTGGCAGGTCGGCATGCAATAATCCCCAGAACCGAGGAATAGCCCTGGCGGGGACCCAGCGGAATAATAGTCCAAGTCCGACGGCCCGCTAGGCGGAGTGGAGCGGTCGGTGAACCCATTTGAAGATCTTTGATCCGCAGATTACACAGATTTTCGCAGATTACGGAGAAGGCCCTGGAACGGAGAGCCGCCGTGTTTTGTCCCCT
>CAMAVD010000290.1 GCA_945861575.1 Akkermansia muciniphila
CGCGTCTCGAAGCCGCTTGCTCTTCAATCGTGCCATCGCGGAATCGAAACAGGTTTGCGAGCTCTCTAAAAGTCATAAAGAGCCTGTCAATACGGCTCCAAACTCACTTCGAGCCTAACAAATCACCCACTCAAGTACACGAAGAGCCAAATTCTGTAAGGGCGACTTCGAGCACATTCGAAGAGCGAATGTCGCCGGGCGAAGCCAGAAACCAATCTTCGAGAGAGATGCCGCCGCGGAATCCAGATGAAACTTCCAGCCCGTGGGCCCGAAGGCGGAGTGCGCCCGAACTCGCAAGCAGACCGCATCGCCGAAGTCCACGCGTCGAGCGACGTAGCCACGCTCTCGAGTGTTCCAGCGAGCGCGTCAGCATGATTGGGAACTGAGAGCACTGGCGCGCAATTGTGGCTGCTTGCTCTGGCTGCCCAGTGACGACAGCATTGACCCACGCTGCGACCGCCTCAGCACGAAACGATCGGATGGAAACAGGCAGATGGAGATGTGTTTCGAGCGTCACGGCAGCATTTCCACTCTGTCCATCGTGAAAGAGTCGGCTTCCCGCCACGCTCGCGCCACCGTTGAGAGCTTCCGGCGAAGCGATGATATGCCAGTGAGAATAGTGCTCGCGTAGAACACGCCCCCATTCAGCAATGCCCGCCTCGCCGTCGTGGATTTCCTGCCCGCCGCCAACGAGAGCGATGATAACGCCCCAATCCAACAGCCTATCCATGATGCCGAGCATCATTGCTGGCTCGGAATTCACTGTTGTCAGAGCGTCGCGTTCGGCGGCAGTTGCCCGCTGAAGAAATTCCTTTCGCACCTTGACCGCATCCCAGGCTCGCTGTGCCTCATCGAAGACGATGACTCCTTCCGGCGGAAGTTTGTCGCTGCCACGATACTCCTTGAGGAAGCTGTGAACGCTTTGGATGAATGTGCGGATGCGACGGCGTGACTCCTCGAGCGAATCATCGCTTCGGGCGTGGTTGTCGACCGCCAAAGCTTCGGTGATGACTTTCACAAGCGGAACATTGCCCGAAAGAAAGCAACCGGCAGGGCGATTGTCGCGCATCAACTCAGGGCTATGAACTGCGTTGAGTCCGGCCAAGGTCTTGCCGGCACCCGGAACGCCGGTGACAAAACAGATTATTTTCCGGCGCTCCCTCTGGGCGCGTTCAACGGCGGCGACCAGCAAGTCGGTTGTTTTGGTCAGATTGTAGGTGTCCGTATGGGCATGAGACAACTCGCGCACACTCTGCTTGGCGAAGAGTATCTGGGCTGCCTCAACGATATTCGGGATCGGTTGATACGCCGACCTGTTCCAAAGATTCAGGTCGAACTGCTTGCCGGAGCTGGCCCTCAAATTCTTGGCGACCGCATGACGGATCGCCTTCGCTAACGATTCGTCGTTGGCAACCAGAACCGCGCGAACCAAGTCATCGCTTGGGTCGACAGAGGGCGGAACAAATTCCGAAGCACCCCTGCTGATGACAACTGGAACGAGAAACAGTCCACGGCTCTCGCGGTGAAAATCACGCAGTTCAAGCGCGTAGTGTTCTGCCTGCCGACGCGCAGTTGCTTCGTCGCCGGAGTCGCCGGTCTTGAATTCCAGAACAATCACCAATGAACCTGCGAGTAACACCACATCAATCCGCCGGTCACGCCGGGGAATTTCGTATTCGAGCAACAGCCCCCAATTGCCCGCACTCGAAAACTCCGTGGCAATTTGAGTGAGCGTCGTCTTCAACACGCTGATGGTGCGTTCCCATGAAATGACCGTGGAGACACGGAGGCTGGAGACAGAGTTCCGGGCGTGGAGATTAAGCTCGCCGAGAATCTGAGAAGAATCGGTCGCGAGAAATTTATGAACCGTGCTGGAGAAAAATGCGGACATGGCGTGGGTGTGCCTGTGGCTTCGCCAGTCCTATCCTTCAATCCTCCGGGTGAGGTCGGAAACAGTCGTGCCGAGCGCCTTCGCAACTCGGACGACGCTCAGGATGCTGGGATTGCGGACCCCTCGTTCAATGCCGCTGATGTAGCTCGGATCGAGATCGGATTTTTCAGCCAACTTCTCCTGTGTTAGCTTCTTTCGCTCACGTTCGCTGCGGAGATTGGAGCCGAATGCCGTAAGTGTGCGATGTCGGTGTGCCATGCCACACAGCTTGGACTATAAGTCTAGGGACTATGAGTCCAGTCGGGCTGGAGACTGATTATTGTTCAAAGCCGATTCCAGCAACCGGCTTGACAATACTGAACTTCGGTCCAACCCGCGTAGCCTTTGCCGAAATCTTCGAGCGGTGCGAAGGCCCGCTGCGAGTGGCAGTCGTCGGACACTCCCTCGTAATAAACCTGGCCGTCATCATCAAGAAGACGAAAGTGGTGTTTCAGCAACGCAGATTTCGCTTCGTCGTGGTTGCAACTTGAGGTGCCGACTTTCTTGCGGTCGTCAACGAGGTCATTCGTGATCGTCCACATGGCGTTACCTCAGTCGAGCGCCAGATTTCCAATCGCTTCCCACAACGGCGGGTGATCGTACGCGCGTGGAGGAGGCCTGAGCTCAGCGCGGAAGTAATCGGGCCACGCCTTCCCGTTGCGTACGAAACCAGGGGTGTAGATGGAATCGTGCCCCCATTCTTTCGCATTGGCCCGTTGGCGATCGGAAACGGAAAAGTTTTCGGAGTTGCTCGAACCTACCCGCAGGAGGGAAGCCTTTGCCATCACTCTTCACGGTGAGGAGGCTGCCAAACTTGTTCCA
The DNA here is from genome assembly GCA_945861575.1 of Akkermansia muciniphila. GTDB lineage: Bacteria > Verrucomicrobiota > Verrucomicrobiia > Limisphaerales > UBA11320 > UBA11320. The sequence goes on from CAMAVD010000290.1 coordinate 2,753, forward strand.
GCTCGACGCTCCAGCCTGGAGGAAGTGCAGAAGGCCATTTTCCGGCTGTCCCTGTCTTTCATCTGTGAAAATCCGTTCCCAATCTGCGGATCACACATCTTCCTCCGGGTGGGGAGTTCCTAGAGCGTGATCCGAACCACGCGCGCGCCGTCCTGCACACGATCGCTGGGATACAAAATGATCTCCTCACCCTCCTTCAACCCTTCGAGAATCTGTGCTTCGGTCCCACTCTGCCGCCCGACCCGGATCGGGCGGAGTCGCGCCGCGCCGTTGTCCAACACAAAGACGGCCCACTGCTCGCCACGACGGAACAAAGCCCCGGCCGGGGCCTTGAGAGTGCGATCCGTCTCCCAGATGACGACGCGCCCCTCTACCCGAAACTGATCCCCCAACTGACCTCGCTGCGCGGCCGGCGTCAAAACATCTACGATCACATTGACCCGTTGCTCCTCCACCCCCAGTGCCGAAACCTTGGTGAACGCTGCGGGTTCCACCAGACGGACACGCGCCTGAAGCGGCACGCCCCCGCCCCAATGCTCCAACTCGGTCTTCATGCCCACCTCGATGCCAGTGGCATCGCGCGACAGCACCTCAATCACCGCCTCCAAATCCGAGGGATCCCCAAGCTCCGCAATCGGTGTCCCCGATGCGACCACCCGCGAGCTCTCCTCCACCAAACGCAGCACCCGTCCAGAAATGGGCGAGCGAACCTCCACTGGACCTGGAGCTCCGTCCACCGGCGTGAAGAAAACCGCCAACTCCGCATCCGCCTGGCGCAGGGCGCTCTCAGCCACCGCCAACTCCCGTGCGGCAGCGGTCTCCTTCCACTGCGCCTGCTCGAGTGCCTGCGCTGATAAGGCGTTGCTTTGGTGCAAGGTCTCGGACCGCTCAAGATCACGCTTGCCAAAAAAGTGGGCCGACTTGGCCTTTTCAAGCTGCGCGAGTGCCGTGGCCCGGCGTGCCTCCGATAAGGTCCGACTGCGGGCGTCCAAAAGCGGGGGCGTGAGCGGATCGATCACCGCAATCACCTGATTCGTGAACACCGGATCGCCAGCCTTGAACGGCACCCGTCGCAGATGCCCCGCCACGGGGGAGGAGAGGACATAGCGCTGGCGAATGCGAGTCCGCCCCTCCTCGCTCACCGTGCTCCGAAGCGGGCCTTGGACCACCTTCGCCGCCTCGACGGGAGCGGGCTTTGGCCAAAAACCGTAGACAATGAGTGCCAGGAGCAGCGCGCTCCCGAGCCACGGCACCCAGCGCCCCCGCCGGGGGCGTGCAGGCCCACCGCGTGTGGAGGAGGCCCGGGGAGTGGAAAGCATCGCAGCTCCGGCCGTGGGCGACAGAGCGGGCTGAGGGCTGGTGGGGGCTTGGGATGACGGAGTCATGGCTTAAATTTATTCAGGCGCGCGCAGCGCGCTGACGAGGTTCAATTGTCTCAAGGTCCTCAGGACCAACAGGGCCGAAAGAGTGGAGGCAACGGTCACGACCGTCACCGCAAAGGTGTAGTTCTTTAGGGTCAGCACCAAGGGAAGGCGGATGGTCTCGGTGCTGACCGCGCCGATAATTCCCGTCGCGAAGGCGGTCCCCAGCAGCAGGCCGCACGGGACGGCGAGGAGGGCCAGCAAGACCAGCTCGATAACCAGCACCGCGCCCACCTCACGCTGGGAGAATCCGACCACGCGGAGCGTCGCCAGCTCCCGTGCGCGTTCCGCGAGAGAGATGCGGGTGTTATTGTAGACCACACCAAACGCCACCACCGTGGCAAACAAGAGATAGACCGACTGGATGAGATTGATGCTCGCAGCCGTGGTCTTGCGAAAGTTGGCGCGCAACGAGTCCTTGACCGCCACCCAGCTGATCCGAGGCTGACGCTTTAGAGACTGGAGAAACTCCGAACGTCGTGCATCATCGATGCTGAAGCTCGCTCCCGTAATGATGTCCCCTTCCCCCAGCATCCGATTGAGGGCATGCCGATCCATCCGAGCGGTGAGCCCCGCGAAATCTTCCGAAAGCCCCACCAGCTTTGCCACCGCCGTGCGACGGCGTCCTTCCAAAATCTCCAGCGTGACCTCGTCCCCGAGCCGGGCGCCCAGCACGTCAGCCAGCTTGCTTGACATCACAATCCCTGACTCGGGCACCGCCAACTCACGATACGAGGAATCGATAATCCGCTCGTGCTCCCCGCCAGGAACCATGCCGTAGATCATCAGCTGCCGGTGTTGATGCCCATAGCGAATACGGGCAGGAACGGAGCGGAAGACCTCCAGATGCATCACGCCCGGAAGCTGGCTAAGGGGATGCTGCACAGCCTCGCTGTCCGGCTCTACCAGGCCAAGGCTCACATCGTGACGCTGCACGGTGTCCCACTGAAACTCCAACACCTGGCCCACGCTGTCACGGAAACAGTTCGGCACGATCAAAATCCCGGTTGCCAAGGCAAGACCTGCCACCGTGAAAAAGGCCTGCATGGGCTTGCGCTCCAGATTGCGAACGGCGATGCGGAAGCTGTGGGAAAGCCACCGGGCGATTCCAGTGCGCTCAACAATCGAGGCACGGTAGTTCGAAGG
>CAMAVD010000291.1 GCA_945861575.1 Akkermansia muciniphila
CAGCCGGGAATAGGGGTAATTGGACCTGAGGCATGGCTCCATTTGAAGCCCACAGACGGGTAGCTGGAAAGCCAGAAATCTACCCTCATCTCGGCTCATTTTCGTTCCTCTCCTGCCTCCGTGCTCCCGCACGAGGTCAGGATGTCTGAATCTATCGGGATGACTCGGCTCGCGCCCACTTTTTGGAGTTGCTCGAGGAACTGGCGGCGGAAGGGGTCTCACGCAAAGACGCGAAGACGCAAAGGTGGGAAGAGGATGAAAGAGGGTTTTTCATGGTTGCTCCAAATACTTTGCGTCTTGGCGTCTTGAGCGCAGCGGGCGTGAGACTCATGGGTTGTGGAGCCCACCAGCTCATGGGGCTGGCATAGTTTCCCTCTGCGATCTCCCACGAGCGACGATCAGCGTGGATTAGCGGTTCCCCCCCTCCCTTTCGCTGGACCGAGAAGAGGAGATCTCCCGGCATGCCATTTGCGAACTTGCGGCATCCCGTGCTCGATTTCCCTTCAGACTGATGCTAGGGAAAGGAGATGTCGCTTCGACGATTCCTTAAAGTCAGTGCCTGGACGCTGGGATCGATCCTCATTCTGATCGCCCTGATCGTGGGATGTGGATGGTGGTACCTCCATCCGGACGCCACGCGTCAGAACGCCCTCGTTTATGGCCAGCGCGATGGGAAGGATCTCACCTTCGACATCCTCCGCCCCATCCATCCCAACGGAGCGGCTGTTTTGCTGATGGTCAGCGGTGGATGGAAATCGGGTCGAGAGAAGTTCAATCCCTGGATGGTCGCTCCGCTTACGCGCCGAGGCTACACCGTATTTGCGGTCTCCCACATCTCCCAGCCCAAGTCCACCATCATGGATATCTCGCAGGATGTCAGGCGGGCCGTCCGCTTCATCCGCCATCACGCTAAAGACTATGGGATCGACCCACAGCGGATCGGGGTGACAGGCGGCAGCTCCGGTGGCCATCTCAGCCTCATGATCGCCACACGGGGAGCTGAGCCTGCTAGCACCCCCGTTGATCCCGTTGACCAGGAGAGTGGGGCTGTCCAAGCCGTGGCCATCTTTTATCCCGTGACCGACTTGATCAATTTGGGCAGCTCCACCGAAAATCTAGGCGATGGCGGTCCCCCCAAAAGCTTCGTCAAGGGCTTCGGCCCCCAAGCCACGAATCTCGCTGTTTGGAAAGTGATCGGCCGAGAGACCTCTCCCATCTTCCACATTCAGTCCAATCTTCCGCCGACGCTCATCATTCATGGTTCATCTGACACACTGACCCCTCTGGATCAATCGGAGCGTTTTCAGGCGGCGGCACGGTCCGTGGGGCGCACCGTGGATTTGATCATTCGGCCTGGGAAGGGGCATGGCTGGCCCACCATGGTGTTCGACATCCGACTCCTAGCCGATTGGTTTGACCGGCACCTTGCCCAACACTAGGCCGGGGGTAGTTTGTCCAACGCATGGGAATAATGTATTGGCAACCTAAACGCCTGTTCCTACATTGCGGTTCATCAACGCATGCAGCAGTTTGTTGCTATTGCACTTAACGGTTTTCTGGAGCTGGCCCGCCAGCCCATTGTTCTGCTGCTGACGACCACGTCAGCGGTGGCCATTGTTTTTCTGGCATCCCTCCCGTACTTCGGTCTGGGTGAGGATCCCAAGCTGGTCAAGGATATGGTGCTGGCCGTCTTGTTCTTGTCAGGCCTTTTCGGGGCAGTGATGAGCGCCTCCAACACCTTGGCGCGGGAGATTCGAACGGGGACGGCTCTGGCGGTTCTGTCGAAGCCGGTGGGCCGTGCGCCCTTTTTGCTGGCTCGTTATGCGGGTTTGGTAGGGGTGCTAACCGTCATGGTGGCGGTGAACATGCTGGCCTGCCTGCTGGCGTCACGGCTGGCCTACGACGCTTATGGGGAAGCCGACCTTCGCTCACTCTCCATCTATTTTGGGGCGGTTCTGCTTGCCTATATTGTCGGTGGTTTCACCAATTTCTTTCTCCGCAGGCCCTTTGTTTCAGACGCTTTGGCAGCCTTGGTACTCACCACGAGCCTGGCGTTTGTCGTGATCAACTTCTTCGATCACGAAGGCAAGAGTCAGGCTTTTGCTACGGGTGTGGACTGGCGTCTAGTTCCCGCAGGCCTGCTGGTCCTCTTCGCGATCTGGATGCTGGCCGCCCTCGCGCTCGCTTGTTCGACCCGATTGGAGATGATTGCGACTCTGGGAGTCTGCAGCGTGGTGTTCCTCCTCGGGTTGATGTCCGACTATCTCCTGGGTCGACCCGCCGTCGCAGGCCATTGGTGGGCTCAGTTACTTTATTCCGTTTTGCCCAATTGGCAAAAGTTCTGGATGGCCGATGCATTGGTGGAAGGGGGCGGCATCCCCTGGAGCTACGTCTGGAAATCCTTGGGCTACGCTGCGGCGTATACGGGGGCTGCCTTGGCTGTGGGCCTAACCTTGTTTGAAGACCGGGAACTGAGCTGATCATGGAACGAAACGGAAAAAGCGGTGCCCTGACTAACTTTATCCTCCTCCTGGGGGCAGGCATGCTCTGCTTTGGTGTGGGACGCTACTCGCTGACCTTCACTGGGCAGCTGACCTCGTATGTCATGGGTTTCGGCGTATTGGCGACGCTGATGAGCTGGTTCCACATGCGCCTCGAGGAGCAGGAGCGGCTCGAGCAGATGGAATTTGATGAGCTGGCAGGGTCTCGTGGGGGGGCCTCCCTGTTCAATACCGCAGGCGAGGATACCTTCCTTTCTCGACGCTCCCTGCGGCTTTTCGAGCGTTTTTTTATCCCCATCGCAACCGGACTCCTCGCCGTGGCTCAAGGCACGGCCGCCGTGCTCTGCTGGCGCTGGATAGATTCTGCGTCGATCGCGCCCAGTCTCCAGCAGCCCGTCTTGGCTCTCGGCATCTTCGGAGGTGTCTTCCTCGCGCTCTTTCTGATCGGGCAATATTCGTCGGGAGTCGCCCGTTTGGACAATCGGAGACTGCTCCGTCCTAGTGCCAATCTGATGCTGCTGGGCGCCTACCTGGCCGCTTTCACCGCCGTTATTTTGGTGATAGGGCTGGCGGAAGTGCCGCGGATCGATATCTACGGGGGTCGTCTGATCTGTCTGCTGCTGGGGGCACAGGCAGTGGAAAGCTTCTTCGCTGTGATCCTCGAGATCTATCGTCCGAGAGTGAAGGGGAAGGTGGTCCATCCTCTCTATGACAGTCGGCTGACAGGCTTGGTCAGCCATCCTGAAGGAGTCTTCAGCACGGCGGCCACAGCCCTCGACTACCAGTTCGGATTCAAGGTATCGGACACTTGGTTCTACCAGTTTCTTCGCACAAACTTCCCTTGGATTGTCATGGCTCAGCTGGGCCTCTTGTTCGTATCGAGCGGGCTGGTTTTCGTGAACCCCGGAGAGCAGGCCTTGCTGGAAAGGCTTGGACGCCCGGTCGCTGGGCGGGAGGTGTTGGGCCCGGGGTTGCATGTGAAGTGGCCCTACCCCATCGACCAGATCCACCGCTATCGCACCGAGGAAGTCCAGTCGTTCACCGTAGGAGGAGTCCCTTTGGATGATGGTCAGACGGAAGTCGCCTTCCTTTGGACCGTCAGTCACTTGAAGGAAGACTTCAATCTGCTCGTGCCCAGCCGAGCGCTCAGCACCGTCACTAACGTCGGCGGCTCGGGCTCGGGTTTCTCCAACAGTCCGCTCAGCTTTCTTACGGCAAGCATTCCCATCCATTTTCAGATCAGCGATCTTCGCGCCTACGCTTATAATTATCAGAACTCCAGCAATTTGGTGGAGCAGGTGGCCAATCGTGAAGTGTCCCGCTACTTCGCCCAGACAGATATCCAGGATCTCCTGTCCAGCGGACAGTCCACTGCGGCAGAGCATTTGCGCACGGTGATCCAGAAACAGGTGGATGAGCTGCAGTTGGGTGTGAAGCTGCTCTTTGTGGGTCTTCAAGACATTCACCCACCCACTCAGGTTGCTAAGGACTACGAGGGCGTTGTGGACGCGAGACAAGGGGTGGAGACCAATATTTTAAGCGCACGCAGCTTTAGCTCCCTGACGAATGCCCAGGCAACGGCGAATGCAGATCGCATCCTCGGAATGGCGCACGCTGCAAGCGAAGGCAAGATAGGGGAGGCCACCGCGAGCGCCGCCCGCTTTCGAAGCCAGGTGAAAGCATTCCAAGCCTCCCCAGAAGTCTATCCTCACCGGCAGTTCCTGAAGGCTTATACGAACGCCCTCTTCGACACTCGCAAGGTCATCGTCGCACTGACGAATGTTCAGCTCGTGCCCCAGCTCGATCTCCAAGAAAAGATCAGCGGGGATGTGTTCAACCGCCTGACGCAGCCCCGAAAGGCCAACTAGGCGCTCCTACGCGCGATTGCACTCTCTAATGCACCCAGATCCAGCATGAAAAACAATCCCCTATCGATCCTCATCGGATTCGTTCTCCTCGCGATCTTTGGACTCCTGATGTTCGTTTACCAGGTGCGCACCACGGAGGTCGCGGTCGTGACGACCTTCGGAAAGCCTACGGACCAGAAGACTGAGGCTGGGCCCTATTTCCAGCTCTGGCCGATCCAGAAGGTCTACAAGCTAGACAAGCGCGTGCGAAATCTGGAGAGCCTGCTTCAGCAGTCACTCACCTCCGATGGGTATAATGTTTTGGTGATGACCTATGCGGGCTGGGCGGTTGACAGCCCCGGGGAGTTCTTCCCTCGCTTCGATCGCGGCAGCCATGCAGCGGCCGAGGTCAAGCTCCTCGAAATGCTGCTGAATGCGCAGAAGCAAGTGATTGGTCGGCATCCCCTCAGAGATCTAGTCAACTTGGATGTGGAGCAGATTCGGTTCGATCAGATCGAGCAGGAAATCCACACCGTCTTCCACGATCAGTGCAAATCCCAGAAGTATGGCATCGAGGTAAAGTTTGTCCGGATCAAGCGGCTCACGCTTCCGCCGGGAAACACCGAGGCTGTGCTGGCGCGGATGAGTTCTGAACGGCAGAACCACATTGCCACCATCCAGTCCGAAGGGCTGGCGCAGGCGTCGGCCATCCGCAACAAGGCGGAGACCGAGGCGCAGTCAAAGATCAGTCAGGCCAATTCGGCGGCGCTCGCGATCCGTGGCGAAGGTGACGCTCAGGCTGCGAGGATCTTGGCAGAGTTTCAGAAAAACCCTGAGCTGGCCAAAATGCTGCTCGATATCGGGGCTCTGGAATCCCTGCTCAAGAACAAGACCACCTTGATCATGGATGTGAATTTCCCCCTGATCGACTATCTG
>CAMAVD010000292.1 GCA_945861575.1 Akkermansia muciniphila
CACGGAAACCCAGTCGCCATCACCCGCCGCAGGCTTGCTCTCCACCGAATAGAACAATCCCAACTCCGCCTTGAAGCGAAACTTGGAAACCCCACGCACCAGCATCAGGGAGTCGAGAGGCATGAGATCGATCCCTCCAGCAGAGCCTCAATCCAGGAACCGTAATCCGCGCCAGACCATCCCAGGCATTCACCGTCTGGAGCCCCCATTGGCGAATGGGAGCGCCGTCCCTCAGCCATTCGCAGACCGGAGTGGGGGTGCCCCCAGGGCGAGTCGAAAATTCCAAGGTGTCACCGGAAAAATAGACACCGACCACCCCGGAGCCTGAGCGCCGGATTTGTAAGGGCTCCAAAATCATCGGGAGGCGCGCGGCGGTGGTTTCCGGTGAATGCAAATAAAGGCGAGCCACTGATCGAGTGGTGTGCCCGTGTAGGTTGCTGAAGTCTCCTGCAACCCAAACCCCTTGCAACGAGTCCAAGGCCAGGCAATCGATGCGATTGGTCGTATCCGCATGAAAAAAGCCGCGATCTCGCGAGCCATCCCTATTCATGCGCACGATGCCACGCGTGGCTCTGGAGGCCAGAATCAACCTCCCATCGGGAAGGCCGAGCATCGGCTGATTCTCCACGGATGCGGTCGGACTGCCTGCGAAGAGGGAGGTGGCGTTGAAGACAGGGTCGAGACGTCCTCCTGAAGTGAGGCGAGCCAACGTGCCTCGAGCGGTGTCGCCCACCCTGAGAAACGGACCGCGAATCGTCATGGAATCGGCTGCCGTCAGAACGACATCCCAGATGGGTCCGGGCGAAACCTCATCGGGGACGAAGCTGGGATCGACCTGCCCGTTGGGGAGGAAACGTACCAAGTGCGCCCGAGCTTCGCCGTCCACTTGGTGGAAAAAGCCTGCGACCAAAAAGCGTCCATCTGCTTGGGTGACCACCCGACGAATCTCCACGCCCTCGGACGTTCCAGCTTTGTTCAAAAACGCAGGCCGGAACTTTTCGTCCCAGTCCCCATTCAGCGCCAACTGAACCAGACGAAGCGGCTTGGCAGTCGACATACTCGAGGAGAATGAGCCGAAGGACAAAATCTTCCAGTTAGGTAGCCACGCCAACCCAGCCGCATTACCGCTGAGCCGTCGGTCGGGCCGAAAGCTTTTGTCTGTCTCACCTAAGGCTGAAAAGCGTCGCAGCCAAGCCCCCCCTCCGCTCAAACTTGCCACGAGAATTCTTCCATCCGGTTGCACCTGCAGGGCCGCAGGCGGATGATCTAGGGACACCAATTCGCGGACGGCTCCGGCTGAGTCCAGGCGCAAGAGACGATGCCCAGCAACCCCGATAACAGCGCCTCCTGCGAGCGGCAACAACGTCTGAATGCCTTCGATCAATTCCTGCTGCGAGTACATCCGATCAGGCTGGCCAGGGGATTGAAGGTGCGCCGGAATCAGCCTCGCTGCCCTGCTCTCCACCCCACCGCTTTCGTTCGAAGCCTCTACATGAACCGCTTTGTCGACCTCGCCCTGCGAGGGAACGAATAGGCTCAGAGTAGAGGTTGAGTTTGAAGTGGGTCCTTCCGATGTGGCCATGCCCTCGCCGAGAACACTCGAATGGCGGAACCATTTGTAAACGAATGGACCGGGTCCCGCTACACGCACTCCAAACTGGGCGTAGCCGGGCACCAGCAGTCGAACGTCCTGGGGTTGCTCGAGGATCTGCGGGCTAGAACGTGGGGAGACGGTCAGCTTTGCGGGTTGGCTGACGACCGAGCCAAGTGGACTGGAAACCAGCACGAAGTAGTCTCCAGAGTCCTGCTCTCGGAGCGACTCCAGGCGGAGTGTCCTGCCCTGCTGTCCAACCAAGGCAACCCCATCCTTGAGCCACTGGAAGCGAAGCGGTGGGTCGCCAGCCGCAATCACATCAAGCCAGGCGGTGGATCCAGCGTTTTGCTCTATGGAAACAGGCTGACGGATGAGGCTGGGGGGCACGGGGCGGTTTACCTGCACACGAACTGGGCGACTGGTGATCGACTGACCCGCGCCGGTGGCGATCAGAGTGTAGTTGCCGCCGTCAGAAAAATCGACGTTGGCGCGCACGAGGGAAGCCCCCCGAGCCTCAGGCAATGGAAGGCCATCGCGCTGCCATTGATACGTAAACCCCGAAGCGCCGCTGCACAGCGCTTCAAGGTTTAAAGTGCCTCCAAGACTCACCACCGAATTCGACGGAGGAGATTGAAAGAACCAGGGACCCGCTGAGAGGCACTCTCCTGGAGCGTCCACCACGCGATAGCTCCCCTGCTGGAAGCTCCCTTCAACTCGAGGCTCAAACTCCATCTCATAGTCGCAGCCCAGTTCTCCTTCGAAGGTGGAAAATGGGAACAGAGAAAGCCGACAGGTCCGCTCTTGGGTGAATCCTGATAGACGAACCGTCAGGTAGAAATCCGTCGACCCGTCCGTCTGAAAAGTGGAGGCAGTCCACTTTCCAGAGCGGGCGGCAATGCCGGGAGCGGCGTGAACATCGTAGGTACCATCGTCTTTGAGGACGAGAGCAAAACTCCCCCAGCCATCGTGCGGAGCCACACCCCGACCAATGTTCATGCACAGGGCACGCCCACGGATCATCGATTCCGAAACATTCCCGCAGGGATAAATTCCACCCGACAGGCGGGCACCCGCAAACAACAAGAGGCAGAGGACTAAGATGCCTTGCATAGATCGATTTAGGATAGGCGAAGCGTGGCAGGCTCGAAATGGAGTAATCGCTCCGCTCTGCCCAGGTTCGAGCCCGATCCTATCCTTCACTTGGATCGGCAGGCGAGGGCTAAACTGAAAGCTGGGAGGAACTGCAGACGGGGGCAACGCCCTCCCTAGCGAACGACGCGTGAGTCGAGAGGGGTGCACCCCAAAAACAGGAACGGGGCCCGAAGGCCCCGCGCGTCGCGAGAGATCTCTCCCCCCGCACCAGTTACTGATAAATCATCCACCCTCAATTCCGTCCGAAGAGCGAACCGTGGATCGGGAAAGGAGCGCTTCCAGCCGGGGTGACCTCACGACTAGGCGGCGTGGTCAGGGCGAGTTCGGAGACGGGAGCGCCCACCAACGGCTTCACCTCAAAGTCTGAGGACCCATTGCCCTCATCTTCCTTGTGCTGCAGCATCTTCAACGTCGTGTTGAAACCGCCGTAGAAGCCCGTCCAGTAGAACAACACAGCTGTGAGGGCCAGCAGGCTCAGGTAGACATAGTCCTTTGTCGTCATAATCCGGTTTCCTGTTTTGCTTCAACGAACTCGTCGTCGATCTTCCATGATCAAGCACGGGCCATGCCAAGGCCCCAGAAACTGTTTTAGTCATCACTACTGGGATATCTGGGGCCGACAAGAAGCTATAAGTTACCAAATTGCAAGATCTTCCGACGAGTTACCGGTCTGTGAAGTCTCTGCGCTAACAAGAAAGAAGTGTCCTGTAGACTAACCCATCTGTCCCAGGACGATGCAAAAATGGGCTAGGCCCCCCCGGCAAAGTTTTCCGAATCACCCTACAGGATTGCCTAACGGCTGGCCTCCTCCAAGGCCTGAAGCACCAAGGAAGGGGTGAGTAATTCCGGAAGGGCTTTGGGCGGCAAAGCCGGGTTGCGGGGATAAACCAAGACCAAAGGAATCCCCCCTCGCCCCCAGCGGGTGATTTCTTCGGTCATGTCATCGGGGGTCGCGGTGTAGTCGGCCTCCAAGGCAAGCACGTTTAGCTCGCGCAACTTGGCTTTGACGGAGGGTATATTGATGCTGGTCGCCATGTTCACCTTACAGTTAGGGCACCATTCTGCAGTAAAATCGACCAAGATAACCCGTCCCTCGGCGCGGGCAGCCTTGATAGAGGCGTGGCTCCAGGGTTTCCAATCAATATCCCCTGATTGCAAGGAACGAGCGCCCGTGTCGCCTGAGAGCTTCGGCGGGTTTCGCCACTGCAAAGCCGATTCGAGGAAGACGTAGTAGCCCCCGCCAAGAAGGCTCAAGAGAACCGCGACCGGTAGGACTTTCACGTGAGAGGCACGCTGGATAAAGCGGCCATAGACCCAGGCCGCCGCCGAAAGCGCCACAAGAAAAAAGGCCAGAGAGGTCACGCGGTCTCCGAAATGCCTCAGGGCTGTGTTGAAAAGCCAGATCACGGTGGCCAGCATGGGGAATCCCATGGCGATCTTGAATGATTCCATCCAGGCACCAGGTCGGGGGAGCAGGCGTAGCAACCCCGAATTCCAGCAGAGAACCACGTAGGGAGCGGCGAGGCCAAGGCCCGCCGAAAAGAAGGCCAGAAGGATCAAGGGGGCTGGCTGAGACAAAGCGAATCCCATAGAAACCCCCAGGAAAGGGGCGGTGCAGGGCGTCGCCAGCACCACAGCCAAAACCCCGTTGAAGAAGGCTCCAGCCGAGCCTTCCTTTTGCGCCAATTCACCCACCGAGCCGGAAACACCGCCGCCAAGGGTTATTTCAAACACGCCAAAGAGGTTCAGGGCCACCAGCGTGACCAACGCGATCAAGACCACAATGAACTGAGGGTTGCCGAATTGAATCCCCCAACTCACCGCTTTGCCCGCCTGCTTGAGCCCAATGACCAAGCCTGCCAGCACAAGGAAGGAGACAATCACCCCACACGCATACACCAACCCCAATTCCCTTACCCGACGGGGTGACTTGGCCGCCTGGTTCACAAATCCCAGGATTTTCAAGGAAATGACCGGGAGAACGCAGGGCATGATATTCAGGATGAGCCCCCCCAGAAAAGCGAGGGCTACCATGCGGGCGATATCCTTGCCTGAGGCCGCTGGGCGGGGCGCAGACGGCGGTGAAACCACCTGCACGGAGTCGGCCTTGACCTCCCCCGCTGCAATGGCGGGAGAGTCGCCCTCCGCCGCGTAGCTCGGGAGTGTCAGGAACACCCCCCAGAGGAGGCACGCCAGCACCCCGCCCAAGAGCACAGGACCAAATTGACGGCGGATCCAGGTCTCTATCGGAGACAAATTGCATCCCATGAACAACACCATGCACCAACTGGAAAATTCTTCGAACAAAAAAACCGCTGACAGACGAGGCGACTTACCTTTAAGTCTCCCAGTCTTTTATGCCGAAGCGAACTGATATTCATTCTGTACTCATCATCGGGGCAGGCCCTATCATCATTGGGCAGGCTTGTGAGTTCGATTATTCCGGAACCCAAGCCTGCAAGGCTCTTCGTGAGGAAGGCTACCGCGTAGTCCTGATTAACTCAAATCCGGCGACGA
>CAMAVD010000293.1 GCA_945861575.1 Akkermansia muciniphila
GGCTTACTCTGCCTAGGGTCATTCCTGAACTTTGCAAAACCCTCACCGACACTGAAACGACCTTTCCCACCCCATCGCTCCGTCTCGTCTATCGCCAAGTGGGCTCAGCCTGATTCCACTCTAGGTCAGGAGTTCTGAGGCTCACCGCCCCCACGTCTTTACGGTCGTCACACGCTTTAGCAGCCAGGAGCCGTCCTCTCGAATGAAGGTCAGAACGATCTCCTGCCAGTAGGAGTCCTTGTAGAGATTGGTGTCGGCTTTCGCCGTTGCTTTGACTTCGGCGGAGGTGGAATTGTCCCCGAGGGTGACCTTGGGATCGAATAAGGCGAGTCGCAAATACTCGGATCTGTATCTCCCCAGCCGCAGGTATTCTCGAAATTCTTCCCGCCCGCTGACCAGCCCTTGACCCGCACTGGGCAGGTTCACCTCCAGGGTGATGTCCTTGGAAACCCTTGCTAGAATCTTTTGGATCATCGACTCCTTGGTTATCGGGCTTTCATCCCGTTCGAAACAGACCAGCGTCCGAAGCTCCTCGAGGCTCTGTCGAACTTTCCCAACGGGGTCGTGCGAACTCCGCCATTTCCAAAGTCCCACCAGCGCCGCAACGATGAGCAAGACGAGCAGTAGAGTTTTGGCTTTCACGGCTGAATACGGGCGACGATACGGTTCCGCTTCACCACGTCTGTCGTATGGTCTCGCATCGGCATGGAGCGATTGTCTCCAATGAAGTAGTACTCATCATCTTGCAGAAGGATTTCGCTGCGGTTCCAATCCTTGCCATGGAACTGGACGTAGGGTTCGGCTAATGGCTTCCCGTCGATCAGAATGTTACCGTTTTGGATGGCGAAGCGCTCTCCGGGCAGCCCAACGATGCGCTTCAGCAAGAACTGACGCCCGCCTGCTATGTCGATGGCGACGATCTCTCCTCGCTCTGGCCCTGCTTTGCGAAAAGCGAGTCGCGAGCCGAGGCAGATCTGCCCGTCTTGAAGTGTGGGGAGCATGCTATCACCGCTCACCCGCAGGGGCAATACGACCCATCGGAGCGCTACGATCACGGTCAGGATGAGCAGGGAGACTCGGAGGAGTGTCCATGCCAGGCTGCTTCCCATGATCAGTCGCTTCAGTCCTGCTCCAGTCTCGGTTGGGTCACTCATCTCTTTGGCCGGTATGGGTCATTGCGGGGCCAAGGGCTGTCGGGCTGCCTGTCATGGCGTCGGGCTCTTCATTTTCCTGAGGGCCTCAACAGCTCGAGTCGCCTTGGGTATTAAACCGATGAGCTCGGAAGTACTCGATTGGGGGGCGTATCGGAATTGGTTGCTTAGGCGGAAGAGTTCCTCCAAGGCAGCCGCATCGGCTTCAGGCAGACCCCGCGGACGCAGTCGGTCGTCGATGATGCTCTCCGTGATCCCTGACTCGGGGACATCGAGGCGCTCTGCGATCTGGCAGCGCAGCACCTTTGTCAGGGTGGCGAAGAACGGATCGCCCTGATTCTCCGCTGCGAGCGATTCCAACTGTTTAAGGCCTGTTTGCACGGCGCGCTCCATCTCGCGCCGACGGGCCTGCCTTGGATTTTTTTCGAGTGTTTCCTTCCTCCAGCGCGCGCCGCGCAGCAGGCACCAAGCGCCCACAGGAAGAATCTGCAGACCTAAGAACCAGGGCTGGTGCCAGAGGGGGGGCGGCGTTGACAGAATAGCGCCCAGCTGTGGACGAATATGCACGAGAACGCTGGCGACATCACCGGCCGCCCCATTTGTGGCGGAGAATGCGGGAAGCGGAACCGAGGGGGTCGTGGCCGCCGAGAGCTGGAGGGGAACCGCAGGCGCTTTCAGAGTTCGGTAGGTCTTCGCACCTGGGTCGAAAAAGGTCCAGCGAAACTCCGGCACCTCTCTGACATTGAGGGATTGAGGCACCACCACTTGCTCGAAATGCTTGGAGCCGGTGGATTCCAGGGCATCGGTCGTCTCGGTTCGCGCGTTCGGGGCATAGGACTTAAAGCCGGTCCAATGGTCCAGTTTGGGGAGCGAGATGCCTTCAAGGTTTCCTTCACCAGCGATGGAGATCTTCAAGGTGATTGGGTCGCCCACGGCCAGCGAGTTTGGACTGGCCGTGTAGCTCAGTTCGAACTGCCCTACGGAACCCGTGAAGTCCGCCGGTGCCCCGGGCGGCATTTTGCTGACTTCTATGGCCACCCCTTCTGCGAGGAGTTTCATGGGCTGATACTGTCGGAAAAAACCGAAGAAGTCTTGGCGGCCTCCTACGGCAGCCACTTGAAGTTGGGTGGTAGCGGGCCCCAGCGTCAAAGGTCCTGATTTCACCGCTGTCGCCACCCCTCTGAACGTCACGAGATTCATTAACCGCCCGCCGACCGTGCGCCGCACGGGTTGCAAGTTGACGAGTTTGCCGATGTTGAATCCTTCCCCCGCGACTTGGGGCATCTGAAGTTCGCGTCCGTCCTCGACGAAGAGCTGCAGTTCAAAGGGGAGGGATTCTCCCACAAATACGGCTGTCTTCCGGGGCTCGATCCGCAGGAAGGCTGGCCGATTTTCGGGGGGAGTAGCGCTCGCGGGAGTGACTCGGAGCCGCAGTGGCTGAGTGCGGAAGGCCCCGGCGTCGGTCATGACTTGCGCAGATCCGATGGTGAAGTCTCCCCCTTGGTTGGCTCTTACCGCGTAGGTAAGGGTGCGCTGCACGATTTGTCGGCCGGTCCCATCACTTGTGATCTGGGTGGATTCCCCGGCCGGCTGGATCTGAAGGCCGGCCGATGCCGGAAAGCTCGGACGATTCCCTCGGGGAGATGCGCCTTCCAGGGTGAGCGTCAGCGTTGCGACCTCACCAACAGGGAGGGTCTCCTGATCCAGTTCCACGCGCACCGACGCCCCCTGAAGGCAGATTGGGATACAGACGAAGGCCAGCCACAGCAGAGCCAGCCCGTTCAAGCGGGAGCCTGCGTGATTAAAATGCAACCGAATCGCCAGTTCCATGGTCAGGGCTGAGGTTGCCCACACCCAGTCCGGTTTTCAACCTGGAAAGGACCGGACGTTGAACGTTCAACGTTTGGGCAACAAAAAGCCGCCAGCCCCTGTTGGGCTGGCGGCTTCGAAAGCTGAGCACTGTGCCTACTTAGGTTTAG
Organism: Akkermansia muciniphila; assembly: GCA_945861575.1. GTDB lineage: Bacteria > Verrucomicrobiota > Verrucomicrobiia > Limisphaerales > UBA11320 > UBA11320. The sequence continues at coordinate 3,131 of CAMAVD010000293.1, forward strand.
CTCTTGCGACGACGTAGGAACACCACACTCGCTCCACCAACACCTAAGAGGGCGAGGGTGCCCGGTTCGGGTACCGGAGCGCAGGCAATGGCGTAAAAGTTACGGTTGCCAGGGCCGCCCGCTGTCAGATCGTTCTGAACGCCGAACGTGTAGTGACCGGCGTCCGCCATCCGGTAGTAGATACTCGAGGTGTTGTTGATGGATCCGTCGTTGGCTTCATCGATGCCGATGTCCAGGCCGCTATCCACGAATCCCATCGCGGCTACCCAATCCATTGTTCCGCCCCCGAGTGTCGGGCCGTTGTCTGTTCCTGATTGGGGATCCGTACCGCCCAGATTGTCCCCGATACGGTTGTCGAGGAATAGGAAGAGAGCTCCGTTGACGTTCAGATCAAAGGAAAGGGTGTAGGGAGTTGCGCTTTTATCCGTAGTGCGGGTCACGATGTAGTCAGCCCCTAGGAGGAGGGTGGGCACGCCTTTGTAGGTGTCTGTCCGATCCAAATAGGCTAGGGAGCCCTCATCCAAGGGTTCGCCTGCGAAGCTGGCACCGGGGGCTCCGCTGCTGCCCGTGACAACGAGATTGTCGATCTTGGGCTGGGTGGCTTGCGACGACGAGGAGAGCAAGGAGGCCAAACTCAGTCCGACAAATACGGATTGGATAGGAAGGAACTTCATAGTGGTTGTTAGAGTGCGATCGTCTCCACCCCAGATGCAATTACTCCATACAGAGCACACCAAGCCTTCTTGTGGGCAGTGCGCTCGCACCAACGGTAGATCGGATTCAGTCTAAATCTACTTCCATAACGGCTCACGGTAAAGGCTGTTTCTGCTGGCATTTTTGGGCTGCCGTCGGCTTCGGTCCCCGCTGTCTATTTTTGAGCGCCCTTGGCCTACGGGCGCCCTGGAGTCCCCTCCCGCCGCGGATTCCTGATTCGCTGGGCTTTGCGATGCGGGTCCTCAAAAATCTCTATTGAAACGAACTCTGGCCTCAGCCTAGTTTTGGGACATGACAGCATTTCCCCTTACTCTCAGCGGCAGCTTTGTCCTGGCGCTGTGCCTGGCCGTTCAGGGTGCCCAGCCTTTTCAGATCGCCGTTATCCCTAAAGGGACAACCCATGAGTTTTGGAAGTCGATTCACGCAGGCGCAGTGAAGGCGCAACGGGAATTAGAGGCCGAGGGGGTGCCTGTGACGCTGCATTGGAAAGGTCCTCTTCGGGAAGATGATCGGGATCAGCAGATTCAAGTGGTGGAGAACTTCACGGCCCGGCGCGTCAGCGGGATCATGCTGGCCCCCTTGGACTCGCAGGCGCTGGTCAAACCGGTGGCCTCAGCGGTTTCCTCTAAGATCCCTGTCCTGGTCTTCGACTCCGGCCTCAAGTCCGACAAGCAAATCAGCTATGTCGCGACCGACAACTTCAAAGGAGGGAAGCTTGCAGCCGAGCAAATGGGACGTCTGCTGAGCGGAAAAGGGAAGGTGATTTTGCTTCGCTACGCCGTGGGATCTGCTTCCACGGAGGAGCGGGAGGCCGGATTTCTGGCGGGACTGAAATCCTTTCCCGAGATCCAGCTGATCTCATCCGACCAATACGCAGGCCCTACCCGCGAGACGGCCTACGGGAATTCACAGAATCTGCTCAATCGATTCGGGCGTGAGGTGAATGGTGTTTTCGCCGTCAATGAGAACTCTACGATCGGGATGACCAAAGCCTTGCGTGATATCGGCCGTGCGGGAGGAAAGGTGAAGATGATCGGGTTCGATGCAGGCAGCCAGTCTATCAAGGATATGAAGTCTGGCGATGTGCAGGGTTTGGTGGTCCAGAACCCGGTGCACATGGGCTATCTGGGGGTGAAGACTTTGGTCCAGCATTTGCAAGGAAAGCCGGTAGAGAAGCTCATCGACACGGGGGTGAAGCTGGTGACCCCTGAGAATATGGATCAGCCAGAGTTCAACGAACTTCTCTATCCCCCCATCAGCCGCTATCTGGACAAATAAGGCGCAGACCTTTGACCTCGCGCCTCGACATACAGGGTGTCCGAAAGAGTTTCGGCGCCACCCAGGCTCTTCGGAAGGTCGACTTGAACGTCGCTCCCGCAGAGATTCACGCGCTGATTGGCGA
>CAMAVD010000294.1 GCA_945861575.1 Akkermansia muciniphila
CGGGCTCCGCTGCGCGATGGTGCGAGGGCTGCGGCCATCTCCCGACGGGATCGAGCGGATCGCGCTTGCCCACGCTTAGCGGCAGGAAGCGAGGCCTGTAGGTTTCGGAGATCGGAACTCAGGACACTCTCGATCAGAAATCTGCGGCCGCCATCGGCTTCAAACCAACGTCGGGCGACGGATAGGCTCTTGATTTGCCCCTCAGGGGAGAGGTCAATGGCGGCAGGGGTGTTGCTCTCGCGTGGTGGAGTGCCGGATGTCGCGAACGCCTGCCCGGGGATGAAGAGAAGGTCTCCAAAGTCCAGGATATCATCCGTCAGGTCTGGTTCAAGCATCGCCTCGCGTTGCTGAGCGTCCTTCTCCTCTTGGAGAACGCGGCGTACTATTCGCGGACTTCCCGGCTCCAAGAATTCTGTCCAAACCTCCAACCGAACGGTCGAGTCACCGGCGAAGTCCGGCTCACCTGCCACCAAGTCGGCGATGCTCTCTTTCAGAATCACATCACTTTCAAAGGCCGCCTTGGTATAGGTCAGGCGTAGGTCTGCAGCGACGCCGTCAAAACAGTTTTCGTAAACGATCTGATTCGGAGGAAGGAGCGTGCCGATCGAGTCCTTGATGCCCGCAATCTGCAACGACTTGCCGCTTTTGGGAGAATAGAGGAACAATCCAGCCGGATGGGATCGGAGTCGTCGGCCGCTGGAGGTGACTTGCTCAATGGAGCCTGCCTGATTGATATTGGCGGAGAAGAAGGATTGGTGGGGTCCTCGCACCGCTGAGGCTCCTCCTTCGGGAGTGATTTCGATCAGATCCTGCGAGGGTAGCCAGCGTCCCCCCTCAAGGTAATTCATCCCTTGAGCGAACTCGGTGTACGCAGCTCCACCGCCGGGTGGGACTACTTTTCGGAAATGAACGCCGATCTCAGCTCTTGAATTTTGATCGGTCTTCACCTCCGACTCAGCTGCCGTAGCAGCCCAAGAAAGAATCAAGCTTGAGCCAACAACGAGGCGAGCCAACAACGTACGAAGAGCGAGTAGGTGGGTCATGACTTCAGCAGGTTCTTGGTTGATCTCTGAGTGTCTCCACGAAACCTTGTTCGTGAGCTCCCCTTTGGATTGTGTAGGTAATCAATCAGCCTGATTGCTCCTAGTCAATTTATATCTTGAACCGTTTTGAGTTGGCACCGGGCCAACCTCAGACATCCTGACCTCGCGCGAGAGCACGCAGGCAGGAAGGGAATCAGAGATTTCACCGGGTTCACAGAGTAAGACACTGGGCCGGCTCTGATCAGAAAACTCTGTGGCCTCTGAGAACTCTGTGTGAACCCTCCGCTCAGGTCCCCCCTGGGCGTCCGAACGGGAAAGGTCGCACACCGACACGGAAACGACCTTTCCCACCACATCGCTCCGTCTCGTCTATCGCCGGGTCGGCTCAGCCTGATTCCACTCTAGGTCAGGATCGCTCGGATGGGGGATCCATCGGGAACGATCGGCCGGGGGCGACCGGTGAAGTCTTTCAGGAATTGACCGGCATCGATGCCCATCGCCGTGTAGAGGGTTGCAATGAGATCGCCGGGGGACACGGGATGTGAGGTGGGCCCGAATCCCTTTTCGTCCGAGGCTCCGTAGACCAAACCCTTCTGAACCCCTGCGCCGGTAAGCAGGACGTTCTGTAGATACGACCAGTGATCCCGGCCACCGACGCTATTCACCTTAGGAGCCCGCCCCATCTCCCCCATCACCACCACGAGCGTCTCACTGAGCAGCCCGCGCGCCTCCAGATCCTCGCAGAGCGCGGAATAAACCTGGTCGATTCCTGGAAGGAGAAAGTCTTTATTGATGGGAAAGTGACGCTCGTGGGTATCCCAGGCCGTCGGAGCGCTTCCTTGTTTCTCAAAGGACTCCCAGGCTACGGTGACGAATCGTGCCCCCCGCTCCACCAGCCGTCGGGCGGTCAGAGCCGCCTCACCATACAAATGTCGACCGTAGCGATCACGAAGCTCGGGCTTTTCCTCCTCTAGGTTGAAGGCCCTCCAAGGGCTGTCCTTGGAAGCAGGATTGCTGAGAATGCCCAAGGCCTTCCTGTGAAAGTGGTCAACCCGCTCGTAGTCGGCGCTTGCCGACAAATCACCCGCTGCGGAGATCAACTGCTCGGACAGCGAAGCCCTCCGATGGAATCGATCCAGCGTAATCTCTGGAATCAACTCTGTCGCCGGCGCTGTAAGCCGCCCATAGGGATTCGTGCGCATGTCATAGAAATCCTTGGGTTCATAGCTGCGCGTGATATCGCATCGAGTGAACAGTGGATCCACGGTACGGCCCAGAAAGCCCCCGTAAGGGCCAGGGCGTGAAATCGCTTGGCCCCATCCCGGCTCACACGGCATCCAGATCGAGGCAGGGAGCGCGCGACGAGACCCGCTGGAAAGCGACTCGATAACCGCAGGCATACCCGGGGCCTGCGTGGAAAGCGTGGGCACCAGCGATTCCAGCTTATCGGGCGGGGAACCAGTGAGGGTATGAAGGAGCCCAGCGCTGTGATCGTTGGATTCGTGGGTGAAGGATCGTATCAGGGTGGAACGGTTCATCCACCGGGCCATCCGCGGCAGATACTCGCAGAAATGAACGCCCGGCACCGAGGTCGCCACCGTCCCAAACTCGCCTCGGTACTCGCTCGGGGCATCGGTCTTCGGGTCGAAGGTCTCCTGAGCTGCGGGCCCGCCAAAGAGATAGAGAAGGATGATGGACTTGGCCTGTTGTCGGCCCGGCGCGATGGCAGGAAGTGCCTCGGCCTGCAGCAGGGACGGCAGATTCATGCCCAACAGCGACAAGCCGCCGAGGCGGAGCATCTCGCGACGACTCCAGCCAGCGCAGTTGCGCTGCGACGTTCCCATCACTCGAATCATGCGTGTCGATCGCCAGCCAAAAACGCCACTCCAAAACGCAGATGCTCAGAAGGCGATCTGCGTCGAGGTTGCAGAGTAAGGCTAGGTGAGCGGAGCCTACCTCCCAACGGAGGAGATAGGAAGCACATAATCCAGCGCATGTTCACCCTCGTGCCACTCCGGTTCTCCCTCTCACCCCTGTCAGCCTCCACTTCACCCCAGGCGCATGGAGTTGGGTTGTCCCAGCCTTTAGGTTCGTAGAGAGAGTGGTTCCTTTGGACTGAATCCTCGAGAGTTGCTACCGACCAGGAACAGCCCACGTTCCCCGCTTATCCTGTTGCGCGGTTGACCGATATCGAGGTAAGTGACGCAGACGATTTCATGAGCACCGAGACGCCAGGCCAGAATTCGGGGGAACCCCGCCGACAAAAGTACGTCCGCGCGGTCGGCCCGAAGCTGCGCATCCTCCTCTATGTGGTCCTGGCGCTCTTCGCGATCCTAAGCGCCAACTCCGTCTACCTCAGTAGCATCACCTTCCTGGAATGGTTCAATGGGCTGTCCTACCAGAATTACTTTTACATGGTGATGTTCGGTGTCCACTTGGTGCTGGGCCTCCTACTGATCCTGCCGGTCATTGTATTCGGTATCATTCACATTAAGAACTCCAGTAACCGCCCGAGCCGACGCGCGATCCGGGTAGGCTACTCGCTCTTCGCGTGTTCTCTCATTCTCCTGGTATCGGGCGTAGCGCTGATGCGCTTCGATTTCTTCTCCATCAAGAATCCAGCCATACGAAGTCCCATCTACTGGGCGCATGTCATCACGCCACTGCTCGCGATCTGGCTCTACGTCCTGCACCGGCTCGCCGGCCCCAAGATCCGCTGGCAGATCGGCCTCAGATGGGCGGCAGTAGCCGGCGTGCTGGTGGTGGGAAGCGTCCTCCTGCACTCCCAGCATCCCAAGCTAAATCAGGTCGGATCCAAGGAGGGTGAGCGTTACTTTCTGCCCTCCTCGGCCCGAACCGCGACCGGCAAGTTCATCCCCGCTGAGACGCTGATGATGGACGAATACTGCAAGAAGTGTCACGAGGACTCCTACGCCGGCTGGTTCCATAGCTCTCACCGTTTCAGCTCCTTTAACAATCCGGCCTATCTATTCTCCGTCAGAGAAACCCGCGAGGTAGGCCTCAAGCGCGACGGATCGGTCAGGGCTTCACGCTGGTGTGCGGGCTGCCATGACGTCGTGCCATTCTTTAGCGGTGCCTTCGACGACCCGAACTACGACATCCACAATCATCCCACCGCGAAGGCCGGAATCACCTGCACTGCCTGTCACAGCATCACCCATATCAACAGCACCATCGGCAACGCCTCCTACACCATTGAGGAACCAGTGCACTACCCCTTCGCCACCAGCACCAATGCTCTCCTGCAATGGGTGAACAACACCCTGGTGAAGGCCAAGCCCGCCTTCCACAAGCAGACCTTCCTCAAGCCGTTCATGAAGACAGAGGAATATTGCTCGGTCTGCCACAAGGTGAGCCTCCCCAAGGAGGTCACCCACTACAAGGACTGGCTGCGCGGTCAAAATCACTACGATACCTTCTTGCTCAGCGGAGCCGGGCATGGGGCGCGCTCCTTCTACTACCCACCCAGGGCGGAAGAGAACTGCAACAACTGCCATATGCCTCTACAGGCCTCCGAGAACTTCGGTGCCAACTTCTTCAACCCCACCAACAAGTCCCAGCGCTATATCCACGACCATCTCTTCCCCTCGGCGAACACAGCCCTGCCCTACCTGCGAGGTGAGCACGACATCGTCAAACGCCACGAGAAATTCAGCGACAAGTCCGTCCGAGTAGACATCTTCGCCCTCAAGGAAGATGGAGCGATCGACGGTGCCCTCACGGCTCCGCTCCGCCCCACGGTTCCGACGCTCAAACGTGGGAAGAAATATCTACTTGAGGTAGTACTGCGAACGTTGCGTGTCGCGCATCCCTTCTCTCAGGGAACGGTGGACTCCAATGAAATCTGGGTGGAGGTCGAAGGACGAAGCGGCCCCGATGTGCTCGCTCGCAGCGGAGCTCTGGGTCCGCACAAGGAGGTGGATCCCTGGTCACATTTCGTCAATGTCTACATGCTGGACAAGGACGGCAACCGCATCGACCGCCGCAATGCCCAGGACATTTTCACCCCTCTCTACAACAATCAGATCCCGCCGGGTGCCGGCCAGGTCGTCCACTACGAGTTCACCGTCCCGGAGGAC
>CAMAVD010000295.1 GCA_945861575.1 Akkermansia muciniphila
GGGAGGGTACACCAGCTCTTTTTTGGGCGATCGCCGAGAGAGGAAGAGATTCGGCACGCTCGCAGTTTTCTCGCCCGGCCCGGCTCCGACCGTTGGGGCCACTATGTGCATGCACTCCTGATGTCGAACGAGTTTGTGTTCGTGGATTAGTTAGCTGCGTACCCGTCGAGTCCGAGAGGCATAGCCTACTGCTGGGGTGAGGGCAGGGCTATCCTTTCAGCAGCCTACTGTTGTGTCCCATCCTTGTTGCCATCCCGGCAGGGGAGTGGTGAACTGGGTTCGTCATGCAAATTAACATCCTGTGCCGTTCCCTGACCGTGGCCTGCCTTGCTTTGACCGCGCTGGGCTCCGTGGGCGCTGAACCGGATGCCTCGGATCTGGCGAGCATCCAACAGTCGCTTCAATCCTACCGACCCATTGCGGCGCGCTTGATCGCCTCGGCCCAGGAATCCGATGCGCCTTATCGTCGGCTTGCTGAACTCTGCGATACCTTCGGCCCGAGGATCACCGGTTCGACCAATCTGGAGAGTGCCATCGATTGGATTCTTGCGACGCTTCGGCGTGATGGTTTCACGAATGTGCGAGGCGAACCTGTCTCGGTGCCCCATTGGGTGCGGGGAACCGAATCACTGGAACTGCTCCAACCCCGCCCTCATGTCATGCGTGTTCTGGGAGTGGGCGGCACGCCGCCCACTCCCGTTGGGGGTGTCCAGGCTGAGGTCCTGGTTGTGACTGATTTTGCAGAGCTTCAAAAGCGCAAGGCCGACGCGGCAGGCAAGATCGTGGTTTTTGATCTGCCGTTTACTGACTATGGCGTGACGGTGGCAATTCGCACTCGCGGTGCCGCTGAGGCCGCGAAGGCAGGGGCGGTGGCCAGTCTGATTCGTTCGGTGGGCTCCTTCTCTATGCAAACGCCTCATACCGGCATCATGGACAAAGGCAACGGGGTTCCTCAGATCCCCCATGCCGCCATCACTTCTGAAGATGCGGCCATGTTGCGCCGGATGCAGGAGCGGGGCCAGCGGCTTGTGCTGCGGCTGAAGTTGGAATCGGTGACGCATCCTGAAGCGATCTCTCGCAATATCATTGCCGAGTTTCCGGGGCGGGAAGCGCCTCAAGAGGTGGTGGTGGTGGGCGGGCACATCGACTCGTGGGATGTCGGGCAAGGAGCGGTGGATGACGGGGGCGGCTGCATCGCTTCCTGGGAGGCGTTGCGTTTGGTTAAACGCCTGGGACTTCAGCCGCGTCGGACTCTGCGCCTCGTGCTCTGGACGGGAGAGGAAAACGGGATCTGGGGTGCCAAGGCCTACCGCAAAGCCCACTGGGAGGAACTTAAGAATCACGTCCTGGCGATTGAATCCGACCGGGGTGTTTTCGCTCCGGAAGGCTACGCTTTCACGGGCAGCGGAGCGGCACTGCCGTGGATCAAGGAAATTGCCGGGATGTTGCGTCCGATCCGAGCGGATCGAGTGACGCTGGGCAATGGAGGCATGGATGTGGCCGAGTTGATCCACGGTGGGGTGCCTGTCATGGACTTGGCCGTCGATCGAGCCCGCTACTTTTGGTATCACCACAGCGAGGCGGATACGGTGGACAAGGTGGATTCCAAGGAGTTGAATCTTTGCATCGCCTCGCTGGCTGTCATGGCGTTTGGAGTCGCTGACATGCCCATTCAGCTCCCTCGTTGAGTCCGGCTGCCTGCCCTGTTCTCGATCTAAAATGAACTCAACCCTCCTATGATCATCACCCCTCTCGACTTCGAAAAGCCTGGCAAGCAGCAGGGCTTCCTGCAGGTTCCTTATTCTCACAATCTCGGCGGCTGGGCCAATGTGATGGTGCCGATCACGGTGATCGCGCACGGCCAGGGCCCAACGGTGCTCGTGCTCGGGGGGAATCACGGGGACGAGTATCAGGGCCAGATCGCCGCAATGAAGCTCGCGCGCGAACTGAGGCCGGAGGGGGTTCGCGGTCGTATCATTCTCATCCCGTCTCTGAACTTCCCTGCGGCACGGGCTGCCACGCGGCTCTCTCCCCTGGACGGCCTCAACATGAATCGGGCCTTCCCCGGCCAGCCGGATGGCCCCGTCACGAGCCAGATCGCGCACTACCTGACTACTGTGCTATTTCCGCTGAGCGACGTGGTGATCGACATCCATTCCGGCGGCCGAAGCATGGAGTTCGTGCCGTGTTCGACCATGCATCTCGTGTCGGATCGCCAGCAGCGCGCGCGGATGTTCGAGGCGATGCTGGCATGGAATGCCGAGTTTGCCTTCCTCTACGCGGATATTGCCGGCACGGGGCTGCTGCCCGTCGAGGCGGAGAATCAGGGCAAGCTTGTGGTTACTACGGAAATGGGCGGTGGCGAATGTATCCCCGCCCAGGTTCATCGAGTCACCCAGAGCGGACTGCGCAACGTGCTTATCCACGTCGGAGTGCTCAAGGGCCGAGAGCTGACCCGTGCCAGCCTCGGCCTGCCTCCCGTCATTCTGACGCAGGGGTTGCATCGCGAGGATTATCTGCTCGCGCCCGAGAGCGGCATCTTTGAAGTTGCGCTCGACCTCGGGGCGAAAGTGAAGCGCGGGCAGCTCATCGGCTTCATCCATCACCTCGAACGGCCCGATCGCCCGCCCGAATCCATCCTCGCGTCGACGACGGGCTATTTCATCTGCATGCGCGCGCCGTGCCTCACACAGCAGGGCGACTGCATCGCCGTCATTGCACAACGGGTTAGCGCGAGGGAAGTGATGCAAGCGTGATCGCCCAGTCTCCATCCTCTCCCGCCCCCGTTCGACAGGCCGCCTGGCTCGTGGCCTTCATGTGGTGCGCCTATTTCCTCAACTACAGCGATCGTCAGGCCGTTTTTGCGATGTTCCCAACGCTCAAGTCCGATCTCGGTCTGAGCGACACCCAACTCGGGCTGACGGGCTCGATCTTCCTTTGGGTCTATGCGCTCGGCTGCCCCATCGCGGGACAGATCGCCGACCGGTTTTGCAAGCGCCGACTGGTCGTGCTCAGTCTCGTAATCTGGAGCGTCGTGACCGTGGCGACCGGCTTTGCGAGTTCTGCGTTTATGCTCCTGGCGCTCCGCGCTGCGATGGGTGTGGGCGAATCGCTCTTCATGCCCGCCGCTATCGCTCTCACCGCGAACGCCCATGCGCCCGCGCAGCGCTCACGCGCCATCGCCGCGCTCACCACCGCCCAGATTGCAGGCACGGTCGCAGGCGGCTGGTTTGGCGGCTGGATGGCGCAGCAGGGCCGCTGGCGTGAGGCGTTCTTCGTGCTTGGTGCGGTCGGGGTGCTCTACGCTGTGCCCTACTTTCTCTTTCTCGATCGAGTGCGCGAGGACGCGCAGTCAGGGACGACGGTGAAGGGCACAGGTCTCGCCGCGGCCGCATTGATGAAAGTGCCGACGTTCCTGATGCTCTGCGTCGTATTTCCGGCGTTCGTCTTCGGGCTCTGGCTCATCTACGGATGGCTGCCCAATTTTCTGCATGAGAAGTTCGGGATCAACCTCGCGGACGCTGCCTTCAACGCCACCGCTTTTTTGCAAGGCGCGACACTCATCGGGCTGCTGAGCGGCGGAGTGCTGGCGGACTGGCTCTTTCACCGCACGAAGGCGGCGCGCTTCTGGCTGCTCACCGCCAGCCTGCTTCTCTGTGCTCCCTGCCTCCACGCGATTGGCAGCAGCGCTACCCTCCCGGCCACCCGGCTCGCTGCGGCTGGGTTTGGCCTATTCAGCGGCTTTTTCATGGGGAATATCTTTCCGGCCGCCTTCGAGATCGTGCCTGTCCACACGCGCGCCTCGGCGGTGGGCATCCTGAATCTTTTCGGCGCAGCCGTCTCCGGCTTCGCCCCCCTCCTTGGCGGAATGTGGAAGCACAGCTTCGGCATCGATCGCCTGTTCACTGCCACCGCCGTCGTCTATCTCATCGCGGCAGGCGTTGTCGTCGTCGGCCTGAAGCTCTCTTTCAGACAGGACTATGAACGCGTCCACTGACCACCAATGAACCCGATCCCCATCCCCGACCGTGGCCGCGCCCCCGCCGTCGCCCTTTTGCTGCTTCTCAGCAACTGGCATGCCTTTGGCGCCACGCAGCCAGCGCCGCTGGGCGCAGAGGCTCGCCAGCACATCGAGCGCGAGATTCAGAGTCTGGGCGACAAACTCGCCCGTCTCGGCACAGGTGTTCCATCCGACCTCCGTGCCGACGCCGGGCTCTTCCACAAAGGCCTTGTTTGGGCGCTGCGCTATGAAACCAGCTTCTCATCGAACGATGTGGCTCTGCTGCAGAGGTCGCTTGCGCGGGGCCGGCAGCGGGCCGACGCCCTGCTGGCCGGGAAGGCGACGTGGACTTCGAGAAAGGGGAGGGTGCTGCTCGGCTTCATTTCCGCCGTTGATGGCTCGACGCAGCCCTATGGCGTGATCATTCCATCCGGCTACGATGGCACGAGGCCGACGCGGCTCGATGTCGTGCTTCATGGCAGCTCAAAGCCTGACGGCTTGAGCGAACTGCGTTTCGGGGAGCGCTTCGACGAGGGCGATACCGAGGGTAGCCCTTCGGTCAAGGAAGGAGATTTCATCGAGTTGCACCCGCTCGGCCGCGTTGAGAACTGCTACCGCTGGGCCGGCGAGACGGACGTGTTCGAGGCCATCGAGGCCGCCTGTCGCAACTACCGCATCGATCGCGACCGGGTTGTTCTCCGCGGGATGTCCATGGGCGCTTCGGGCACTTGGCACCTCGGCCTCAAGCACCCAGATCGCTTCGTCGCGCTCGGGCCCTATTGCGGCTACGTCGATACCCACCGTTTTTCCGAGACACCGCTGGCGAATTTCATCCGCGTCGGACCGTTGCCCGCTCACCAGGAGCGAGTCCTGCGCATGCTCGACTCGGTGGACTACGCCGCGAATGCCGGGGTCGTGCCCGCCATTGCGGCCATCGGCGATCAGGACGTGTTCTTTCAGGCCCATGTCATCATGGGCGAGGCGTTGGCGCGCGAAGGCCTGCCCATGGTCAATCTCATCTCGCCCGGCACCGGCCATGTGATCGACCCGGTCACGCATCGGGAGCAGATGCGCCGCATCGGTGAATTCGCCGCCGCAGGTCTCGACCGCGCGCCCCGGCACTTGCGCTTC
>CAMAVD010000296.1 GCA_945861575.1 Akkermansia muciniphila
TCGGCGCTAAAACAGCCGTTCTCTGCATGAACCTTGAGGGAGGGGGTGGATTCCATGGTCCTTGCGCTGGTCGGGGAAGGGATCTCAGCGCGGGGCAACTCGCGCTATGTGTCGCAGGAGTTCCTCGTCAGAACAAACCAAGACCCCGGAAGGGGCGCAGGTTCGCAGCGGCGTGTTGGAAGGATCGCTGCCCTACTTCACCGTATTGACCAAGGGCGCGAGTCCCTGGATACGAACCTCGAGACGATCGCCGCTCTCGATGGCACCCACGCCGCTCGGCGTGCCGGTCAGGATCACATCCCCAGGCAACAGGGTCATGTTGGTGGAAATAAAGCTGACCACATCGAAGCAGTTAAAGATCAGTTGGCTCGTATTGGAGTTCTGCCGGAGCTGGCCGTTCTGAAACAGCTGGATGGTAAGGTCATGCGGGTCGATCTTCGTCTCCACATAGGGCCCTAACGGAGTGAAAGTGTCGAAGGACTTGGCGCGGGCCCACTGGCTTTCCGCATTTTGAATAGTCCGGTCACTGACGTCCTGGGCAGCGGTGTAGCCGAAAATATAGCGGGCAGCGGCGGCCGGCGTGACGTTTCGAACCCGGCGGCCGATGACCACGGCCAGCTCAGCTTCAAAATCCACCCGATGGGTTGCAAAAGGAATCTCGATCTTCGCTCCATCCGGGATGAGCGAGGTCGGTGCCTTCAACCAGAAGAGAGGCTCTTTGGGGAGCGGCTTGTTCGCCTCGCGAGCGTGGTCGGCGTAATTCAGCCCCACACAGATCACTTTGGAGGGGTTGACCGGCGTTAAGGTGCGGAGCCCCTTAAACGGCGTGGGCTTCTTCTCAAAGGAAGGTGACCCGAAGACATCCCCCTGAAGACGGAACAATTCCCCATCCACCACCTTGGCATGGAATATCTCGTCGCCCTTTTGAAATCGCCCGATTGCTGCCATATCTCGGGGTGAGGTAGTAGCAAATGGATTCCCTTGATCGCAAGACCTTTCGACACAGGAATGCCTCCGAGGGGCTGCTACTTGCTGGTCAGGAGCCTCCCGGCTGCCATCAAAGCGAAGAGGAGAATGAGGGTGTCGAACCACTTCTGAGGGATCCTCGGAATAAGCCATTTCCCTAGGAAAAGCCCCGCGATGATCCCCGGCAGAAGGAGTAAATTGAAGAGCAGGGTCGCTGGGGTGATAAAGCCCAATTGCAAGCTAAACGGAATTTTTAGGACGTTCATGATTAGAAAGAACCAGGCGCTGGTGCCCACGAACTCCGCTTTGGGTAACTCCACGGCTAGGAGGTAGAGGCCCATCACCGGGCCGGCTGCGTTTGCCAGCATGGTCGTAAGCCCCGCCGACAGCCCCATGCCCCACGCGAAACCCAGGGTGTGGGGAAGGTTGGTGAAGAGGCCGGGCTTCCAGGTGCGCACGAGTTGGAGGACTGCCAGCACCAGCACAATGGACCCGATTACGGGATGGAAATGCATCCCAGGAAAGGCTCTAAGGATCATCCAGCCTGCCACCACACCCACCAAGGCTGGAGGGATGGTTCTGAAGACATAATACCAACGAGCATGTCGACGAAAGAGGAGCACCGCTCCGATGTCCCCGCAGACCAACATGGGAAGCACGACCCCTGTCGTGGCCGCGCCGGGAAAAAGATGGGCGAAGATGAGCACATGCAGGAGGCTGATCCCCGGCAAACCGCTTTTGGAGACCCCGATCCCCAGGGCGGCCAGAGCGGCGGCTGCCCACTGAATCCAGGAAAAATCGGGCAACATGGCTCAGGCCGGGCTTGGCTAAGCGCCGCTCACTCCCATTCGATTGTGCCTGGCGGCTTGCTGGTGATGTCGAAGACCACGCGATTGACGCCCTTCACCTCGTTGGTGATGCGGCTGCTCAGTGTTTCCAGCAGATCGTAGGGCAGGCGAACCCAGTCGGCCGTCATGCCATCCTGCGATTCCACAGCACGGACCGCGATGGTGTAGTCGTAGGTCCGCTCGTCGCCCATGACTCCCACACTGCGCACCGGCAGAAGCACGGCGAAGCATTGCCAGGTCTTGTAATACAAGCCTGTCCGCTTCATTTCCTCGACCACGATGGTGTCCGCGTTCCGCAGGATCTCGCAGCGTGCGGGGGTGACCTCTCCCAGGACGCGCACCGCCAAGCCAGGACCTGGGAAGGGTTGGCGGTAGACGATTTCCTTGGGTAGTCCCAATTCCAGGCCTAGGCTGCGGACCTCATCTTTGAAGAGGCAGCGCAGAGGTTCCACCAATTTGAACTTCATGTTCTTGGGCAGCCCACCGACATTGTGGTGGCTCTTGATGAGCGCCGCTGGATTGCCCGCGATGGGGACCGACTCGATCACGTCAGGGTAGAGGGTGCCCTGGGCCAGGAACTTCGCCTTGCCGGCGCGGCGGGTAGCCGCTTGGAAAACCTCGATGAAGGTCCGGCCGATGATCTTTCGCTTGCGCTCTGGATCCGTCACTTTCTTGAGTCGACCCAGGAAGAGTCGGGTGCTGTCCTCGTACTGCAGTCGGAGCTTAAAGTTACGGCCAAAGACCTCGCGGACCACATCGGCCTCGTTGGCTCGGAGCAGGCCGTTGTTGACGAAGATGCAGGTGAGTTGGTCGCCGACGGCCTTATGGATCAGTGCGGCAGCCACGCTGGAGTCCACCCCGCCGCTCAGACCGAGGATCACCTTCTCGGAACCGACCTGGCGGCGGATTTCATCGACCGCTTGGTCGACATAGTTCCGCATCGTCCAGTTCTTTCCGCAGCCGCACACCCCATGGACAAAGTTGCTGAGAATTTCCTTCCCCTTGGGTGTATGGGCCACCTCGGGATGGAATTGGAGGCCATAGAAGCGGCGCTCGCGGCTTTCGATCGCTGCAAAGTCGGAATTCGCAGTGGTGGCAACTGCCACGAAGCCCTTGGGCAAACGGGTAAGCTTATCGCCATGTGAGTTCCAGACCTGGAGGGTGCCGGGCAGTTTGCGAAAGAGGTCACAGCTAGGGTCTTGGACGGACAATGTCCCTTTGCCGTACTCCCGTTTGAGCCCCTTCTCCACCTTTCCGCCCAGGAAGTGGGCTAACAGCTGGACGCCGTAGCAGATGCCCAGAATGGGAATCCCGAGTTGGAAGATGCCCTTGTCGGGCAGCGGGGCCTTGGCCGAGTAGACGCTGGAAGGCCCGCCGGAAAGGATGATGCCGCTGGGGCGTAGTTTACGGATCTCCTCCACCGGGGTGTGGAAGGGCAGGATCACCGAATACACGCTGCACTCCCGGATGCGGCGCGCGATGACCTGAGTATATTGGGATCCGAAATCGAGAATGACGATTTGCTCGTTCATTGGGTAGCGGTTCAAAAAATCGAAGCCCAACCAATTGCCAGTCTTCTGCGCCTTTGGCCAGAGAAATGTTGTTGGAAATGCGCGTTGACAGCCGGGAGAGACGGTTTGAGAGTCTTTTTAGAAATGGTTCCGATCTCCATTACGTTCGCCGCAACTGCCGTCCTGCTCGCCAAGCGAGCGTGGCGCGCCGTAGCGGTCGGCGCTGTGCGGGTTTCGGGAACACCTTGATCAAACCAAGCATCGTTTTCCGAAGCCCGCCGAAACCTCGGCGGGTTTTTTCTTCTCGCTGTGGTGTTTCGACGGGTCCGGAAGCTCCCAAAATTGTGAATGTGGCATATGGAACATCTACGGCCCACGCCCCCTCCGCTCAGCGGATCGCTCTCGGTTATCTGGTTATCTATGTGGTCTGGGGCTCCACCTACCTTGCCATGCGGATCGCTGTGGAGACCCTGCCTCCGTTTCTGATGGCAGGAGCTCGCTTCCTGCTGGCCGGAGGGCTTCTCCTCGGCTGGCTCCGGCTGCGGGGTGCAGCGCTTCCGACTCGTATCCAGTGGCGGAACGCCTGGGTCACGGGGTCGCTGCTCTTCCTGGGAGGAAACGGATTGGTCGTCTGGGCAGAGAAGGTGATCCCTTCCGGCTTGGCCGCGCTGATTGTGGCCACGATTCCGCTCTGGATGGCCTTGTTTGAATGGGTGCGGCCAGGAGGGGCAGCTCCCGGAGTGCGCACCTCTGCAGGGATTCTCCTCGGCTTCGCCGGCATCGCACTCCTGTTCGCCAAGCCGTCCGGCGCGTCGGCTGTCAGCGGCCTGCACCTTCCTCAGCTTCTCGCCGTGGTGCTTGCCAGCGCTCTTTGGGCTCTCGGATCCATGCTGGCGAGAACCAGCCCCAAGCCCGCTTCAATCTGGATGTGGACCGCCTCCCAGATGATCTGTGGGGGGGTGATGCTTCTCCTGGTTGCGGGGCTGCTTGGGGAGTCGGTCACAGCCGCCCGTGCGGAGGTGTCCATGCGTTCCCTGGGTGCATTCTTCTACCTGCTGGTCTTCGGGTCCTGGCTTGGATTCGGGACGTTCGTCTGGCTGATGCAGGTGAGCTCTCCGACCAAGGTGTCCACCTATGCTTACGTGAACCCTGTTGTGGCGATTTTTCTCGGATGGGCCCTGGCAGGAGAGGAGGTCAACGCGCGCACTCTCCTGTCCTCAGGCGTGACCCTTGCGGGGGTTTTGCTGATCACGCTTCCCTCCTTCCGCAGGGCCAGACCGGTTCCTTCCCGTCTCAAGGCTCAGAACTCCTGACCTGGAGTGGAATCAGGCTGAGCCCACTTGGCGATAGACGAGGCGTAGCGAGTGGGCGGAGAGGGCAGCGGTTCTTTTTGGCAGGGAACTCCTGTCGTCCACACGGATCATCGCCTGCCGAGGCCTGGGATCCCTCCAGGATCCTTCCACTAAAACAGAGAACCGGTGGTGTCGTCCCAGAGGTCCTCAACCGACCGGCTATGGGCTGTGATCCCTTCGGGATCGGGAGCGGGATCGGACAGTGGAGCTCTGAGCCGCAACGGCTTCTTCGGCCGCGAACCCCAGAGGGTTCAAAGCGGGTAGCCCCGGGTCGACCGAAGGGACCTGTCCTCCATCTTGTCCGCCATAGCTTTAGCGACGGTGGAAGCTTTATGCGACGGCGGAAGCTTTACGCGAAGGAGGACCTGTCCTCCATAGCTTTACGCGAAGGAGGACACCCGGGGTTGTCGCCCATCAAACATCACGACCCTGGCGGGGGTCGCACGGGAGCGGA
>CAMAVD010000297.1 GCA_945861575.1 Akkermansia muciniphila
GAGTTGAGCATAGTATGTTACTCCCTTCTTCCGGATTGCTGAGGCGAGGTAACAAAGAAACGGATAGGAAGGGCCTCCTCACCTCGTCCCCTACAATCGGCAAGCAATCTGGCCTCCTCACGTTCCGCCTTCGCCGAGGCTTCGGCGTGACGAGCGTCCCCTACGGTCAGTGGTTGTAGGAGGCGCGGTGACGAGACTTTCGGCCACACTGCTGTGCTTGAGCCGGTTAATCTGCGAATCTCCGTTTCAGAACGCCGACAGCCTTTTGAGTCGCTCTCGACAGAGGGTGCGGCGGGCCTCGTCAACCGAGGTAAGTTCGAGCCGCTGCTGGATGATCTCCGGTTTCGCAAGATGATGGCGCAGGAGTTCAGCAATGAAGTCGAAATCCTTCTCCCTGCCTGCCATCAGCTTCGCCACGGTCAGGTCATGCACTTCAAGGCAGAGACCGATGCCCGTACCGGTGTTCTCGTTCTGTAGCGGCACGAGCCGCTGCTTCCAACCTTCCGGCAGAATGGCCGTATCCTCCGAGACCCCGTGGGCGTAGTAGCCGAACGTTTGGTGAAATGGGGAGCCTTCGCCGATACAGCCATCAATGAGATCGGCATCGGCCTGATCCCGGAACGTAAACACATCCGCTTCCATCGAGACACAGAGCGAAGCAGGGGGATTTGGAAAGTGCCCAAGGATCGCCTGGCTGCCAATGATGACCAGTTCTCTTGCTCCAGTGATTCCGGAGGCTGCCCGGATGACGTGCTCAAGCTGCACTCTTCGCATACATTGCCTTGGACGTCCTTTTGATTTCCCAGATCTCCCGGGAGGAGAGTAGTCCCGCGAAAGGCGAGTTTTGTCGCAAACGACAGCCTTCGTCCGTCTCCAAGCACAGTGTGGAGCAAATTTCTTCCAGCGGCTTCTTCAGTAGCTCCTCCCACTCTTGATAGCACGCCAGAAGAGTAGGAGCCCCTGAATTCCGCTCGCGCCAGTTTCTCAAGTTGGCCCTCGCGAGATTGAGCAGATCGGGGTCGCTTCGGAGATTCATAACCACGCGCTTGGCGATCTCCAGGCCGACAAGATCATGTAGTTCGTGCTGCACGAACGCTAATATAGTCTGGCGTGTGGTCGCTGCCAACTTGGGAATTTCACATGTTGCGGAGGCCAGGCACTCCTCACGTTCCGCCTTCGCCGAGGCTTCGGCGCGACGAGCGTCCCCTACGGTAACTGGCTGTTGGAGGCGAGGTGACGAGACTGTCGGCTTCGGTCCCTGGCCGGGAATCTCAAGGCAGCTGCGGGGAAACCTGGAGCCTTAGGAATCGCTGGCACTGACCAGCCATGGGAAGCCTATCCCGGATCGTTACCCTCCGGGTCCCGTCGCCATCCGTGTCGGCGGTATCGTCGCTGAGGGAGGAATGGGAGAGTTCGATGGCGGTGAAATGGTTCTCGCGCCAGGTAACACGGAAAGAACGGGGAACGGTTTCTCGCGGAGACGCGGAGAGTGCGGAGACCCAAACTGAATGGCCGGTATGAACCCAGGGAACCGTCCGACCGGCTGCAGTGATGGACGCCTCCTGCGGTCCCATCGTTTTCGTCCAATTAGCGTCATCCTTCGCCGAGTGCTCCCACCGTTGATAGCCTCGTTCTCAAGTGGGTCAAGGCCACCGCTTCTGTCTGCGGTCGGATTTTCCAGCAACTCATTCTTGGTCGTAAGGGAATTTCGTCGCCGGTTTCACGCCGTGCTTTCGGGCGGTTTCGCGCATCCAGTCCAAGTAGCGATGACGCTCTTCCTTGGTCATGCTGAGGTTGACGCGGGCGAGTTCCTCACCGAAGGCGCGGATGTGAAAGTCGCGTTCGATTTCGCGGACGCGGGCGAGTTTTTCGCGCGACAATTGTGGCAGGAGTTTCGTCGGTGCCTTCATGATGTCAGGTGGCCAAAGTGTGGCCGCACATCTGGCAACCAGCGGAGGAGGTCGGGATTCACAAACGCCGCGGTGGACCTGCGCGCCTCCTCAAAGAAGGAATGGAGTGCGCTGTCAGTCACGCGATTCTCTTACCGTTTCTTGATCGCTTCGTCGAGGTTCAATACGACACGCGACACGAGGCGCCGTCGATTCTGCTAACCAGTCAGAAAGTCTCTGCCAAGCGACTGTTCGCAACACCTCAGCGAACTCCGGGCATTCGCGAGAGGCTTGGCCTTTCGTGCCCTCTCAAGTATGACCCTCACAAAGGGGGAGGACTCCTCACCTCGTCCCCTACAGCAACTCCTGTAGGAGGCGAGGTGACGAGACTTCGGCGTGGGGTCCCTGGCCGGGAACTCAGGGCAACTGCCTGGCAACCCGGAGCCTTAGGAATCGCTGGGATTGGAGGGCGATGGGCAGGCGGTCCCGGATGGTGATTGTCTGCGTCCCATCGCTGTTGAGTTGGGGGGAACCAAGTTCATCGGTGATGGGCGACCAGGTCAGCAGATCATCGGAGGCTTCGACGGTGTAGTCCAACTCGTAGCCGAGGATGAGACGGCGGAAGGTCAGGGCGAAGTAGGTCTGTCCTTCGACGGTGACGACGGAGCCGGAGGGGAGTTGAGCGGGGCTAGCACTCTTGGGATCGGAGCCGAACGCGTATTCCAGCAGATTGACCACTCCGTCGCCATCGAAGTCGGCGGTGTCGCCGCTGAGGGAGGAATTGGAGAGTTCGATGGCGGTGAAATGATTTTCGCGCCAGGCTTCGTACGAGAGGGTGGTGCCGAAGAAATCGTGGGTGGGCCAGGAGCGGAGGGTGCCGGGGATCCCGGTCAACAGGTTCTCCATGGATAGCTCAAATGTATCGTCGAGATAGGGATAGAAATTCACCACGGCCATGACTGTAACCCCATTAGCGAAGTGAAACATCTTCGAGCGTGATCCAGCAACCAAGCCTCCGTGGTAGAAATCGCCGGGCCCGGGAAGGTTGACGTTCAAGCCCATGCCGTAGGGTTGTCCGGCGTTGACGGAAAGTGCCGTGGCAGTTTGCATGAGTTTGACTGACTCCGCCGACAGCATGTCTCTTGGGCTGGGGCGACCGTCGATGGAGGTCACGAACCGCAAGTAATCAATTGGAGAAGTGATCCATCCTCCCATCGCGTCAAAGAGAGACACCCTAACGGAGTAGGGCATGGGGTCCTCGTTAGGTGGGATCTCATCACCCCAGCGTCCTGCGACCACTGGATTGCCCAACGCTCGTGGATAATCGTAATTCATCACCTGGCCTGGATGAAGGGTTGCCGGAGTGTCAGCGGAAATCCTGCTGCGGGTTGCAGCGACGCTTCTGAGGAGCTCACGGACGTATTCTTCGTAGGGACGACCCGTGACCTTTTCGATGACTCTTCCCAGCGCCTGATAGCCTACATTGGAGTACTTGAAGCCTGTTCCGGGGTCAAACTGTAGCGGCAATCCAGTGATCCAGTACAGTAGATTTGAGGTCGTGATCCCTCCGGTTAAGCCAAGATCTTGTGCGGGTTTCTGAAACCATACCGTGGGATCGAACGGATATCCCTCGCCGTAAGGGCTGTGGGCTGTGGATTCATCCCATCCGCCGGTGTGATTAAGTAGTTGCTGAACCGTGACACTTCCCAAGCGCGGATCATTCGTTGATCCGGGATAGTTTGGGGTAGGATATTGTAAAAGGCGGAATGCCGAGTCGTTAAGCTTCAGTCGGCCATCCTCGACCAGCTTCATCGTAGCGGCCGCTGTAATGAGCTTTGAGTTGCTTCCAATGCGAAACAAGGCGTCCGGCTCCACTACCCTGGCCGTGTTGGTGTCCGCATAGCCGTAGCCTCGCGTGAACACCAACCGCCCATCCTTCACGACCGCGAGGGCCCCGCCTGGGATGCCGTAGGTCACCAGCAGGCTTTGCATATTGGTATCCAACCTCGCCAGCGCCGGGATGTCCGTTCCGGTCATGGGTGCCCAAAAAATCGAAAGCCGGGCGGGCGCGTTGGTGACGGCCCCGTAGGCATTGGTCACCACGAGGTAATAGCTTCCCGTGTGGGCAGGTTGCACATTCTTGACCACGAAGCTTCGGTTGGTGGCGTTCGGGATGGGGGCATCCGGACTTTGGAACATCCATTGGTAGCGGAAAGGTGCGGTTCCCCCGATGGTGGGGGCGAAGGTGGCCGTTTGGCCTGGGAGCACGGCGAGGTTGGTTGGGGGAGTGGGGAAGAAAGGTGGAGAGAGAACCGTCAACCTTGCGGTCTGACTGGTGACGCTCCCGGTGGTTTTGGAGACGATGACGGAGTAGCGGAAGCCGTTTTGAGAGTAAGTGATCGCAGGCAAAATGAGCGTGGCCTCCGTGGCTCCCGTGAGGACCAGGGAAGTGGTCCCACCGATGAACCGACGCCACTGGTAGGACAAGGGCGGCGTGCCAGTGGCAACGACCGAGAACACGGCGTCGGTGCCAGCCAGAGCGGTCAGGTCTTTGGGCTGGCTGTCGATAACAGGCTGGCTGAGGGCGTGGAGCACCGTGGTGAGCAGACTGAGGATACAGAACAACGGTTTCCCAATGGGGTGATTCGAGTTGAGCATAGTATGTTACTCCCTTCTTCCGGATTGCTGAGGCGAGGTAACAAAGAAACGGAAAGGAAGGGACTGCTCACGTTCCGCCTTCGCCGAGGCTTTGGCGTGACGAGCGTCCCCTACGGTAACTGCCTGTAGGAGGCGAGGTGACGAGACTTCGGCCACACCGTTGGGGCTGAGCCGGTTAATCTGCGAATCTCCGTTTCAGAACGTCGACAACCTCGTTCGCAGGTGGGTCAAAGCGACCGCTTCTGTCCGGTCAGTCATCACGTAGGAATCCTTCCCGGGATGCACCACGAAGAGCCGATCCAGTTTCAAATCGTTCAGCGCGCTGTGCATTGATTTTGTCATGGAGGGCGCGCCACCATACTTGAACTCAAAGCCATACCTCCCGCCGCGCCACATCACCATCAGGTCTAGTTCCGCTCCCCCGTGAGTCCCCCAAAAATAGGCGTCGGTGTCACCCGTGCAAATCAAGACTTGCTCGAGCGCAAACCCTTCCCACGACGCACCGAGTTTCGGATGGACTTCCAGATCAGCAAATGCGGCCTGGCGCATGAGGCAATGCAATAGTCCCGAATCCCTCAGATA
>CAMAVD010000298.1 GCA_945861575.1 Akkermansia muciniphila
CTTAGGAGGAGACTGCTGGAAGTTGGTCTCTTGAATTTCCCCTGCCACACTTCAACACTTACATGACACTTCATGCCATTGTCCAATAAAATCTTTGCCTTTTTTTGAAACCACTCGATTCCTTCCGAACCACGCCACTGGCGTGGGGCAGACGCCTAAAGCTATGAGAAGTCTGAGCTAGCGGGAGAGGACCTGCCGCAGATGTTGAATCTCTAGGTCAACGTCTTCCTCAGCCCCGATAGTCTCCAGGATCTGATCGCGCAAACAGTGTTGAAAGCGCTGCCGTAGACGAACCATGCCACTCTTCACCCGCATCTTCAGACTTGCCAATGGAACGCGCAATCACGCGATAGTTCAACGCATCGCTCTCACCAAACAGACAGGGTTTGAGCAGGGCGAAGGTGCGCTCATGCCCGCGACGTTGGTAAATGGGGCAAGCACTTCATTCGTCTGAGCTGATCGCCAGGCAACCGTGCGCGCCGCTGCACTCTGGACCGTGCCTTCCAACTCAATGACGGTGGTCTGGGAGGTTGCACCCCCTTTCTCCTGCGCAATGCCATCCAGGCCGATCGCAAAGCAAGCCAAGCCGAAGGCCAGCCCGATTCGGAGAACCGCAAGACACCGCAGGGGTGGACGGATCGCTTGCATGATTGGGGCTTATCCGGACCCTGCCTGCAACCTTGCCTCCTCAGCAAGCGGAATAGCGGGATCGGCCTCTCGGCAAACACTCGGGGTGTGGCTGAGCGCTCGACCCAAGGCCAACTAAACCTTGAGGGCACCCGCAACCAACGTGAGCTTCGTGCCTTAGTGTGAGGCATTCCCGTTCCTCAGTTGCGAGTGCTTTTCCGAGTCTCCCTCTGTCCGGGTACTTGATGACCGCCACTTCCAATCACACACCCATCAAACTGCGGGCTGGCGCTCGGACGGAGACCGGGGTCCAATCTCCCCCCAGAGATATGCCCCTGCGCGTTTTAATCGTTCCAGATAAGTTCAAAGGCACCCTGAGCGCCGCCCAAGCCGCGTCTGCCATCGCCAAGGGATGGTGCAAGGCTCGCCCCAACGACCTCCTGCGCGCTCTCCCAATGAACGATGGAGGCGATGGCTTTGGTGCCATCACCGCTGATTATCTTAAGGCTGAGGTCAGGGAGACCGACACGGTCGATGCGGCCCAACGGGCGTGTCGATCCCGCTGGTGGTTCCAAGCGGCCGATCGAATCGCGATCATCGAAGCCGCTCAGGTAAACGGATTGGCCCAACTGCCTAAAGGACTGTATCACCCCTTCGACCTCGACACACGCGGCCTGGGAAAAGTGCTTCGCGAGGCCCACCAAGCCGGCGCACGGCACTGCCTGATCGGCCTCGGCGGTAGCGCGACAAATGACGCAGGCTTCGGTTTGGCCACCAGCCTCGGATGGCGCTTCGTGACAGGAAGCGGCTCGTATATCCAGACCTGGACAGGCTGTTCCGAACTGGTGAGCCTCATTCCTCCCGAGACACAGCTGAGCTTCGAGTCATTTCAAGTCGCGGTCGACGTTCAGAATCCCCTGCTGGGTCCAGAGGGATGTTCCCGCATCTACGGGCCACAAAAAGGCCTCACTCCTGCGGACATGCCCCTAGCCGATGCCGCCCTGCAACGTATCGCAGACTGTGTCGACCGTGCGCAAGGCAGCGGGCGTAAAGTGCATCACGTCCCCGGAGCGGGTGCCGCAGGCGGACTGGGCTTTGGTTTCGTGGCGTTCACAGGAGCCCTACTCACTCCAGGTTTCGACCTCTTCGCGAAGCTCTCGGGCCTCGAGGCTGCACTGGGAGCGTGCGATCTGGTCGTGACCGGCGAAGGCATGATCGACACCTCCTCGCTCATGGGAAAAGGGGTTGGCGGAATCTTGACGGCCTGCAAAGCCCGCTCCTTGCCCTGTATCGGCCTCGCGGGCCACCTGGGAAACGGCATCCAAGACGTCGGAGGATTTCTCCGCCTAGCCTCCCTGACTCAGCGGACGTCTCCCGCCCTGGCCATGGTGAACGCCGAGGCTTGGCTCGAAATAGTGGCTCAAGAAGTGGCGGGAACGCTCGATGGAGAGGTTACCGAGGCTGGATGAGGTCCATTGGAACAACATCCGGTAGCTGTTGTGCTTGTTGCGGAGCCCTTTGCATAAGTTTAGCTTAAAAAAATGACCGCTTGCGTTCGCACCGAGCTTGTACATTATAGCCCCCGGTTTGGGCCCTTAGGGGCCATGCCCAGTTATACGGACCCTGTTTTTTAGCGACAGAGACGATCAACGCTCACTCATGAAATCACGCACTGTTTACACCATAATGTCTGGGGTAGTTGCCGCCACTTTCCTGGCTGGCTGCGCACAACAGCAGCAGCACGCCCACACCGGCGCCGCGGAAAAGCCCGCCCCTGCCAAGGCCGCCCCAGCACCAGCGCGTGCGGACGGCTACGGACCCTCCTACACCACCTACGAGGCCGACGGATCCAAGTTCATCCGTGGCTCGATGGCCTTCCCGTCCGGAAAACTGGATGGAAGCGGCCTCCTCCTCGAGAAGGTTGTGCCCGCAGAGGCCATGGTGGGTGCCCCGTTCACCTACCGCTATGAGGTCAAGAATCTGACCGCCTATCCCCTGCATCAGGTGATGGTGACCGACCGCGTCACGCAGAATTTCAGCGCCTCGTCGGCGGATCCCAAGCCCTCCACGGTCAACGGCGGACTGGCAACCTGGAGCCTCGATACCCTGGAAGCCAATGCCACCAAGGTCATCACCGTGACCGGCATGTCCAGCGAGGAAGGCACCGTCACCACCTGCGGTTGGGCGACCTACAGCCCGATCCTCTGCGAGCCGATCAAGATCTTGAAGCCAGGACTGGAGCTCGTGAAGAAGTTGACCCCGGAAGGCACGCCGTGCGATCCGATCAACATGACGCTCACTGTCCGCAACTCGGGCAGCAGCACGCTGCATGACGTCGCGATCACGGACAACCTGCCCTCGGGCTTGGCAACAGCCGACGGCAAGACCGCCCTCAGCTTCCCCGTTGGAGTGCTCAAGCCGGGTGAGTCCAAAGAAATTCCGGTGGCCCTCAAGGCAGCCCGCACTGGCAAATACGACAACATTGCCAAGGCAACCAGCCGCGAAGGCGTGAAGGCTGAAGCCAACGCAAGCACCGTGATCCGTCAGGGCCAACTCCAGATCACCTGCACCGCGCCGGCTGAACGGTATCTCGGCCGCTCGGCGGACTTCTGTTTCAAGGTCTCCAACACGGGCGACGCCGCCTCAGCTGAATCGACCATCGAAGTGGCTGTGCCCGCCGGTCTGACCGTCCAGAGCACCACCGGTGGTGGCGCGCTCGCCGCGGGCAAGCTGGTCTGGCGCGTAGGCACCCTCGCTCCAGGCGCTTCGAAAGAAGTCTGCGCTACAGTGGTCTCCGCCGCTGCGGGTCAGGTTACCCTGAATGCAACCGCTACAGGCACCTGCGTTGCTCCAGCCTCCACCTCCTGCCAGACCACTTACCGCGGTATCGCGGCTGTTCTGCTTGAAGTCGTGGACGTGAACGATCCGATCGAAGTCGGTGCCAACGAAGTCTATGAGGTTATCGTGACCAACCAGGGCACCGCTCCGCTGACCAACGTGAAGATGAGCAGCAAGCTCGAAGCGGGGCAGCAGTTCGTCTCCGGTGCTGGCGAAACGGCTGTCTCCGGCAGCGGCGACACCGTCAGCTACGGCACCGTCGCTTCCATCGCCCCGAAGGCTAAGGTCACGTGGAAAGTGACCATCAAGGCCCTCAAGGCGGGTGATGTCCGATTCACCACCATCCTGAACAGCGATCAGACCGATCGCTCGGTCGAGGAAACCGAATCCACTCACCAGTACTAAACCACTGGACCCAGGCTGACCGCAGGTCAACTTGGTGACGTTCTTCACACTCGGGCTGGCCTGCGGGTCAGCCCGAGTTTTTTATACCCGGCTTATGCGCCGAGTCGCTCACCCTTCAGTCAGAAACGCCCCCTCGCTCCGAGTCGTTTTGGCGTCGCTCATGCTGACGTTACTCGGTGGGTGCGTCTCCGGCCGTACGCCCGCCAATACAACCCGTGCTTCCGAGCCGTCCATTCAATCTCTTTGCCAGGACATCCGCGGCTTGTCCCCTTCCGTGGATCCCCATGAAGCCCGCGCGCTGGCAGATGTCGCGCTGAACCGCGCGCTCGATCTTGCCGATCAATACCGCGTGGTGAAACCCGCGTCGCTCCACAATGTATTCGTCAACCTAGGACTCAAAGAACGAGGCCTTTGCTATCACTTCGCAGATGATTTGCTGGAGCGCCTACGCCAAGTGGCATTGAGCACTCTGGAGGTGCACCGGGTCGTTTCGAAACCCAACGCCCGACACGAACACAACGCGCTGGTGGTCAGCGCCAAAAACCGCCCCCTGCAAGAAGGGATCCTCCTGGACGCCTGGCGCCATGGGGGCCGCCTGTTCTGGATCCGGGTGCCTGCTGACAAGCCCTACAAGTGGGAACCCCGAACCGACCTCCCGCCACCGGGACAGGCTCCGCCACTTCCCTGACCTCCTTCACATACGCAACGAATGTCCCTCGATCGCCCCACGTCTACTGTCCGGCCCCTCCGCATCGTTCAGGTGTTCAATCGCTACACCCTCGCAGGTGGCGAGGAGAAGTCTGTAGGCCGCATCGCCGAGGATCTGAGGACCGGCGGCCACCACGTCACGCAGTTTTGGCGTGCGTCCGAGGAATGGAAGCGACCCGGTGCTCCGTCGCGACTGCAGCAGGCGCGGCTGCTGTTCAACAACCGCCCCGTCCTCGACGAGCTCGTTCGGGTTCATCGGGAACAGCAAGCAGATCTCTGGCTGCTACATAATGTCATTCCTGTCGTCTCGCTCGGCATCTATCGGCGCGCCCTACAGGAAGGGATCCCCATCATACAGTGGTTGCACAACTACCGTCCGCTCAGCCCTGGAGCCGCGCTTTTTGCAGGTCCAAAACCCCTGGAGCCAGACGATCGATGGATCGCTCTAAAGGAGACCTTGGCAGGCAGCTGGAATGGG
>CAMAVD010000299.1 GCA_945861575.1 Akkermansia muciniphila
AAAGTACGGCCACGCGTCTTTCGCTGACGGCACAGGTCTCAACGGGACGTACGCCTCGCACATCGTCCTCCGGGCAGGAACACACCTCGTTCCACTCCCAGATTCCGTCACCGAAAGGATGGCTGTATCCGCGAACTGCGCCCTGGCCACAATGGTAGCCGCAACACGGCCCATGGGCACAGGGGGAGGGACAGCCGTGATCCAGGGCGCAGGGTTGCTCGGCCTGCTTGCGTGTGCACTCCTCCGCGCGAACGGCTGGCAGCGGATCGTCGTCGTGGACACGAATCCGGAGCGCCTGAACCTGGTTTCAGCCTTCGGGGGAGAGTCGGCACTGAGCTCAGCGCGAGCCCTCGTGGGACTGGACAGGGCGGACGCAGTGGTCGAAGCGACCGGCCGCGCGGAAGTGATCGCAGAGGGAATCGATCTACTCCGCCCAGGAGGCCGGTACCAACTGGTGGGCATGGTTCACCCAGACTCCGCTCTGAATCTCACGGGAGAAATGCTGATCCGCAAGTGCCTAACTCTGCAGGGAACTCACAACTACACTCCCAACGATCTGGCAGAAGCGGTCGCTTTCCTCGAAGGCCCTGGGCAGACACTCCCCTGGGACCAGCTCGTGTCCCCAAGCATGCCTCTGGCCTCAATCGCGAATGCCATGGATCTCGCTATCTCGGGCCGCTGGGCTCGTGTCTCCTTGGCTCAGTAGCCATTCACGAAGGCGTTTCTGAAACGTAACTTGAGAATGAGCCGAACCGCACGCAGCATGGGGCCCATGACACCGTCAGAAGTTGTCTCTGGAATCTTTAACGTTTTTGAAGAGCGCGGGCATCGCGCTTACGGGGAGGACGTCACCGAGCTTCAGCACGCACTCCAATGCGCGACCCTCGCGCGACTGGACTCCGAAGAGGATAGTGTTGTGGCCGCCTGCCTGCTCCATGACTACGGGCATCTCCTCCACGATCTGGGGGAGGACATCGCCGACCAGGGGATCGACACCGAGCCTGAGCGCGTGCGGCGATATGACGATCAGGGCAAATTGGGAGAGATGCTCACTCCACCTCTCGCGATCTTCCGCCCGCTTCTCGAGTCACTCGTCCGTCGTTGAAGCGTGAAAACACAGGAAGGGGTCCCAAACGCCCCTGAAGCAAGCGAATTGTCACGGAAAGCCGCCCGGCTGTCGAAGTGGCTGTGTCAGCCTTGGTTTCTTTCCGTCTGGTGTGTCCTGGCCGCTTTCGGCACCTACGCCTCAATGTATGGCTTTCGCAAACCCTTCACTGCGGGCGCTTACCTCGACCCTGCAACAGGCATTAGCCTAAAATCGTGGCTCGTCACCACACAGGTCTTGGGCTACATGCTCTCAAAGTTCATCGGCATCCGTGTGATCGCCGAGATGCGACCTGAGCGCAGGGCTGGAATGCTTCTGGCCCTCATCGGCATCGCCGAAATCTCCCTCCTCCTATTCGCGGTAACTCCCGCTCCCTACAACATCGCCTGGCTTTTCTTCAACGGCCTCCCTCTAGGAATGGTTTTTGGTTTGGTCCTGGGTTTCCTGGAGGGCCGACGACAGACGGAGGCATTTGTCGCAGGACTCTGCGCCAGCTTCATCCTGGCCGACGGTGTCACCAAGTCCGTCGGTGCCGAACTGCTGAGGCTTGGGGTCGCTGAAGGTTGGATGCCTTTCGTCGCAGGCTTGGTCTTTCTTCTCCCGTTGGTCGGATTCGTCTGGATGTTAAGCCGCATCCCAGCCCCGAACGCGCTGGACATCCAGGCGCGTTCGGCGCGATCCCCCATGACTCGAGGCGAGAGAGTTGCCTTCATCAAGCGGCATGGCCTGGGACTCGCCGCGATCACTCTCGCGTATCTTCTCGTCACCGTCCTCAGAAGTCTGCGCGCGGATTTCGCACCCGAGATCTGGGCGGCGCTCGGCTCCACCATGAACCCCGGGGTGTTCACGCGTTCTGAACTCATGGTCGCCCTGGGGGTAGTGGTGACAAATGGCCTGGTCGTCCTGATACGGGACAACCGACGGGCTTTCTTCACAGCTCTCACCCTCTCGATCGGAGGACTGACGCTGGCGGCCCTCGCCGTCATCGCCCTCCGACTTGGGCAGGTCAGCGGCTTTCAATTCATGGTCCTTCTTGGTTTGGGAATGTATGTGCCCTACGTGGCTGTCCACACCACCGTCTTTGAACGCCTCATCGCGCTGACACGAGACCGGGGGAACATTGGATATCTGATGTATCTGGCCGACGCGTTTGGCTATTTGGGCTACGTGGCCGTTATGCTCGGTAAGCAAATCTGGCCTGTCAAAGCGGGATTTTTAGACTTTTTCACCACGCTCACACTCTGGGCCGCCGGTGCCTCGATCCTCTCGATAGGGAGCGCCATGGTTTTCTTTCGTCGTGTCCGCAGTTTTTCCCCCAAACTGCCCGACAGCTCCGCGTGATTGGTGATTCCTTCCGGACATCTCGCGTAGGCGACTTTTCTAGAGTGTCAGGCGATTTGTTTGAGTTCGTAGATCCCACCACTCTGCCTTGGAAATTCTATCGAGCTCGCTTCCAGCGCTGAGCGGTCGAATCAAAAAATTGCGGCTGGAATGGCGCGAATGGACGCGCGCTGGTTCAGCCTAGAACGCGGTTTACCCGGCGCCGATCTAACGCAAGATCTTAGCGAGCATGCGTGACAGTCCGGCGTGTCCCTGCGATACCGAGGGGAGTGAAAATTACCAAGACTCGCAACGGCCTCCGACTCACCCAGCACGGAGTGGTCATCAGTGAGCTGCGGATCACTGCCGGGCCGACGCATAGCATTTTTGACGTCCTTTCTGTGCTCATCACCCTCCTCAATCCACCCGGCGGACGAGTGGGCCTGCTCGGTTTTGCCGGAGGCGGGATGCTCGCCCCTCTGGTCGCGCTCGGGAACGACACCACCATAGAAGCTGTCGATCTGGACCGTGCCAGCTATGCACTCTTCAGGAAGCATTGCCCCACGTGGCGCAATCGGGTTCAGTGGGCGCACTCAGATGCGCTGGCGTGGCTCAAAAAACAGGGGGCACCCTTCGATCTACTGGTAGAGGATCTGTCCATCCCTCAGGAAGGAAGCGTCGGGAAGCCCGTCATCAGCTGGAGGGAGCTCCCCCTCATGATACGCAGGCGACTCAAGCCCGGCGGAGTCGCCGTGTTCAATCTGCTGCCACCGTCACCTGGGAGATGGAACCCTGAACTGAAACGACTGGCGGGGCTCTATCCGTCGGCACTGCTCATACATCTCCAGGAGTTTGAGAACCGAATTCTGGTGGGAGGCAACTCCCTGCCATCCGCCCGGGAGCTAGGGAACGCCGCCCGCACCGCTCTCGAAAGGATCGGCTCTCAGCAGGCTGGAAGACTCCGCTTTGAGCAACTGCCAGGCCGGGGACTGCGATCTCTACTCCACCACTAGTCGGTAAAGCCGAGGTCCAGGGGCCCGCGACTTTCCAAGATCTACCTGAACAGTCATGCTGCGGCCGTTGCCAATCTGGTGACTGCCCTGGTCTCCCCAGATCTCGAAATCCAGGGTCCATTGAAGCTGATAGACCCGACCCGTCTCGGTCTGGAAAGCTAGGGACTGGATCGGGACCCTCAACTCGATCCGCGGAGCCACCGGCACCAGTTGGGTGACGTCTACCGTAGGCCAGTCGGCAATGGAGTCCGCCACACCGTTAAGGAGGGGCAGGATGTCGTCATACGAAAGCCCTGAAGGATCGGTCCGCTGATTGAAGAAGGCCACGAGATCCACTCCATCAGCCCGTTGATGGGCCATGCTCCAGGTGCCGGGTAAAGATCCGAAGAAGGTCCAGGATTGCCCATTGCCCGCTCGAGGGTGACCGCTGATCCAGTAACCTTTCAGGAAACGACAGTAGGCGCGCACGCTTGAGATCAATCCGCCATGACTCTCCATGGCCTCCAGATAAAAGGCCCCGTCCGGGAAGGGGAGAATACGGGGAGGGGAAAAAACACTCACTCCAGTGGCAGGGTCTGAATACCAGGGCTCACGCTCGTTCCGAAGGTTCGGAAGCGAACGCCCCAGTTCTAGATCTGCGTCCGATGAACCCAGGGGTCTCAAGAGGGAGCGATGAAGGTAGTCGACATAATCCCTCCCACTCACCTTCTCGATGATCAGCCCCAAAACCAGGTAGCCAAAGTTGGAATAGGCATAGGTCGATCCCGGTGCATGGTCCAGCGGCTTGCCAAGCGTGAAGCGGACAAAGTCTTCCTGCGAGGGCGGATTTGGGACTTTCAGAGCAGTGGCAATCTGATTTGCCTGAAACATTGGATCTCCTGAGATATCCCGATCCCATCCCGCCTTGTGGTCGAGAAGATGGGCTACGGTCACCTGCTTCAATCGTGCATCGGGGGTGCCAAAGGGAACAATCTTTAGAATGCCTGGAACAGGCTGGCCGAGATTGAACGCGAAGTCTGTCAGCTTCAATTTCCCGTCCGCCACCAATTTTCGAACCGCAGCGGCGCTTGGTGGTTTGGACAAGCTGGCGATACGGAATAGAGCACTCGGCTTCAGGGGAAGCGACTTGGCCCTGTCCTGCCAGCCATAGGCATGCTCCAGCAGAATCTTCCCATTCTTTGATACGCAAAGCACAGCCGCAGGCACATTCCGTGCCCCCATGTAACGTTTCATGGCATCGTCAAAAGCGCTCAAGCCGGGAACCGGAACACCACTGGATGGAATATTCGGGACAGGGGTGTCGTCACTCCCCAGAGCATACCCGCTGACCAAGATCGGTCGATATCCCTGGGTATTCAGGTCCGTGAAAGCGGTCTGTGCCTGCCACGGTGTAGCCTCGGACCTGAATTGGGCGATAACCCTGTCCCGTAAGCTGATCGAAGGTCGTTTGATATTGAGCTGCGTTGAGCCCGTGCCGCGCGGCATATGCAGGTCCTGAGCTCTTGTCCCAAACAGCCACGAAATAGGGAACCCCGTTGATCCCATAACCGCTGACGGAAATCGGACGGTAGCCTTGGGAGGTGAATTCCGTGAAAGCGGCCTGGTACTGGGCGGAGG
>CAMAVD010000300.1 GCA_945861575.1 Akkermansia muciniphila
GATGCCCATCATCAGCGCCATCCAGAGAAGAAAATGTTTCATACCCCGGATTGGACGGAAGATCAGCACGGGTGCTCCCGGCGAGTGCACTCAAAAGCGGTCGTCAGCGGCCCGGTTCTAGTTTCTTAGGTTTAGGGACGTTTTCAGGAAACGGTCCACCTCCTCCTTCACTTCGAATCCCAGGTCTCCCACAAAGACAATCCCCTGCCTCTTCTGCTCAACCAGCGACTCCCTGGACAGGAGCGCTACGTCGACACACTGAGGGCCGCGGAGGACGGGGCGGATGTCAGGGTAAATCGCCTCATGACCCCTATAGATCACAGCGGCGCGCGGTCCAGGCGCGGGTCTTGTAGGGAACCACCACTTCCGGCAACGGTTCGATCAGTTCCGAGATGGCCTGCATCAGCTTCTCAAATCGCTCGGGCCCCGCCTGCGCCTGGATGTCGTTCACAGACCGCCAGGCACCCAGATAGCGCTCGTGTGTCATAACGATCTGATGACGGGCCTCCATGAAAAGGACCTCCTCAAACTGCCCGGTGGCCGCAAGTTCAACGGCCCAGTCGCGGGTGTTCTTCTCATGCCCAGAGGAAACCCGCTTAAGGCCCGGAACCCAACTGTTCACCAGGGTGTCAATGCGCTGATGCAGCGGACTTGATTCAATGTCGCGCGGATTCCAAAGGACCGTGAGATAGCCGCCCGGCTTCAGCGCTCGGTGGAACTCCGTCAAACCCTCAGGCTGCCGCACCCAGTGGAAGGAGGAGGCCATCGTGAGCCAGTGAACCCCCGCGGTCGCAAGTCCTGTCTTCTCTCCGGTTCCCTTGCGCCACTCGACTCCGTTTCCCGCAGTGTAGCCTTCCCCCTGTTCGCGCATGGCATCGCAGGGCTCCACGGCCTGCACCGTCAATCCCTCCTGAGCCAGCATGCGCGTCCAAAGCCCGGTTCCTGCTCCCACATCCGCCACTCGAACTCCCGGCTCGTGTGCGCCCACATAGGAGCACAAAGCCCTCAAGACGCTGGGGGAATAGTCGGGACGGTTCTTCGCGTAACTCTCGGCCAAAGCCGAGAAGTCGCCCTGTTTAATGGTAGCTGCAGTCGACATAGTTTTGTAAATGGATGGTCTGGGGTTTGGGTCTTTAAGCGTTTTGAAATCGGTGTTGAAGGGTGGATAGAATCGTGTCCACCAAGGAGCTCACCTCAGATTCGGGTCCTTCGTTGATGAGTACCAAATCGGAGCCTTCCGGCTCGTCGTAAGGCAAATGAACACCCACCACGTGTTGGACTTCTCCCCGCGCCGCACGGCTGTAGAGTCCTCGGGCATCCCGCCCCTGCAGGATCTCGAGACGAACCCGGAGCAGCACTTCAAAATATCCAGGCTGATTCTCTCTATTCCAAGAATAGACCTCGCGAAACATCGACATCGTCGCTACGACCACTGTGAATCCCTGCTCAGAAATGAGCTTCGCCAAGCGACAGATCCGCATGGCGTTGATCAATCGGCTGTCTCGATCGTGACCAATGTGACTATCGGCCACTGCCAAACGCACATCGTCCCCATCCAAAAAAACGGTGGGACAGCCGGATTCCCGAAGATGCGCGCATAGCTTCCTGGCAAGAGTGCTCTTGCCAGCCCCACTGAGCCCGGTCAGCCAGAGGACGCGCGAAACGGATTCGAAGGGCGCCGTTTGTTGCCTCCTCGCAGAACGCGGAACCGCCGCTCCGCCTGCGGGTTTCTGCTTGGACTCTCGTCGATCGTACATACCAGGATGAAGACTGGAGGCGGTGAAAACAGATCGACCGCCTAGGCGGTCTCCTCCCAGCGCCAGTCGTGCCGCCAGGGCATGACCTCTGCGAGAAGCTCGGTGTAGGTTTCCAGGTCCTCATCGGAGTCTACCTCGCACCATTGTCCGTCCACTCCCACAGCCTGGATGCCGGTTCCCCGGACAAGCAGACGCCCCAAGAGTGCTGTCATATCAAGCCCATCCCGCTCTGCCTGAGGGAGGGATTGCAGATAATCGTAGACCGACCCCCAACCCGCAGCGGTCAGTTTTAACAGCCCCATATACTGCCCTTCAATCTGAGCCAGCGACGTCGCTCGATGGCCAATCTCGAGCAACCGCCCAGCCGCATCACAACGAAAGGTCTCCGCATCGCTTAAGGGATCTTCGAAACGATCCAGCCAGAGATGTTTCCAAAGCCGATCATACGTGAGGGCTATCTCTCCACTGGATGTTGCCAGAGCCCTCACGGCATCTGGATGATAGACGATATCGGAATAGGACAGGATGCAGTCGCCTTGGCGCAGCCAGGCATCCGCGCACATCAGCGAGGAAACCATATTGGTCTGAGCCCATCGGGGATTGTCGAAGACTGTGTAGTCGGAGCCTGCCAGGGCCTCGCGGCAGTAGCCGCGGACAACGGCGATGTCCTGTATGCCGGATTCTCGAAGGGCTCCTAGCTGCCAATCCAGCAGGGCGCGTCCGGCAAGCTCCACCAGACATTTGGGTTTATGAGCGGTGAGGCTCCGCATCCGGGAGCCGCGTCCCGCTGCCAGAATCAAGGCACGCATGGGGGGAATGTAAGTGGGGTTAGGAAGGGTTGGTTTCGAGTGTATAGAAAGGCCGGAGCGATTTCCTCCAACGGCTCCAGACCAAAGGCTTCACGAATCAGGGCGACGTCCTCAGGATCGGGAGTCTCATTTCGTTCAGGATGCCATTGGATGGCGGTGAGCGGCGCCGACTGATGCCGGATCGCCTCTACCCACCCATCCTCCGACAACGCGGTGGCTGCCACGCCCGGTGCCAGGTCATCCAAGCGCACCCCTTGGGAGTGGAATGAGTTCACCACTCGACGGGATACTCCTCCCGCCATCGCTTCGCATCGGATGCCATGGCGTGTGGCGACATGCCCCTCCTTTGGACAAGCCTGCACGTTCCCACCCAGATGATGCTGGACCATGTGCAATCCGCGGCAGACCCCAAAAGAAGGGATCCAATTCTCCAGCGCAAAACCCATCAGCAATGACTCCGTTTTGTCTCGCACCGGACACGTACCCACGTCATTGCCCCCCGTAAAAATGATCCCCTCCAACCCCCAGGCACGCACGAAGTCCACGACCGGCGGCCCCAGGTTAGGGATCAGCATCCATCGACAGTCCGGGAGGGCCTTGCTCAAAAAGCGGGTCCAGTCCTGCGCCAGCGCATCCCGATCTTCGGAGTAGCCCACCGCGCTCTCCACCCTCATGGTCAAACCTAGCCTTTTCATAAAGTCACAGACCGAACGATCTTCTCCGCACAACGCAGCTCCACCCTTCCCGAGAAGGACAGATGCTCAAACAGAGTTTCACCCACTCCAATCGCAGCGGGAATGCCCAACTCGGCACAGCGGATGGTCATATGCGAATTGGCACCCCCATACTTGGTGATCAAGCCGCCGATCCCTTTGGTAAAGATCCAATCGAACCCGGGATCCGCACACTCAATGCACACCAGCTTTCCAAACAGGTCGACAACCCCGGTCATTCGGTTGCTCAGTCGCACCGGCACCGCTTCAATGCCCTTGCTGGTCACAAAGTTCGCTGCCCCACGGTGTTGGGGTACCACGTAAAAATCCTGGGCGCTCCTCAGGATATAGCCGAGTCGAAGTCCCCGCATCTCTCGCGCCTGGGTTCGTCGGGTTTGCGCCAACTCCTGAAAATGGCTCTCACGGTCCCGTGTCACAGGGACTGTGAGCGTTTCGGATAGATCCCGGAGTGAGAGAAAGGCGAGGTCTTCGCGGGTCAAACCAATGCACTCTCCCCACTCGGCAATATTCTCAATGGCGTCGCTCAAGGGACGCGTAAAGACGAACTTTGCGTGCTCCCTGCCACCGATCGCCTGCGCGGCGTAGGCGAAGAGTTGGTCGGCATCGAGAGGGATCTCAGCTTCGCGCAGTAAGCGACCGAACCCGTTACGCTCTTCCGCTGTAAGAACGAACCGGTCCCCTGCGCCTCCATGCGGCACGGTCACGCCGGCAACCGCATCGCGAAAGAGGTCCTCACGCTGATCGTAGCGGGGGCTCAGAATGTCGAAGGTCCCGGGCCTCAGATGTCCATACCGGCGAAGGAAATCCTGGGACGTGGACTCCTGAGCCAACACGGCTGCAAAATCCGCAGACATCATCCCCGCCGGAGTCATTAGACCCCGCTTGAAACTGTCCAGTCGTTCAGCGACCCAGGCCCCTTTCGCAATCGCGGAACGAAGCAGGGCCTCCGCCATGAAGGCGTGACGTGCGATGATGGTGAAGGGCCATGTGCCATACTGCCGACACATCGCCAGAAGTCCGAACGCTTTGCGCAGAGGGGTATCAGGCAGGATCCAGGACTCCTGTCGACTCTCCAGAATCGCGATACGCCTAAGCGCCATCGCCAACGAACCGTCCACGCCCGGGTCCACATTACGAATCGTGAGACGGCGCACCGCTTCCACATAGGTCCGATGATCCGACGCATTGAGGACTCCTGCGTAGCGCGTGAAGAGACTCTGTTCGAAGGCAAAGTCAAAAACAGTCTGAGCCACCTCAAACTCTACCTTGTCGTGAAACTCTGGATGCTGGCACAGACGCTCTATCCAAGCATTCACTACCGCGCTCTCAACGGCTCGGGGAAGACCATCCGGAAGGAAGGAGGCAAAGCTATTCCGAACGTCAATGTAGGGACGCCCAGCCAGGGTCAGCATCAGCGGTTCATGCGGCACGGGGCGATAGCCCATCGACGCGCGCCCTTCTTGCCAGACACTATCGCTGATGAGGTCCCGAAAGAGGGAGGTCGCCAGCGGACCTGGCTCGGCTCCTATCAACTCGGCAGGATTCCAATCCGGCATCTGACCCAGGAGGGTCGTGTCTCCAGGCAGGCCAGCACGGGGTCGCGAATGCTCGACGAAAAATTGCTCCAACTGCTCAAGTGTTTCACTCAGACGAGTGCGCACGGCCCGATTCCAGTTTCGCTGAACGGCAATACGCCGCGCCTGAAGCAAATGCACCTGCCCGTCCTCTGTCTGCGCAAACTCAATG
>CAMAVD010000301.1 GCA_945861575.1 Akkermansia muciniphila
GGCAGCTAGACGCTCATCACCATGCCCACCTTTAGCTACAGAGCCGTCCAGACGGACGGTCGAATTTCTGAGGGACAACTTGATGCGGGTGGGCGTCAGGATGCGCTTCGTCAGATGGACGGGCTTGGGCTGCGTCCGATCAGTCTCGCTGAACGCAGTGGATCGGGGACATCTGGCTCCAAGAAGTCTTCGGCACCCGTGAACGTCAAGCGCGAGACAGCTAAAGAAACGCCGGTCGTCTCAGGGAAGCCGCCTGCAGCCACCGGGGGGCGCATCACCGCCCGGGTTCTGGAGAATTTCACGCGACTGCTCTCCAGCCTTTTGTCGGCCGGGGTTCCGCTCAGCCGGGCGTTGGTGATCCTTTGCAAGGAGGCTGCCAATCCTGCAGCGGCGGTTCAGTGGAAGCAGGTGCATGATCTCGTGATTGACGGGCTGACCCTGACGGAGGCGATGTCGCGATCTCCCAAGACCTTTCCGCGCGTTTATGTCGCGATGGTGGAGGCGGGGGAGACAGGGGGATTCCTCGATGTCGTGCTCGCGCAGATTGCCGATTTTCAGGCGCGCGAAAAGGAGATGCACTCCAAGGTCATGACGGCCCTTCTCTATCCGACCATCCTCCTGGTTTTGGCCATTGGGGTGCTGGTCTTCCTGCTGGTCTTCTTCATTCCCCGATTTCAGACAATCTTCGCCGGTTTCGGCGCATCGCTTCCCTTGCTGACCCAGCTGATCGTTTCTCTCAGCGAGCTCCTTCGCTCCTACGGAATCGTGATCTTGCTCGCCTTGGTTATTGGGATCTACTCCTTCCGTACCTGGCTGACTTCGGAACAGGGTCGGCGTGTCTGGGAGGGGGCCATTCTCAAGGCCCCTGTCGTGGGGCCGCTCGTGGCGCAGTTCGCGATGTCAAGGTTTTGCCGGATGCTGGGCACACTGCTGGGCGCGGGCGTACCTTTGGTGAATGGACTAAACGTGGCTCGCCGTTCGATCGGCAACCAAATTCTGGTGGATGCCGTGTCCAACAGCATTGAGCGCGTCAAGGAGGGCAAGCAGCTTGGCGCCAGCCTGGGTGAGTGTCGGACGCTTTTTTCCGGGTCGATCCTCGAGATGATTGCTGTGGCCGAGGAGAGCGGACGGCTGGACGGGGAGCTGATCCGTATTGCCAATGTGACCGAATCCGACCTCGATCGGCAGCTGAAGACGGCCGTGGCGCTTGCCGAGCCGCTGATGCTCTTCGCCATCGCGGGATTCATCGGTACGATTTTCATCGGGATGGTGATCCCGATCTTTTCCCTTCAAGATCATATCAAGTAACACTGAACACGCCTTACCGAGACTATGAAATTGACACGTAATACCTCGCCGACCTTCTTCGCTGTTGCCGCGCGCGCGCGCGGCTTCACGCTGATCGAGCTTCTGCTCGTGCTGGTCATCCTGGGAATTCTGGCCGCCATCGTGGTGCCAAAGTTTGCAGGACGCACCGAGCAGGCCCGCCTCACAGCCGCGCAGTCTCAAATATCCACCTTTGGCACCGCGCTTGATTCCTTCGAGGTGGACATGGGCTACTATCCCAAGGGCAAGAGCGGCCTTCGCGATCTGGTGGAGGCACCGCGCGAAGGGCAGAACTGGAAAGGGCCTTATATGAAGAACGACATCCCGCTGGATCCCTGGGGCAACGAGTATGTCTATGAGTATCCTGGTAAACGAAATGCCAAGTCCTACGACCTGATGTCGATGGGACCCGACGGGCGTGTGGGAGGCGATGATGATATTTCTAACTGGACGCAAGCCGGTCAGCAGCGTCGCTAGGCAGCGTCGATCTGCCTTTACCCTGATCGAGCTGATTCTTGTCATGACGGTCATGCTGGTGATTCTATCCCTGACAGGGGCCTCCCTTTCCCGGTTTTTCCAGGGGCGGGGGCTCCACTCGGAGGCGCGGCGATTTCTCTCGCTCACTCGCTACGCTCAGAGTCGTGCGGTCGCGGAGAGTATTCCGATGATTCTTTGGGTGGATATGCAGCGGAGGCGTTACGGGGTCGAGTCGGAATACAGCTTCACGACCTCTGATGAACATTCGGTCGACTACGAATTGGGCCAGGACCTGGAGATTCGGATGGAGACGACCATCCAGCAGAACGCGCTTTCAACTCGCTCGTCCTCGGGCATGGCGTCCTCAAGGTCTGGGATTCAGATTCGCTTTTCGCCGGACGGCTTTTTGCCTGAGGCAGCGCCTCGGAACATCTGGCTGTTAGGCACGTCCACGGGCGATCAGGGGGATACCTCGGCCTCAGTCTGGATCACGCCCAATGCCCTCGGATCGGCCTATGAGATTCAAAGTGGCTCTGCCTCCGGTTATGCGAATCGCCCGTAATTCATCGCGACTCGGCTTCACGCTGGCCGAGGCTCTGGCGGCCCTGGCATTTCTGGCCATCGTGGTGCCGGTAGCTGTCGAAGGTGTCCGACTGGCGAACCAAGCGGGGCAGGTGGCTGAACGCAAGCAGGAGGCTGGACGTGTGGCGTCGCGGGTGCTGGGGGAAATGGTGGCGACGAAGCAATGGCAGCAAGTGGTGTCCAGCGGCACGGCCCAGGAAGGGCGTCGCCAGTATCGATGGGAAATGCGCAGTAGGACCTGGGAGCAGGGTGCCTTGCAGTTGCTTTCCGTAGACGTGACCTACGAGGTGCAGGGGCGTGAATGTGCGGTTCGGCTCAGCACTCTGGCTGACACCAGCCAGTGAAACTCAGTTCACAGCAGACGATGATTCGGCAACTTTTATGACGATCGATGGCCAAGCGCCTAAGGCAGCGAGTGGGAGTGAATCCGCGAGGCGCGGCTTCACACTCATCGAGCTTATGCTCTCCATCGCCCTCTTTGCCGTTGTGCTCGCCGCTATCAATGGCGTGCTGTACGGCGCTCTCCGCCTTCGCAATAAAACGGTGCGAAGCCTCGATCTCGCCTTGCCCCTGGAGCACGCACTCCAGGTGCTTCGCCGGGACCTGGAGGGCATTGTTCCTCCGGGTGGAACCCTCGCGGCTTCGGTGAAGTCGGGATCTGTGACGGGAGTGACCTCCTCCGACACAGGGTTCGAGTTCTACGCCAACACAGGTGTCACTCAGGGGCTGCAGCCTTGGGGCGATGTTCAGCGAGTGGGCTATGTTTTGATGCCGTCGACCAATCAGTTGGGCGGCGGCGCCAAGGATCTGGTGCGGGTGATTTCGCGCAATCTGCTGGCGAGCGTCCAAGACACTCCTGAGCAGCAGCATTTGCTGAGTGGCGTGGTATCGATGGAATTTCAGTTCTACGACGGCAGCCAGTGGAAGACGAGCTGGGATTCCACTTCGGAGGCGGCGGTCCTTCCGAATGCAGTCAAGGTGACGCTGTCTGTCGAAGCCCCCGCCGAAGAGGAGCCAACCTCGGGGCGTCGTCCCGGAGGTCAGCGCGTCACTTATCCGGTGGAGCTCGTCGCGCCTGTCATGGTTACTGCTAACACCAATCAAACCAGCACACCCATAGCGGGAGGCGGGCGATGAAGCTTACGACCGCTGCGGCCAGCGCCCCTCGCTCTCAGTCCGGGAGCGCCTTGATCATCACGCTTTGGGTGGCCTTTGGTCTGGTCAGCCTGGCGCTTTACTTTGGTCACTCAATGTCGCTCGAGCTGAAGGCTTCGGAGAATCGGATCGCTGGGTTGGCGGCGGACCAGGCCATCGAAGGAGCGGCGCGCTACGCGGCCTATCTGCTGACCAATCTGGAAACCCCTGGTTTGCTTCCCAGCGCGCAGTTCTATTCCCGCGACGCCGTTTCTGTGGGCGAGGCTACCTTCTGGTTCGTCGGCCGCGATCCCGATCAGGATTCTCCCAGTCTTCCCTACTTTGGTCTCGACGACGAGTCAGGCCGGCTCGATGTCAACACAGCCACTCTGGCGATGCTGGAGGCTTTACCGCGCATGACACCTAGCTTGGCGGCAGCCATCATCGACTGGCGGGACTCCGATTCAGAGGTGACTTCAGGCGGCGCGGAGGAGGAGACCTATATGCGTCGGAACCCGGCGCATCGCGCTAAGAACGCCCATTTCGAGACGCTCGACGAGCTTCGGCTCGTGTTTGGGATGGACGCGGAAGTGCTGTTCGGTGAGGACGCCAATCAGAATGGAATTCTGGATCCGAACGAGAACGATGGAGACGGGAGTCCGCCTAAGGACAATCAGGACGGCCGACTGGATCCTGGCATTCTGGAGTATCTCACGGTAGCTCCGGCTGCCACCACCACCAGGGCTCCGGGCCCGGGAGCTGCAGGGTCCATCAGCCGGGTGAATGCCAGCACTGCCAGCGAGGTGGTCCTCAGCTGTCTGCCCGGAATCGAGAAGGTCGGCGCTTCCGCTCTAATCGCCTATCGGCGAGGTCATGTAGATCAGCTGAGCACCCCTGGATGGTTCACCAATGCGCTTACGGGGGACGGCCTGAGGGCTGCCAATGATTACCTTACAAATGGAAGTACGCGGTTTCGAGCGGACATCGCCGCATTGGGTCAGCATGGACGTGGCTATCGGCGGCAGCGTTTCGTCTTCGACCTCTCCAGCGGCACTCCGCGTATCGCGGCCCGACAAGACCTGACTCCCCTGGGATGGGCCCTTGGGCGCGAGGCTCGGCAAAAAGTCCAGGTCGCTCAGAGGAACCCCTAATGGACTTGATGAAACATCGACGACTCAATTCGCTCCTCGGCATCGCCTTCGACGGCCAGCGGATGGATGTGGCGCACCTGAAGCGGACCAACGGTTCCGCCACGGTGGTCGGCAGCCTAAGCGCCTCCCTGTCGCTCAACCCGCTCAGCCATGATCCGGAGTTGGTAGGCCAGGAGTTGCGCCAACAGCTCCTGGCAGCAGGGCTGCGAGAGCGTCGCTGCGTGGTGGCCGTGCCGCAGAGCTGGGCATTGACCTTGCAAACTCAGTTGCCTGAGCTCCCAGAGGCCGACATTCCCGGTTTCTTGGCCTTGGAGGCTGAGAAAGGATTCGCGGCAGGTAACGATCC